>PFGT01000089.1:1172-2036 GCA_002782005.1 Hydrogenophilales bacterium CG12_big_fil_rev_8_21_14_0_65_61_21 | reverse complement strand
GTCGGTGGTTGATCCGCTCTACCGCCTCCTGCACTTGTTCCTCGGTGATGTCTGTCAGCTCCATGCCCTTGGGGAAGTACTGCCTCAATAGCCCGTTACTGTTCTCGTTCAACCCCCGCTCCCAGGAGTGATAGGGATTGGCAAAGTAGATGTCCGCTTTTAGTTCTGCCGCCATTTTCTCATGCTCCGCAAACTCCTTGCCATTGTCGAATGTGATGGTGTGGCACTTATCCTTGTGAGGCGTCAGCAGGCGCGTTGTCACAGCCGTGACCCCGGCAGCATGCTTGCTGCGTATATGCCCCGCCAACACATAGCGCGACTTGCGTTCGGCCAGTGTAACCAATCCGCCTTTGTGGTTCTTGCCGATCACAGTGTCGCCCTCCCAATCACCCATACGTGTTTTTTCCGCAACGATCTCCGGGCGCTCATCAATGCTGACACGGTTCTTGATCGTGCCACGTCGTTCTTGCCCGCTTGCATAACGCTTGCGGCGCGGTTTCTGGCTTCGCAAATGTTGGTGCAGCTCTCCGCCATTTCGTTTGTCCGCGTAAATGTGTTGGTAGATGATCTCATGGCTAATCTGCAAGCAGCCTTCCAACGCAAGCCGATTTGCGGCCTGTTCCGGGCTGAGGTCTTCCCGGATCAACCGCTCGACTTCCGCCCATTCATCCGATGAGAAGCACTTGCCATTCGTGCAGGCTTGCCGGCGCTCATCTCGGAACGACTGCGCCTGCTTTGGCCGCCAGCCGCGCTTGCCCTCGTTACGCTTGAACTCCCGTGAAATCGTGCCCTTGTCTACGCCGATTTTTTTGGCGATCTCGGTTTGATTCAAACCAGCTTGTTTCAGCCCGTAAATCTGGTATC
>PFGT01000089.1:0-1151 GCA_002782005.1 Hydrogenophilales bacterium CG12_big_fil_rev_8_21_14_0_65_61_21 | reverse complement strand
TGGTCGTTTAAGTGGCTCCGATATTAACGCAGCTCGCCACCTAAATTCGCTTACAAAAGTTGCACTTCAGAGTTGAATCCGCCATTCATTGATAACCACTTCACATGGTGGGAGTGCGGACGCTCGTACCTATGCCGAATGATTGACATGCTTCACATGGGCTATGTCGATGAGGTGGTATTCGGACGTGAAATACTGACACGTCTCCCTGTGTTGGCTGGTGAATGGAAGACGGCCTACGACACAGTGAGAAACTGATGCCCAACCCGGCAGTCCACACGGACGCTGCGCGATAAAGCCGCGCAGCGCCGGTGACTTCTACGTTGGGCACCTCAGGGCGGCGCGTATGGCATTGACAATATGTAGCCACAGGGCTACAGTTGTTTTATGATTGAAATTCGCAAAACCGGCCTCTTCGCTCAGTGGCTCGACGACTTGCGCGACCTCCAAACGAGAGCGCGCGTCCAAGCAAGGATCGAACGGCTCGCCGCTGGAAACCCCGGCGATGTCGAGCCGGTTGGTGAAGGTGCTCGGAGTTGCGAATCAACTACGGCCCCGGTTACCGGGTGTATTTCAAGATGCGAGGGCGAGAACTGATTATTCTGCTGGCTGGAGGAGACAAGACTACCCAAGCCAAGGACATCAAGACTGCATTGCGCCTCGCACGTAATCTTTCGGAGTAGCAACCATGACCAAGACTGTTACCACTCGCTATGATGTAGCCGAACACCTCGGAACCCATGAGGAAATGGCCGCTTATCTTGAAGCCTGCCTTGAAGAAGCAGACGGGGATGCTGCATTTGTTGCTAAAGCACTTGGCGATATTGCTCGCGCCAAGGGTATGTCACAGGTCGCGCGCGATGCCGGACTGTCTCGCGAAAGTCTTTACAAAGCGCTCTCCGGTGATCGTAGCCCTGGCTTCGACACCATCCTTAAAGTCATCGGTGCACTTGGGCTGAAGTTGCATGCCGAAGCTGGTCACGGCTGATAAGGTGCCCAACCCGGCGGTGCTGGGGACACTGCGCGATAATACCGCGCCCCTCCTGTGCCAATATGACCTGAGACACCTGCCCTTCAGAAATTAAAGTGCAAGGCAGGCCAAAATCATGACGACCAAGAAGAAAGTCCCGATGCAAGTTGAACAGGCAGTT
>PFGT01000053.1 GCA_002782005.1 Hydrogenophilales bacterium CG12_big_fil_rev_8_21_14_0_65_61_21 | reverse complement strand
CGCCGTGTTCGCGGTGAGAAAGTATTTCGACGAGGCCGGACTGACCCGGCCGATCATGATCTCCGGCACCATCACCGACGCCTCCGGTCGGACCTTATCAGGACAAACCGCCGAGGCGTTCTGGAACTCGCTGCGCCATGCCGAGCCGTTCTCTTTCGGCTTCAACTGCGCGCTCGGCGCCCGGGAATTGCGCCAGCACATCGCCGAGATCGCCGCCAAGGCCGACTGTCTCACCTCGGCCCATCCCAACGCCGGCCTGCCCAACGCCTTCGGTGGCTACGACGAGAGCGCCGAGGCGATGGCCGGCGAGATTCGCGAATGGGCGCAAAGCGGTCTCATCAACATCGTCGGCGGCTGCTGCGGCACCACCCCGGAACACATCCGGGCCATCGCCGAGGCGGTGGCCGACTGTCCGCCCCGGGCCACCCCGGAAATTGCCCCGGCGTTAAGAATTTCCGGTCTGGAGCCGTTCAACGTCGGCGCCGGCTCCCTGTTCGTCAACGTCGGCGAGCGCGCCAACGTCACCGGCTCGGCCAAATTCAAGCGGCTCGTGCTCGAAGGCCAGTACGAGGAGGCGCTGGCCATCTGCCGCCAGCAGGTCGACAACGGCGCCCAAGTGATCGACATCAATATGGACGAGGCCATGCTCGACGGGATTGCCGCCATGAGCCGTTTTCTCAGCCTGATCGCCTCCGAACCGGACATCGCCCGTGCGCCGATCATGATCGACTCGTCCAAGTGGGAGATCATCGAGGCCGGCCTCAAGTGCGTGCAGGGCAAGCCGATTATCAACTCGATCTCCATGAAGGAAGGTGAGGCCGCCTTTATCGAGAAGGCGAAGCTGGCCCGCCGCTACGGCGCGGCGGTGATCGTCATGGCCTTTGACGAGGCGGGCCAGGCCGACACCTACGCCCGCAAGACCGCGATCTGCGCCCGGGCCTACAAGCTGCTCACCGAGGTCATCGACTTCCCGGCCGAGGACATCTGCTTCGACCCCAACATCTTCGCCATCGCCACCGGCATCGAGGAACACGCCAACTACGCCGTCGACTTCATCGAGGCGACCCGCTGGATCCGCAACAACCTGGCGCACGCCCATGTCTCCGGCGGCGTCTCCAACGTGTCGTTCTCGTTCCGCGGCAACGAGCCGGTGCGCGCGGCCATCCACACCGTGTTCCTCTACCACGCCATCCAGGCCGGCATGGACATGGGCATCGTCAATGCCGGACAGTTGGGCGTCTACGACGAGATCGAGCCGGAATTGCGCGAGCGGGTCGAGGACGTGGTGCTCAACCGCCGTCCCGACGCCGGCGACCGCTTGGTGGAATTCGCCAGCACCGTCAAGGGCTCGGCCAAAGAACAAGTGGAAGACCTGGCCTGGCGCGAACAACCGGTGGAAAAGCGCCTCGCCCATGCGCTGGTCAAGGGCATTACCCAATACATCGCCGAGGACACCGAGGAGGCCCGCGTCACCTTGGGTCACCCGGTCAAGGTCATCGAAGGCCCGCTGATGGATGGCATGAACGTGGTCGGCGACCTGTTCGGCGCTGGCCGGATGTTCCTGCCCCAGGTGGTGAAGTCGGCCCGGGTAATGAAGCAGGCGGTGGCCTATCTGACGCCCTGGATCGAGGCGACCAAGACCGCCGAGTCCAAGCCCAAGGGCCGGATACTGATGGCCACGGTCAAGGGCGACGTCCACGACATCGGCAAGAACATCGTCGGCGTGGTGCTGGGCTGCAATGCCTACGAGGTCATCGACCTCGGCGTCATGGTGCCGGCCGATAAGATATTGCACACGGCCCAGGAACAGAACGTCGACATCATCGGCCTATCCGGTCTCATCACCCCCTCGCTGGAGGAGATGAGCCACGTCGCCAAGGAGATGCAGCGGCTGGGTATGAAGCAGCCCTTGCTGATCGGCGGCGCCACCACCAGCCTGGCCCACACGGCGGTGAAAATCGACAGCCACTACGACGGCCCAGTGGTCTATGTGAAGGATGCCAGTCGTGCGGTCGGCGTCTGCACCCAACTGCTCTCTCCAGACCTACGCTCCGACTTTATCGCCAAGACCAAGGCCAACTATGTCGAGGTGCGCGAGCGCCATGCCGCCCAGCGCGGCGAGGCCAAGCGGGTGACGCTGGCCGAGGCGCGGGCGAACGGCTTCAAGACCGACTGGTCGGCCTATACCCCGCCCGTGCCCAAGGCCCTGGGTATCCAGGTCTTCAAGGACTATAACCTGGCCGAACTGGCCGGTCTCATCGACTGGACGCCCTTCTTCCAAGCCTGGGAGCTGCACGGCCGCTATCCGAAGATACTCGACGACAGCAAGGTCGGTGAGGAGGCGAGAAAGCTGTTTGCCGACGCCCAGGCCATGCTCAAGAAAATGCTCGCCGAGCACTGGGTCGAGGCCCGCGCTGTGCTCGGTCTGTTCCCTGCCAACCAGGTCGATGACGACGACATCGCGATCTATGCCGACGAGGGGCGCACGCACCCGCTCATGGTCTGGCACAACCTGCGCCAGCAGGTGGCCAAGCCTGCCCAGGATAGTGCGGCGCAGCCGAACTGGTGCCTGGCCGACTTCGTCGCCGCCGCCCCGGTCAAAGACTATATTGGCGCCTTCGTGGTCACGGCTGGCATCTGTGAAGCGGACAAGGTGCGCGAGTTCGAGGCCGCCCACGACGACTATTCCGCGATCCTCTTCAAATCCTTGTGCGACCGCCTGGCCGAGGCCTGCGCCGAACGTCTGCACCAGCGCGTGCGCACCGGGTTCTGGGGCTACGCCAGTGACGAGGCGCTCACCAACGAGCAACTCGTCAACGAGGAATACCGTGGCATCCGCCCGGCCCCCGGCTACCCGGCCTGCCCGGAACACAGCGAAAAAGGCCCGCTGTTCGACCTGCTTCAGGCGCCGGAAAACATCGGTGTTACCCTCACCGAGAACTACGCCATGCTGCCGACCGCCTCGGTCTCCGGCTTCTACCTCAGCCACCCGGACGCTCGCTACTTTGCGGTTGCCAAGTTGGGCCGCGACCAGGTCGAGGACTATGCCCGGCGCAAGGGCTGGGCTGTCGCCCAGGCCGAGAAATGGCTGGCGCCGAACCTGGGCTATACGCCGGAGTGAGGCTGGCGAACTATCCGGTTTGGCGTCAGTCACTGTAATGGCCTGCTCGTTACTTTATTTACTGCCTGCGGCGTAGCATTGTGGCACCGTGGATTACAACCCTTCGCCGGCCGGGCATCGCTGCCCACTTATGATTATTTTTCTCCGCCGTTTCGCTCATTACGCCGTCTACTTGCTGGCGGGCGGGGTGATATTGCTGTCCTGCTTCGCCCTCGCGTTGCGCGTTCTAATCATGCCGGACATCGGTCGTTATAAGGCCGATATCGAGGCGGGCGCCGGCCGCGCGGTGGGTATGCCGGTCAAGATTGGCGAGATTCGCGCCGACTGGTCGCACCTCAATCCGCGTTTCAGTCTGCGCGGCCTGACCCTGGTGCCGGCTGGACAACCGGCGCCGCTACGGCTTGACCGGGTGGACGCGACGCTGTCCTGGTTGAGCCTGGCCCTGATGGAACCTCATCTGGTCAGTCTGGACATTGATCGGCCAACCCTGGAGATTCGCCGCGACCAGACCGGCGTTATCCTGGTGGCCGGCATTCCGGTCAATTCCAGCGGGGCTTCGAGCCCGTTTCCGGATTGGCTGCTGCGGCAACGGTCGGTCATGGTGAACGACGGCAAGGTGGTCTGGATCGACGAAATGCTCGCCGCCCCGCCACTCAACCTGAACCACGTCAATCTCGGTCTGGCCAGCCGCTTCAGCCGTCACCGCTTCGGTTTGACCGCTCAGCCGCCGGCCAGCGCCGCGCAACGCATTGACCTGCGCGGCGACCTCAACGGCCATTCGGTGCATGACCTGGCCGGCTGGCACGGGCAACTCTATCTGCGGGCTGATGCCGCCGCGGCCGCCGGCCTCAATACCTGGTCGCCGTGGGCGCAATCCTCGGTCAAACGCAGCCTGGGCAACGTCCGTTTCTGGGCGGATATAGACCAAGGGCGTATCCAGAGCGTTACTGGTGACGTTGGCTTGGCCGATGTCGCCGTTTCCCTCGCGGCGGACCTGCCCGACATGACCTTCGCCCGGGTTTCTGGCCGCCTGGGCTGGTCGCGCAAGGGCGATCGACAGACCTACTCGGTGCAAGGGCTGCGCTTCATTACGCCGTCCGGCCAGACCGCCGAGCCGGCCAACGTCAAGGTCAGTTTCACGCCGACCCCGGCGGGCAAGGTGGAGAGCGCCCAGATCGCTGCCGACAGCCTGCGTCTAGAGGCGCTGACGGCGATCTCCGGCGCCGTGCCGCTACCGCGCCAGGCGCACGACTGGCTGGCGGCGATCAATCCCCACGGCTTCATCGAACACATCGACCTCAATTGGCTGGGCAAGGAACGCTTCCGACTCCAGACCCGTTTCCGCGACGCCGGCATGAACCCGACCCGCAACCTGCCCGGCTTGAGCGGCCTGAACGGCGAGATCGAGGCCGACGAGAGCAAGGGCCAGGCCAAGCTGGACAGCCAGGGTCTGCATCTGATCTACGACAAGGTGTTCCGCCAGCCACTCGATCTCAGCCGCCTGACAAGCGAGATCAAGTGGTCGGGTTCGGCATCGGCGGGCTACCGCTTCGACCTGGTGCATTGCGAATTAAGCAACCTCGATCTGGACGGCCAGGTTCAGGGCAACCTGACCGTGCCGCCCGGCCGCGCGCCGGTCATCGACATCCAGGGCCGCTTGAACCGTGGCAACGGCACCGCCGTCTGGCGTTACCTGCCCCGTCAAGTTGGTGACGATGCCTACCTCTGGGTCAAGCGCGGCATTCTTGGCGGCACCTCGCCGGAGACCACACTGACCTTGCGTGGCTCACTTGACCGCTACCCGTTCGACAAGGGTGGCGGACTGCTCCAGATCGCCATCCGGATGCAGGACGGCGTGCTCGATTACGCCACCAACTGGCCCCGCATCACCGGCATCAACGGCTGGCTCACCTTTCGCAACAACACCATGACACTCGATGCCGAGCATGGCCAAATACTGGGCGCCCGACTGGAAACGGTTAAGGTCGTCATTCCCGATCTGTATTACAGCCCGGACACGATGCTGACCGTGACCGGCCAGGCCAGCGGACCGACGGCCGCGTTCCTGGACTTCATCCGGCAAAGTCCGGTGAACGAATACATGGGTCGTTTCACCGATGAGATGAAGGCCACCGGCCCCGGCCGGCTGCATCTGCAACTGGTTATGCCGTTGAGCGAAATCGACCGGACTCGGGTCGCCGGCCGCTTTGTACCGCAAGACGACAGCATTGCCTTGAACGACCAACTGCCGGGGCTGACCAACGTCACCGGCGCACTGAATTTTACCGATGCCGGGGTCAAGGGCGAGGGCCTCGGCGCCCGCCTGTTCGGACAACCCATCGCCATTAGCCTGGCCAGCGCAAAGGGTGGCCGGGTCCACGCTAGCGCCACCGGCAGCCTGACCGCCGCCACCCTGGCGCGTTGGCTGCCCGACGCCCTCGACCGGCGGATTTCCGGCAGCACTCGTGCCCAGGCTGACATCGTCCTGCGGCCACACTCGGTCGATCTGAAGTTGAATTCCAATTTGGCCGGACTGGCGATCGACCTGCCGGCACCGTTGGGCAAGCCCGCCAATCAGGAAACCCCATTCACGCTGAGCGCCCAGGAACGCGGCGATGGCCGGCCGCCCGTTGCGTTCAGGTATGGTACGGCGCTGGCCGGCGTGCTGATGCCTGGCGATAGCCCCGCGCGTACCCGTCTGGGCATCATGTTCGGCAGCCAGCCAGTGGCCATGCCGAAGGCAGAGGGGATCACCGTGCAAGGCACCCTGCGCCGCCTGGATTTCGATGCCTGGCGCCGGCTCGACCTGGGTGGCGCGGGCCGCGACGGCCTGCCGCTGCGGTCCGTCAACCTGACCTTCAACGAACTGCTGGCCTTCGATCGGTTGTTCCACGACATCAACGTCCAGGTCGGCCCGGAGCAGCGGGCCTGGAAAATCCAGTTGAATGGCCAGGGGGTGCAGGGCGAAGTGCTATATGGACCGCAACCGGGCACGCCAGGCGACAGCCTGATCGGACGGTTCAAGAAGCTTGACCTGCCTCGCGCCGCATCCACGGCGGTCAGCCGTCAGGCCATCGACCCGAACGACCTGCCCAAAGAGATTGACCTCGCCGTCCAAGCCTTCGCTTACGACCGGCGCGACCTGGGCGAAATGACGCTCAAGCTCACTGCCGCACGCGATGGCCTGGTCATCGACGCCGGCAGCTTGAAGGCACCCGAGGCCCGGCTAGAAGCCAGCGGCTGGCTGTCCGCGTCGGCCCTGCGCAATACCCGGCTGAACCTGAAACTGGATTCCGGCAACCTGGGCCAGTTGCTGCGCCGGCTCGGCTACTCGGAGGACATCAAAGGCGGTGAATTGGCGGTGCAAGGCAATCTCGACTGGCGCGGCCGCGCGGAGGATTTCAGCAAGGACCGGCTGGGCGGCGCACTTAAGGTTGAACTCAAGAATGGTCGCTTCACCCAACTCGACCCCGGTGCTGCCAAGCTGCTCGGGATACTTAGTCTGCAAGCGCTGCCCCGGCACATCGTCCTGGATTTCCGCGACGTGTTCTCGACCGGTTTCGCCTTCGACAGCATCCGCGGCGATGTCATGCTCGACCGCGGCATCGGCTATTTGCCCGACCTCTATATCCAAGGCCCCTCGGCCAAGATACACATGAAAGGCAAGATCGATCTGAGCCATGAAAGCCAGCAACTGCGCCTGCATATACAACCCAGCCTGACTGGCGGCGTAGCGGTGGCCGGGGCGCTGCTGGGCGGCCCGGTGGTGGGCGTTGGCGCGCTGATTGCCAACAAACTGCTCAAGGACCCCTTCGAACAGGCCGCCAGCTTCGAATATCTGGTCACCGGCGGTTGGGCCAACCCAGTGGTCGCCAAGCTGGCGCGACCCGTGGCGGAAAACGCACCCGTTCGGCCATGATCGTTAGGGCTAGGAGTCTGCCGGACTTAAAGGAAATCGGCTGCAAAACCGTCGGAACGGCCCATATTCCGCCGCTTTCCTGGGCAATAGAACGGCTATTGCCCGGCGAAATCGTCAAAATCTGTCCTCGTTCAGCCGATTTTTGCGAGCAGCCGCTTTGCGGCTTGCCTGCTT
>PFGT01000121.1 GCA_002782005.1 Hydrogenophilales bacterium CG12_big_fil_rev_8_21_14_0_65_61_21 | reverse complement strand
TGTTCGACTACTCGAAGAATCTGGTCACGGCCGAGACCATGAAGTTGCTGCTTCGCCTGGCCAGAGAAAATGGCGTCGAGATGATGCGTGCGGCGATGTTCAACGGCGACCGCATCAACCTCACCGAAGACCGCGCCGTGCTCCATACCGCGCTACGCAACCGCTCCGACCGGCCGGTCCTGGTCGACGGCCATGACGTTATGCCGGACGTGCGCCGGGTGTTGAAACAGATGCGCGGTTTCGTCGGCCAGGTACGCGCCGGCAAATGGCTGGGCTACAGCGGTGAGCGGATCACCGACATCGTCAACATCGGCATCGGCGGCTCCGATCTCGGCCCGGCCATGGTCTGCCAGGCGCTGACCCCGTATGCCAAGAAGGGCCTGAACGCCCACTTTGTCTCCAATGTCGACCCGAGCCATCTGGCCGAGGTGCTGAAGCGGGTGCAGCCAGAGACCACGCTATTTGTCATCGCCTCGAAGACCTTCACCACCCAGGAAACCCTGGCCAACGCCCAGGCCGCCCGGGCCTGGTTCCTCAAGGCGGCGAAGCGCAAGGACACCGTGGCGAAACACTTCGTCGCCGTCTCCACCAACGCCGCCGAGGTCGCCCGCTTCGGCATCGACACCGCCAACATGTTCGGCTTCTGGGACTGGGTCGGCGGCCGCTATTCACTCTGGTCGGCCATCGGCCTGCCCATCGCGCTCTATGTCGGCATGGATCATTTCGAGGCGCTGCTGACCGGCGGCTTCGACCTGGACGAACACTTCCGCACCGCCCCACTCAACAAGAACATACCGGTGGTCATGGCCCTGATCGGCCTCTGGTACAACAACTTCTGGGACGCGCAAAGCTATGCCGTGCTGCCCTACGACCAATATCTGGCGCGCTTTCCGGCCTACCTGCAGCAGCTCGATATGGAATCCAACGGCAAATCGATCGGCCGCGATGGCCACCCGGTCAAGGTCTCCACCGGGCCAGTGCTGTTCGGCGAGCCGGGCACCAATGGGCAACATGCCTTCTACCAACTCATCCACCAGGGGACGAAATTAGTGCCGTGCGACTTCCTGGCCGCCGCCGAGGGCGCAAATCCGGTCGCCGACCAGCACGCGATCCTGCTCGCCAACTGCTTCGCCCAAACCGAGGCGCTGATGAAAGGCAAGACTGCCACCGAGGCGCGCGCCGAGATGGCCGCAGCTGGACTCGCCAAAGACGAGATCAAGGACCTGCTGCCGCACAAGGTCTTTCCCGGCAACCGGCCCACCAACACCCTGCTCTACCGCCGGCTGACGCCGCGCACCCTGGGCCGGCTGATCGCCCTGTACGAGCACAAGGTGTTCGTCCAAGGCGTGATCTGGAACATCAACTCCTACGACCAGTGGGGTGTCGAGTTGGGCAAGCAACTGGCCAAGGTCATCCTGCCCGAGATCAAGAACGCCGCTCCGGTGCGTGGCCACGACGCCTCCACCAATGGCCTCATCAACTACTGCAAAACATTGAGTTAACCATGGAATACGCCCTGCTCCGCCTCATCCACGTCGGCACCGTCTACATCACCTTCGGCCTGTTTGTCACCCGCGGCATCTGGATGTTGCTCGACTCGCCCCGGCTGCAAGACCGCTGGGTCAAGGTCGTGCCGCACCTCAACGACACACTGCTGTTCGTCGCCGCCATCGGTATGTTGATCGCCGGCGGCCTCAACCCGCTCGTCCACCCCTGGCTGCTGGTCAAGATTTTTGGCCTGCTGCTCTATATATACCTCGGCGCCATGGCCCTCAAACGCGGCCGGACCAAGGGTCAGCGCACTATCTACTTCATCGCCGCGCTGGCCACCATTGGCTACATCATCGCCGTGGCGGTCACCAAACAGGTCATTCCCGGCGTGATCTGATGGCACACATACTCGTTCATCAGCCACCTTGTGCTGAATTAGTATCAAATCACTACTTCAAGGTTGATTTGAATCAAAATTCTTAAGCAAAAATTAACTTTTTTTGTTTTACAATGACCCCGCTTCAAATTCCTTAACCCCTATTGCCTCGAAAGGACTACAGATGAAAAAGATTTCCGCTGCTGTTGCCGCTATCGCCCTGTTCGCCGCCGGTTCCGCCCTGGCTGCCGGTGGTGACGAACTGGCCAAGAAGAACGGCTGTCTGACCTGCCATGACGTCAGCGCCAAGAAGATGGGCCCCACCTTCAAAGACATCGCCGCCAAGAGCGACAAGGCCACCATTCTTACCGCCATCGAAAAGGGCAGCAAGGGCAAGTATGGCAAGATGCCCATGATGGCCCAGCCCAAGGCTGCCGCCGACGCAGCTGCCATCGCCGACTGGATTGTCAGCCTGAAGTAAGCTGTCTAGCCAGACAAAAAAGCGCGGCCAGTCCGCGCTTTTTTGTGGCCGAAATTATTTGGCCTATTGGCGTTCGTAGACCACAAAGTCATAGCCCAGACCGCCCTCGCTGACATGGTGCGTCCTCGATGCCTCGCGCCAGTCCGCACGCACGAACGCAGGGAAATAGGCATCGCCGGCATAATCCTGCTGAATCTCGGTCAGGTATAGCCGCTGCGCAAACGGCAGTGCCTGACCATACAGACTGGCGCCGCCCACGAAAAAAATCTCATCGTCGCCTTGGCATAGGGCAATCGCCTCCGCCACTGAACCGGCAGTGAGACAGCCTGCCGCCCGGTAAGTGGGGTCGCGGCTGACAATCACCGTGGTTCGCCCCGGTAGGGGCCGACCGATCGATTCGTAGGTCTTGCGGCCCATGATGAGGTGGTGCCCCATCGTCAGCGCCTTGAAGTGCTTGAGGTCTTCGGGCAGATGCCAGGGCAGCGTGTTGTCGATGCCGATCACCCGGTTACGAGCCATGGCAACGATCAGACTCAACCTCGGTTTCATACTTTCCCCTTCACTCCTCACAGTTTTTTACACCGCGACGGGGGCCTTGATGCCCGGATGCGGGTCGTAGCCTTCGAGGCTAAAGTCCTCGTACTTGAAGGCGAACAGGTCGGTTACCTGAGGATTCAGCCGCATAGTAGGCAGCGGGCGGCAATCGCGGCTGAGTTGCAGGTTCACCTGCTCCAGGTGGTTCAGGTAGATGTGGGCATCGCCCAGTGTGTGGACAAAATCGCCAGGTTGGAGGCCGGTCACCTGCGCCATCATCAGGGTCAGCAGGGCATAGCTGGCGATGTTGAACGGCACGCCCAGAAAGATGTCGGCGCTGCGCTGGTAGAGCTGGCAGGACAACTTGCCGTCGGCGACATAGAACTGGAAGAAGGCGTGGCAGGGCGGCAGCTTCATGTTGGGAATGTCGCTGACGTTCCAGGCCGAAACGATAATGCGGCGCGAGTCCGGGTTGTTCTTGAGAGTCTCCAGCACTTCGGCAATCTGGTCGATATGGCGGCCGTCCGGTGCCGGCCAGTTGCGCCACTGGTAACCATAGATGGGGCCGAGCTCGCCGTTCGCATCCGCCCATTCGTCCCAGATAGAAACGCCGTTGTCCTTCAGGTATTGGATATTGGTATCGCCCCGGAGAAACCAGAGCAGTTCATGGATCACCGACTTGAGGTGCACCTTCTTGGTGGTCAGCAGGGGAAAGCCGGCCGCCAGATCAAAGCGCATCTGATGGCCGAATACTGAAATCGTCCCGGTGCCGGTGCGGTCGGCCTTGCGTGTACCCTGTTCAAGCACATGGCGCAGCAGGTCATGATAGATGCGCATAATCGGTTTCCTTGAGCAAGAACTGGTAGACCAGATGCATGATGAGCAAGCGATTGCCCTGGGATAGGGCTTCAAATTGCACCCCCACCACTGTGACCTTTTGACCATGCTCATCGTCTTCCTGGCCGATGGCGCGAATGACCGCCGTGGTTTGAATGTATTCCTCGATGTCGTCCAGCTTGACCTTGAACGAGAGGAAAACGATCTGATCCTTTTCGCCGAAGGGATTGTTGGCCATGATGCGCGCGCCGCCCACGCTCAGATCGACGATCCGGCCTGCGGCGATCTGCTTGCCGCCTTCCTGGTCGAGGATGGCCGTGATGAGTTGCACCTCAGCCCGCACGGCCTTGCGGATGCGCATGATCTCTATGCTGTCGGGATAGGCCAGATGCAGATATGGGAACGGGCTGTGGTGGGTCTTGAGCACATGGGTCTTAAAGGCGCACACATTGAGTCCGGAAAAGGCCCGAACCAGGAAGGGCTGCGCCTCGCGGATAAAGATCAGCTTACCTTCGACGACCGGCGCGGTGACCAACACGCTGAGCGGTTTCATGACGCCGATGACCCGTACCGTCAGACGCTCGTGCTGACCCTTCACCATCTGCTGCAATTGCAGCGCATCACCAGGCATCAGCTTGACCTCGTCCAGGGTCCCGGTCTTCTCGAAGGCGGGTCCCTGCTCGGTCGGATGTTGATGGCTCTTGGTCATGCTCGAATATCCCCTAGTCTGTTTCACGCTGCCTACGGCCGTGAGGATGCCACGCCAGATGGCCTCAATGCAAAACGGTTTTCCCGAGTTCAGTCAGGATGTCGCGCACCAGCTTGCGACCTGCCTCACCCATGCCTCGGGTCAGCGCGGCCTCGTCGCGTTCGCCGTTTATCAAGCGGCGCATGATGCCGCCCAGTCGGGCCATGTCGCCGCCGGCCTTCATCATCTGCTCGGCCATGTTGGCCAGCGTGGTGAAGGCCTCCATATTGCCGCGACTGGCCAGGGCGATCATGGTCCCCAGGCCCGGCGCGGCCGTGGCTGGATCACCTCCGGCGTCAATCGGCGGCAGCGTGGCCGGGTTGTCGATACCGGCCAGGATGGCCTCGACGATCACCTTGTCCTCATCGTCCAGGCCCAGCAACACGGTACGCTCCCGCTTGCCGTCGATGATCTCGCGCACCACCGACACCATCACCGCCCAGCCCCGGCTTTCAGCTTCCCGCAACATATCCAGTAGTTGCGGTATCAGCGAGCGGTCGTGAATGGCGCTCACCACGGCATGAATGAACTGCGCATGCATCTTGAGTATTTGCTCGGCGGCATCGGGCAAGCGGGCCATCAGTCGTGCTCCATTTCAGTTTCGGCCGGCGTTTGCCAGGCTCTATCCCGGTAAACCTCAAGCGGCTGGTAATCGGACTTGTAGGCCATTTTCGGGCTTTTCTCAATCCAGTAACCCAGATACAGGTAAGGCAGGTCGAGCCCCGCCGCCAGTCGTATCTGGGTGAGTACGTTGTGTACACCCAGCCCACGCTTGGCCAAATCCGGTTCGTAGAAGGTATAGACCGCCGACAGGCCATCCAGCAGGCGGTCGATCAGACTCACCATGACCAACCGGCCATCCAGACGAAATTCTGCCAGTGCGCTGTCCACCTGGCTGGCCAACAGAAAGGCCCGGTATTGCTCGCGGTCGTCCATATCCATGCCGCCACCGGCATGACGGGCCGCCTGGTAACGCCGATACAGGTCATAGTGCGCTTCGCTGAATTCCAGCGGATGCAATACACAATCGATGTCCCGGTTCCGCACCTGATTGCGGCGCTGACTGCGCCGAGGCTGAAAATCGGCCACCGCCACCCGCGCCGGCAAGCAGGCCTGACAAGCGTCGCAGCGGGGCCGGTAGACATAATGGCCACTGCGCCGGAAACCCAGCCGGACCAGCTCGCCGAATACGGGGGTATCAACCAGCCCAGCCGGCGTAGCCACTTGCGAACGCGCCATCCGGTCCGGCAGATAGCTGCACGGATAGGGCGCCGTCAGGTAAAACTGGAGGCGTTGTATGGGCAGTTCAGTCAGTAAGGTCATGGTCAAAGCGCCATAGTCCAGGCACGTTTGGCAAGTTTACCAACAACGCCAGCCGGCTCATGAATTCCCGCCGGGCAATCGGCCGGGCGCCCAGCGAGGCCAGGTGCCTGGTCTCCATCTGACAGTCGATCAAGCCGAACTCCCAGCGGCGCAATTGCGCGACCAGATGGGCGAAGGCGATCTTGGAGCCGTCGCTGACCCGGGTGAACATGGATTCACCGTAGAACATCCGGCCTATCGAGACGCCATAGAGACCACCAACCAGCTCGCCGGCCAGCCAGGTCTCGACCGAATGGGCATAGCCCAGGGTGTGGAGCTGGCCATAGGCCTCTATCATCTCGGGCACGATCCAACTGGCGCGCTGGCCGGGCCTAGGCTCGGCGCAGGCCCGCATGACCGCCTCGAAGGCGGTATCGACCCGCACCTCATAATCGCGTCGGCGCAAGCGCTTGGCCAGCGAACGCGACAGCTTGAATTCGTCAGGAAAGAGCACCATGCGCGGATCAGGCGACCACCACAGGATGGGCTCGCCGGGGCCGAACCAGGGGAAGATGCCCTGACGGTAGGCAGCCAGCAGCCGCTCGGGCGACAGATCAGCGCCCGCCGCCAACAGGCCGTTGGCAGCGACCGGGGCCGATCCGGGCGCCGGGAATGGGGTATGCAACGTCAACCAAGGGACCATGCGCATATTGTACGGGAGTTAATTCGTTAAAATGGCGGTCATGCCCAATGCCGTCCCCCCTTCCCGCCCCGCTGCCGAGCGCTGCTTTCATTGTGGCGAGGCCGTCCCGACGGGAACGACGTATCCGATCCGTTTTGCGGACCAGGACCGGCCCGCCTGCTGCCGCGGCTGTCAGGCGGTGGCCCAGACCATCATCGATTCCGGCAACGCCGACTATTACCGGCTGCGCACCGACCTGCCCAAGACGCCCGAGGCCGCGCTGGATGAGCTTAAACAGCTCAAGCTGTATGACCTGCCCGAGGTCCAGCAAAGCTTCGTGAAGAGCGAGGGCGATGTTCGCGAGGCCAACCTGATACTGGAGGGCATCGTCTGCGCCGCCTGCATCTGGCTGAACGAGCGGCACCTTAGACAACTGCCCGGCGTGCTGGCCGCCGACATCAACTTTTCCACCCATCGCGCACGGGTACGCTGGGACAACAGCCGGATCGAGCTTTCCCATATCCTCCAGGCGGTGCAGGAGATCGGCTACCTGGCCTACCCATTCGACACCGGCCGTCAGGAAGCGCTGTTCCGCAAGGAACGTGAAACCGCCATTCGCCGCCTGGCCATCGCCGGCCTGGGCATGATGCAGGTCATGATGTACGCCATCCCGCTCTACATGGCGCGTGCCAACACCATGACGTCGGACGTCCAGGCCCTGATGCGCGCGGCCAGCATGTTGCTGACCACCCCGGTGGTGTTCTACTCGGCCTGGCCGTTCTTTCTCGGCGCC
>PFGT01000029.1 GCA_002782005.1 Hydrogenophilales bacterium CG12_big_fil_rev_8_21_14_0_65_61_21 | reverse complement strand
ATGCCCGCCTCTGGTTTTTACAGAAGCTGAGTTTAATTACTCAGGGGACATTTCTATTTGGGAGAAAGGGGACGTTATTACTTTGCGCTAACACGTGATGTTACTCGACTTGCCTTGCAAATCCGATATGGGTATGATGCCCGGCTTTCCGTATAACCCGATTTTTAGGAGTTGCCGACATGGCCAACACCGCTCAGGCGCGCAAGCGCGCCCGCCAAAACACCGAGCAGCGCCTGCACAACACCGGTCTGCGTTCCGAGTTCCGCACTGCGGTCAAGAAGGTACGCAAGGCCATACTGGCCGGCGATAAGTCGCTTGCCCAAGCCGCCTTGCAAGCCTCCGTGGGCGCTATCGACAGCATCGCCGACAAGCGGATCGTGCACAAGAACAAGGCCGCCCGGCACAAGAGCCGTCTGTCCGCCGCCATCAAGGCGATGGCCTGAACCTGAGTTGGTCGTTCCGGCGGCGATGGGCCGTCCTATCTATTCAGTGGAGTAGCGGCAATGGGTCTGGATCGCGTCAGTTCCGGCAAGGATTTGCCGAACGATTTCAATGTCGTCATTGAAATCCCGGCCCATGGCGAGCCGATCAAGTACGAAGTGGACAAGGCCACCGGCGCGATGTTCGTCGATCGCTTCATGTCCACCGCCATGCATTACCCCTGCAATTACGGCTATGTCCCGCATACCTTGTCCGACGACGGCGATCCGGTCGATGTCCTGGTCATCACCCCCATCCCGCTGCTGACCGGCGTGGTAGTGCGCTGCCGGCCGATCGGCATGTTGAAGATGGAAGACGAGGCCGGAGTCGACGCCAAGGTGCTCGCGGTGCCGGTCGATAAGCTGACCAATCTTTATCGCGCCATCGAATCGCCGCGCGACCTGCCCGAATCGATCCTGCACCAGATCAGCCACTTCTTCGAACACTACAAAGACCTGGAGGCCGGCAAGTGGGTCAAGGTCCAGGGCTGGGTCGGCGCCGAAGAGGCCAAGGGCGAAATCATGCAAGGCGTGCAGCGCTACAACACCGCCGCCGAAAAACCGATGTTCTGATCTTGTAGGAGCGAGCTTGCTCGCGCTGTCGGCGTGCTCGTCGCCGGCAAGCCGCCACCTACGGAAGCCATGAAGATCTGCATCGTCTCCGATTCCCACGACAACCGCCGCCTGCTCGAACATGCGGTGGCGGACGCCCACAAACGCGGCGTCGAGGCGGTGCTGCACTGCGGCGACATCGTCGCGCCGACCACGCTCAGGGTATTGAAGCCCTTCGCCCTGCCGGTTCACGTCATCCACGGCAACAACATGGGCGACATGCACGCCATGCACCAGTTGGCCCACGAGCCGGACAGCCTGGTGCGTTATCACGGTCAGGACGCCGTGGTGCATTTGGGCGGGCGCCGCCTCTTCATGGTCCATTACCCGCACTACGCCCAGGGCATGGCGCTCACCGGCGACTACGACATCGTCTGCTACGGCCACGACCATCGGGTCAGCGCCCGGCCAGTCGCCAACGTCAAGGGCGGCACCACCTGGCTGGTCAACCCCGGCACCGTGGGCGGCGTCGGCAAAGGGCCGACCTATATATTGGCCGACCTGGAAACCTTGACCTTCGATATCTACGACGTGCCCACCGAACCGGGCGAGGCCTGCAACGTAAGGCCCGCCAGCGTCCACGTCTAACGCCCTGCCTAGGCAACCGGCGCCGGCGCGCTTGAGGTGCGCGGCGGGGTGGGATCGATAGGGCGGCCCATGGCCACCGGTGATGATCCTGCGGTGTTTTTTGTGGGAGCGGCCTTGGCCGCGAAAGAACGGTAGCCAAGCGCACTGGCCTATCGCGGGCAAGCCCGCTCCTACCCACCCAGTCGGGTGCGGCCCGACCTGTGCAACGGCGAAGCGATCGCCTGCGGCGCGTGATTGCGCTGACCGTTTGTCTCGGATTTAGTCAATCTATTCCTTCATAAGAACTTTCGATTATTCGGCCCGCCCGTCGGCCGGTCTTTGCGGTTAACATTCAAGCCTCTCCCCGGACCCGGTCCGGACCCGTTTTTTTTTGTCTTCACTCGGAGGCGACACATGACGTCTGTTGTGGCGACCAACCAGACCATTCTGGTCGTGGGCGGCGGCATCGCCGGCATGACCGCGGCGCTTGAAGCCGCGGAAACCGGCAAAGAGGTTGTGCTGGTGGAAAAGAACCCCTACCTCGGGGGGCGCACCGTGCAGCTTTACCGCTATTTTCCCAAGATGTGCCATCCCGCCTGCGGCCTGGAGATCAACCTGCGCCGGCTGAAGGCGAACCCGCGCATCCAGGTCCTGACGATGGCCGAAGTGACTGGCATCGCCGGCGACAAGGGCAATTACAGCGTCACCGTCAAGCTGGCGCCCCGGTTCGTCAACGAGAGCTGCACGGCCTGCGGCGAGTGCAACAAGGCCGCCAGCACCGAGATTCTTGATGCCTTCAACTACAACCTGGGCAAGGTCAAGGCGGCTTACCTGCCGTCCGACATGGCCTATCCGCAGCGTTACGTGATCGACCCGTCGGTGGTCGGCAGCGCCGAGGGCCAGGCCATCAAGGCGGCCTGCAAGTATGGCGCGGTCGATCTCGACATGAAGGAAGAGGTCGTCACCCTCAACGCCGGGGCCATCGTCTGGGCTACTGGCTGGCAGCCTTACGACGCCGAGAAGATTACGCCCTACCGCTACGGCGAGTTCAAGAACGTCATCACCAACGTCGAGTTCGAGCGCCTGGCCGACCCGCACGGCCCCACCGGCGGCAAGCTACTGCGGCCATCTGACGGCAAGGAAGCCAAGAACGTCGCCTTCATCCAGTGCGCCGGCTCGCGTGACGAGAACCACTTGCGCCATTGCTCGCGGTTCTGCTGTATGGCCTCGTTGAAACAGACCCGCTACGTGCAGGAGGCCTTCGGCGACGCCGGCAAGTCAACCGTCTATTACATCGACATCCGCGCCATTGACCGCTTCGAGGACTTTTATCAGGAGGTCAAGGCCAACCCCAACGTCGCCTTCGTCAAGTCCAAGGTGGCTCGCATCTCCGAGGACAAGAACGGCGACCCGCGTCTGTGGGGCGTCAACACCGAGGGTTATATCCGCTACTCTGAGCCGTATGACCTGGTGGTGCTGGCCGTGGGCATGGAGCCGTCGGTGAAGAACGTCGCCATCCCCGCCGAGGTGTTGGGCGATTCCTCCGGCTTTGTCATGGCCGACCCGGCCAACGCCGGCATCTTCGGTGCCGGTTGCGCCACCAACGCCCTGGACGTCAACCGCGCCGTGCAAAGCGCAACCGCCGCTGCCCTGCGTGCGGTCCAGGTGGTTAACCAAGTCGCCCGCGCGGAGGCATAAAGAAATGGCTGAAATGAAAACCGCTGCATATATCTGCAAGGGCTGCGAGCTGGGCGTCCGCCTGGATGCCGCCGCCCTGGTCAAGGCCGCCACCAAGGACGGCAAGATGAATCTCGTGCGCGAGCACGACTTCCTCTGCTCGGCCGACGGCGTGGCGCTGATCAATAACGACATCGCCAACGAAGGCGTCACCCACGTCGCCCTCTGCGCCTGCTCACGCCGCGCCAAGACCGAGGCCTTCAACTTCCCGACCGTGGCGATCAGCCGCGGCAACCTGCGCGAAGGCGTGATCTGGATTCGTCCCGATAGCGATGAAGCACGCGAAACCACCCAGGAAATGGCCGAGGACTACGTGCGCATGGCCTGCGCCGAGGTCAAGGCGATGAAGGTGCCCGAGGGTAACCCCAACACCGGTACCAGCAAGACCCTCTTAGTGGTCGGCGGCGGCATGTCTGGCATGACTGCCGCGCTGGAGGGCGCCAAGACCGGCTACAAGGTGGTGCTGGTCGAGAAGACCGGGGCGCTGGGCGGCATGGCGGCCAAGTTGTGGAAACGCATCCCCAACCGCGAGCCGTTCAAGGCGCCGATGGATAACGGCGTCGCCGACCTGGTTGCGCAGATCGATGCCGACGCCAACATCAAGGTCTATCTCAACGCCGTCGTCGCCAAGACCGCCGGCGCGCCCGGCCGCTTCAAGGTCGATATCGCGGTCGAGTCCGGCCCGACGGTGACCGAGGACATCGGCGCCATCATTCAGGCGACCGGATTCACAACCTACGACATGGCCAAGCTGCCCAATCTGGGCGCCGGTCAGGCCAACGTGGTCGACCAGCTTGGCTTGGAGGCCCTGGCGCGCGCGGCCAATGGCGGCCCGATCAAGCGTGCCGACGGCAAGGAAGTCAAGTCGGTGGTGTTCGTCCAGTGCGCCGGTCAGCGTGACGCGACCAAGACGCATCTCGAATACTGTTCCGGCCACTGCTGCGCCACCAGCGTCAAGCAGGCGATGTACTTCAAGGACGCCAACCCGGACGTCGATACGGTGGTGCTCTACACCGACCTCAGAATGCCCGGCAACAACGAGGACTTTTACCGCGCAGCCCAGAACAAGGGCGTGATCTTCTCCAAGGGCGCGGTGGCCAACGTCAGCGCCAGCGGCGATGGCTGCACGGTCAAGTTCAAGGACCTGATCCTGAACGAGGAGACCAGCGCCGACGCCGACTTGGTGGTGCTGGCCACCGGCATGGTGCCGACCACCGGTCCCGACCTCGATCAGCTCAACGAGGCCAACCGCGCCGCCGAGGGTGGTGACGCAGCGGCTAAGGAACAGGTCATCCAGATGATGTCGAAGTCGGTACTGAACCTCGACTACCGGCAAGGCCCGGACGTGCCGCAGTTCAAGCACGGCTTCAACGACAGCCACTTCATCTGCTTCCCCTATGAGACCCGCCGCACGGCCATCTACGCCGCCGGCCCGGTGCGCCGGCCAATGGACATCGCCCAGGCTCAGGAAGACGCCACCGGCGCCGCCATGAAGGCGATCCAGGCGATGGAAAACGCCGGTCTGGGCCGCGCCGCCCATCCCCGCTCGGGCGACTTGAGCTTCCCGACCGCCCGTCTGGAAGGCTGCACTCAGTGCAAGCGCTGCACGGTGGAATGTCCGTTCGGCGCCATCGACGAGGATGAAAAACGCTTCCCGCTGTTCAACGAGTCGCGCTGCCGCCGTTGCGGCACCTGCATGGGCGCCTGCCCGGTGCGGGTGATCTCGTTCGAGAACTACTCGGTCAACACCGTCGGCGCCCAGATCAAGGCGGTCGATATTCCCGACGAATTCTCCGAGAAGCCGCGCGTGCTCATCCTGGCCTGCGAGAATGACGCCTACCCGGCGCTCGACATGGCCGGCATGAACCGCAACGCCTACGACCCGTTCGTGCGGGTCATCCCGGTGCGCTGTCTGGGGTCGGTCAATACCATCTGGATCACCGATGCGCTCAACTCCGGCTATGACGGCGTCATGCTGATGGGCTGCAAGCACGGCGAGCAGTACCAGTGCCACTTCGTCAAGGGTTCGGAACTGGGCCGCTACCGCATGTCCAAGATCTACGACACCCTCAAGGGCATGAACCTGGAAGAGGACCGGCTGATGGACCTGGAAGTCGCCATCACCGACATCGAGACCCTGCCCAAGAAGATCAACGATTATGCCGCCCGGATCGTCGAGATGGGTCCGTCGCCCTTCAAGGGCCTGTGAGGAGATCGAGATGAGCGATATGAACCAGCAAATGACGGCCCGCTACAAGAACAATTTCCTGAAGGAGATCGAGCAGCAGGCCGAGATGGGCGAATGGGTGAAGATGTGCATGCAATGCGGCGTCTGCTCCGGTTCCTGCCCAACCAACTTTCACCCCGGCTGGCAGCATCCGCCGCAGGAAATCTTTATGCTGATCCGGGCCGGCAAGCGCGACGAGGTGTTGGATTCGCCGTCGATGTGGATGTGCACCTCCTGCTACAACTGCTACGTGCGCTGCCCGCGCAAGCTGCCGATCACCCATATCATGCACGGCATCGCCGAGTACGCCTATCGCATGGGCCGGGCGCCCAAGGGTCAGCCCACACTGCACCTGTCCAAGACCTTCTGGAACAACTGCACCAAGACCGGCCGCACCAACGAGGTCCAGTTGACCCAGACCCTGTACTTCAAGGACGGCATCGTCTCCGGGATCAAGAAGGCCCTGGCCATGCAGGACGTCGCCATCGGCCTGGTCAAGGCCGGGCGGCTGAACATCATGGAAGCCCTCGGCGGCGGCCACAAGTGCAAAGGCGCCAAGGGCATCCATGCGATGCTGGCCAAGGCCCGTGAATTGGAAAATCAGCGCAAGGGCCGCGCGGCCTAAGGAGCAAAAAAGATGGCTAAGAAAGAATACGCGTTCTATCCCGGCTGCTCATCGCAGAAAGGTGCCTCGGCATCCAACTATCTGGTTTCGGTCAACTCCATGTGCAAGACGCTGGACATCAAGATGACCGAGATCCCTGACTGGAACTGCTGCGCTGCCTCGATCAGCTACGCCGAGGCCGGCAATTTGCCCCGGCATGTATTGAACGCCCGCAACTTCGCCCTGGCCGCAGACAACCTGCCCGGCCAGGACATCGTCGCCACCTGCGCCGCCTGCTGGCTGGGCGCGCGCGAGTCGAAGGAGCGTCTGGAGCATAGTTCAGTGTTGCTGGAAGACACCAACACGGCGCTCAAAGAGGCCGGCCTGAACATCAAGGTGATCCCCGAGATCAAGCACATGGTGGAGGTGCTGATCGAGGACCTCGGTTACGCCGAGCTGGCCAGCCACGTCAAGAAGCCGCTGGCGGGCATGAAGATCGCCGGCTATGTGGGCTGCCAGACCAACCGGCCGTTCGGCATCCACGGCGAGTCGTTCGAGAACCCGATGTATCTCGATAAATTGATCGAGACCGTCGGCGCCGAAGCGACCCCGTATGACCAGAAGGTAACCTGCTGCGGCGGCGCACTGGCCTTCTCCGAGCCGGAAAAGGCCCAGGCCCAGATCAAGGACATCATCGAGTCCGCCTACGACTCCGGCGCCGAGATGGTGGTGACGCCGTGCCCGCTGTGTCAGGCCAACGTTGAGGTCTATCAGGGTCAGATCAACAAGCGCTATGGCACCAAGTTCAACATCCCGGTGCTGTATTATTCGCAGTTGATGGTGCTGGCTTATGGAGGTTCCGCCAAGGATGCCGGCCTCAATGGCCAGGTTATTCGCGCCCGCAAGCTGGAAGAGTTCGCCGGCAAGTAGTCTGTAGCGGGTAGCCCATAGTGTAGTGTTGCACGTTGTTTGGCAGATATCCGAACAAGGGAAGACCAATGCATCGGACGTAGGTCGGGATTCATCCCGACAACCCGGCCCATGAAACCCGCGTCGTCGGGATGAATCCCGACCTACAAAACCCCGCTGACATGCCCGGCTTGTTGGGTTGAATCCCGACAAGGGCTTACATATAA
>PFGT01000075.1 GCA_002782005.1 Hydrogenophilales bacterium CG12_big_fil_rev_8_21_14_0_65_61_21 | reverse complement strand
GGTGAGCTGCGCCTGATTGACGAAAAAGTCGCGCGCCTCCAACACCTGGGCATCGGCCGGGATCAGGTCGCCTGCGGACAAAAGAACGATATCGCCGGGCACCAACTCCGCGACCGGCACTTCGCCCGGCTGGCCGTCGCGCAGCACCGTGGCGGTCACCGCCACTTGCGCGGCAAGGTGTTCCGCCGCCCGCCCGGCGCGGTATTCCTGGACGAAATCCAAGGTCACGCTCATTACCACGATGAGGCCGATGATGGCCGCCCCGGTACGGTCGCCGGTGGCCGCCGAGAGGCCGCTGGCGGCCAGCAGCACCAGCACCAGCGGGTTGCGGAAATGGGCCAGGAATTGCAGCACGACGGCGCGCTGCCGGGCCGGCTTGATCTGGTTCGGGCCGTATTGCCGGAGTTGGGTGGCGGCCTCGGCGCGGCTCAGGCCGGTCGCTAACGAGGCAGGTTTCATGATCGACACGAAATCAAGCCTATTTTGGCGTCGGGGGACCGGCCTGGCTCAGATAGCGCAGGGCCAGGGTACGGTAGAGCGGCGGGCAGAAGGCTCGCGAGATACCGGACGCCAGCAGGGTGACGATCATCAGGTCGATGACCATGCCGTAGCCGCTGACCATTTCCATGACAATGACGAAGGCGGTGATCGGGGTCTGGGTGACGGCGGCCAGGAAGCCGGCCATGCACAGTACGCTGGTCATGCCCGGCAGGTAGCTGGTGTCGACCAGGCTGTACAGGTTCTGGCCGAGGCCGGCGCCGATGGCCAGTGATGGCGCGAACAGGCCGCCTGGGATGCCGCTGGTGAAGGAGATCAGGGTGGCGAGGAACTTGTCGAGGCCGTAATGCCAGGGTAGTTGCGCATCCTGGGTCAAGAGGTGCCTGGCCTCGCGGTAACCGGTGCCGTAGGTGAGGCCGTTGGCCAGAAAACCGATAGCGGCCACCAAGAGGCCGCAGCCGGCGGCGAACCAGATCGGGTGCTGGGCGCGCCAACGCCCGAGCGGGCCGAGCAGGCGGTTGGCGGTGGTTAACAGCAGCAAGCGCGAGAAGGCGCCGCCGGCCAGGCCGCAGAGCAGCGCCGCGAGCAGTAGCAGGCCGAGTGGGTGGTTGTTTTCCACGTGGCCGATGTCGATCCAGCCAAAATAGGTGTAGTTGCCGAAATAGGCCTGGCCGACCACCCCGGCGATGACGATGGCGGTGATGATGAAGCCGCTCATGCGCTCTTCCAGGCCGCGGCTGAGTTCCTCGATGGCGAACAGGATGCCGGCCAGCGGCGTGTTGAAGGCGGCGGCGATGCCGGCGGCGCCACCAGCGACCAGCAGGTGACGGCGACTGATTTGCAGCCGACGCGGCAAATGGCGCCCGATCAGGCTCATGAACGCCGCGCCGATCTGCACCATGGGGCCTTCGCGGCCGGCCGAGAAGCCGACGAAGATGGCGCCAATGCCAAGTCCCAGCTTACCCAGCAGGATGCGGGCCGAGAGCAGCGGTTTGGGCAGGCGGTCGCCGTGCTCGGCCATCTCCGCCATCACCTGGGGAATGCCGCTGCCCTCGGCGCCGCTGAAATAGGTCCGGGTCAGCCAGACGATCAGGGCGCCGCCCAGCGGGGCGCTGATGAAGGGCCAGAACCAGAACCGGTTACTCAGCGAGTGCAGGGTGGCCGTCACCAATTCGGTGGCGTTGGCGAACAGCACGGCCACGACGCCGATCGCCGCCGCGCCGCTCCAGAAGATCAAGCGGCCGGCCCAGACGTGGCGGTAAGCGGCTTGGCGGCGTCGGGCCCGATACAGCAAACGGCTAAATCGGTGGCGCCTGGTCGTGGTCATTTCGTTGGTAGCGGCGCCAGCAGGGCGCGCAAATCCGCCTCGCCGAATTTTTTCAGTACCCCGGCATCCTCGGATAGCACCCCGGCGGCGAGTTCGGCCTTCTTCTCCTGCAAGGCCAGTATCTTTTCCTCGATGCTGCCGGCCACCACCAGCTTGTAGACGAAGACGTTCTTGGTCTGGCCGATGCGGTGGGCGCGGTCGGTGGCCTGGTTTTCCACCGCCGGGTTCCACCATGGGTCGAAGTGGATCACGGTGTCGGCGGCGGTCAGGTTGAGGCCGACGCCGCCGGCCTTGAGCGAGATCAGGAAGACCGGGATGGCGCCTTCCTGGAAGCCCTTGATGACGCCTTCGCGGTCAGTGGTGTGGCCGGTCAGGGTGGTGAACTCGATCTTGGCCTGGCTGAGTTCTTCGGCGATCAGGGCCAGCATCGAGGTGAACTGGGAGAACACTAGCACCTTGCGCCCCTCTTCGACCAATTCCGGCAGCATGGCCATGAGCAGGTCGAGCTTGGCCCGCTCCTTGACCTTTTTGGCGGCGTCCAGTTTCAGCAGGCGTGGGTCGCAGCAGACCTGGCGCAGCTTGAGCAGGGCGTCGAGGATGACGATCTGGCTGCGGTTGAAACCCTTGGCGGCGATCTCCTCGCGCACCCGGATGTCCATGGCGCTGCGCACCGTTTCATAGAGGTCGCGCTGACCGCCTTCCAGCTCCACCGTGCGCACGATGAGGGTCTTGGGCGGCAACTCCTTGGCCACGTCTTCCTTGCGCCGGCGCAGGATGAACGGCTTGATGCGGGCGGCGAGCAGGTTGCGGCGCAGCGTGTCGCCGTGTTTCTCGATCGGCGTGCGCCAGGTCTTGGCAAACGATTTGCTGTCGGCCATGAAGCCCGGCAGCAGAAAGTCGAACTGCGACCACAGCTCGCCTAGATTGTTTTCCAGCGGCGTACCGGTCAGGCACAGGCGGTGCCGCGCCTTGAGCGTGCGCACCACCTGGGCGGCCTGGCTAGCGGCGTTCTTCACCGTTTGCGCCTCGTCCAGGATGAGCAGGTGGAATTCATGCTTGGCCAGGGTTTCGGCGTCGCGCCAGAGCAAGGGGTAGGTGGTCAGGCAGACATCACTGTTCGGGATCTCGGCAAAGCGCTCGGCGCGGTCCTTGCCGTGTAGCGAGAGCACCTTGAGGGCGGGTGCGAAACGCTCCGCCTCGCGCCGCCAGTTGAAGATCAGCGAGGTCGGCAGGACCACCAACGCCGGCCGGTCGAGCCGGCCGGCCTCCTTTTCCAGGAGCAGGTGGGCCAGCGCCTGGGCGGTCTTGCCCAGGCCCATGTCGTCGGCCAGGATGCCGGCCAGTTCATGCTCACGCAGGTATTGCAGCCAGGCCAGGCCCTCGCGCTGGTAGGGACGCAGTTTGATGGCCAGGCCCTTGGGCGGCTTGATCGGTTTGATGCCGCCCAGGTTCTTGAGCTTGTCGGCCATGGCCCGCACCGCGTCGGCGCCCTTGAACTGCCAGCGCGTCATGTCGGTTAATTCGGCCAGCCGGGGGGCGTCCAGTTTCGACACCCGCAGGCTATCGGTCGGTTTGCCATCGAACAGGTCGATCAGGGTACGAGCGATGGGTTTCAGCCGCTCCGCCGGCACCCGCACGCGCGCGCCATCGGGGGTGATGAGGTCGATCGGGGTGTTGTTGGCCAGGCGTTTGAGCTTGCCGGCATCCAGCCAGCGGTCGTCCTGCTGGAACAGGTGATGCAGCAGCGGCGCCAGCGGTAGCCGCTTGCCCTCGACCACGATGCCCATGTCCAGGTTGAACCAGCCATTTTCGCTCTCGTCGATCTCGGCGTCCCAGGTCTCCACTTCCAGGACGTGGTGGCGAAAACCGGGCGCTATGACGACCTTCCAGCCGGCGGCGCGCAGGGCCGGTACGGCGGTGCTCATGAAGGTCGGCCAGGCCGCCTCGCTGGCCAGGCCGAGTATCGTGGCGGTTGGCCCGGGGCCGTAGAGGTAGAGGGTGTGCGGCGGCACCCGGATGAAGCCGTACTGGCCGATCGCCTCGCCGAGGCGCCTCTCGCTTGCCGGCTTACGCTTGACGTGGACGGTTTCGCCCTCCGGCGTGGTGATGAATTCGGCCGTGCCGCTGGCGGCGACCGGCAGACCATCGTACTCGAAGCCGATCGTGGCGTAGTCGAACTGACGGCAGTCGTGCGGATAGTCGCGGTAACGGTTAATGCCGAATACGTCGATCGTGCCCAGGGCGAGCACCGGCGTCGGCTCCAGGTCGACGACCCTGATCTCGGGCGCGGCTGGGGCGGGCAGTTCCGGCGCCAACTCGGCCAAGGCGCCGGCGACCACCGGTAGATCGGCTTCGGACAGGTGCGGCATCGCCAGTAGCTTGGTTACCCGGTGTACCGGATAGGGCAAGTCAAGCGCTCCGATCTCGCCACTATTGCGGTCCAGGTAAACGAGGTCGTCCAGGACGATGATATCGATGGCGGACTCACCCTGGACCTTGATCCTAGGCGCGATCTGCCCCGACTCCAGGCGCTGCCAGACCAGCTCGGCCCCTCTCGACTCGCCGGCCTTGGTCGGGATGTGGGGCGCGGGGCCGAGCAGCAGCCGGCCGCTGGCCAATAGCCGGCGCAGGATGTCGCTGCCCAGCGCGCCGCGCAGGGGATATTCATGATAGGAGCGGTCGCCGCGCCGGCTGGCCCATAGCAGGCGCAGGATCGGCAGGTCGTCCTCGCGCACGAAGGCGGGCGGCCGGAGCAGCGCGCGTTCGACGTTCTCCCATTCCTTGAGACCGCCTCCGGGCAGACCATTGGCATCCATGCGCGCCTTGGCAAAATTGATCTCCCAGTCGTTGGCGTAATGCCGGTCGAGCAGATAGAACAGGGCATCCTTGCTGACCGTGGCGCGTTTTACCCGGCCCTCGGGGAGGTCGATATTTTGCCGGAAGCCATCCAGCCAGCGCAGCACCTCCGGATTGACGGCGAGTCGCTCGGCGGGTTGCTGACGCAGCAGAACCCGCAACACGGCGGCACTGTGCTTGCACAACCAGCCCACCGGGCAGCTACAGACGGCGGACAGGTGCATTTGACCGTTGCGGGCGCGTTCGAAGGCAATATGCACGGCATAAGGCTGGGGTGCCCGGCCCTGGACCGTGGCGGCGATGGCACCGCCAGATACCTGGAGGATACGGACGGCATCCAGGTAATCGTTCGATCGGTCTAGGTCTGGGCCGTAAAACCAGCGCCGCAGATCCTGTTCGTTATAAGGGGGGAGTTCGGTGAATACGGCCACGATTCGTTCGCGTCAAAGCTTGCGATAAACCTCGGCGCCCTGCGCGACGAACTCCACCGACTTCACCGCCATGCCCTTCGCCAAGGCTTCGGCTTCGGCGATCCCCTGTTGCGCCGCGAAGTCGCGCACCTCCTGGGTGATCTTCATGGAGCAGAAGTGCGGCCCGCACATGGAGCAGAAATGGGCCACCTTGGCCGATTCCTTGGGCAGGGTTTCGTCGTGGAATTCGCGCGCCTTGTCCGGATCGAGGCCGAGGTTGAACTGGTCGGCCCAGCGGAATTCGAAACGGGCCTTGGATAGCGCATTGTCGCGGATCTGCGCGCCGGGGTGACCCTTGGCGAGATCCGCCGCGTGGGCGGCCAGCTTGTAGGTGATGATGCCTTCCTTGACGTCGTTCTTGTCGGGCAGGCCCAAATGCTCCTTGGGCGTGACGTAGCAGAGCATGGCGGTGCCGTACCAGCCGATCTGGGCTGCGCCGATGGCGCTGGTGATATGGTCGTAACCGGGCGCGATGTCGGTGGTCAGCGGGCCGAGGGTGTAGAACGGCGCCTCGTCGCACCATGCCAGTTCCAGGTCCATGTTCTCCTTGATGAGCTGCATGGGCACATGGCCGGGGCCTTCGATCATGACCTGGCAGTCGTGCTTCCAGGCAATCTGGGTCAATTCACCGAGCGTCTTCAACTCGCCCAGTTGGGCCTCGTCGTTGGCATCAAAAATGGAGCCGGGGCGCAGGCCGTCGCCAAGGCTGAAGCCGACATCGTAGGCCTTCATGATCGCGCAGATGTCCTCGAAGTGGGTGTAGAGGAAACTTTC
The DNA here is from genome assembly GCA_002782005.1 of Hydrogenophilales bacterium CG12_big_fil_rev_8_21_14_0_65_61_21. GTDB lineage: Bacteria > Pseudomonadota > Gammaproteobacteria > Burkholderiales > Thiobacillaceae > Parasulfuritortus. Next base: position 1,478 of record PFGT01000075.1, on the reverse strand, counting down.
CTGGTGATGCGCCAGACACCACTTGGCCATGATCGAGCCGCCGCGAGAAACAATCCCGGTCATCCGTTCGGCGGTCATCGGGATGTAGCGCAGCCGCACGCCGGCGTGGATGGTGAAATAGTCCACGCCCTGCTCGGCCTGTTCGATCAGGGTGTCGCGGAACATCTCCCAGGTCAGTTCCTCAGCGTGGCCATCGACCTTTTCCAGGGCCTGATAGATCGGCACCGTGCCAATTGGAACTGGCGAATTGCGGATGATCCACTCGCGCGTCTCGTGGATGTTCTTGCCGGTGGACAGGTCCATCACCGTGTCGCCGCCCCAGCGGATGGCCCAGGTCATCTTGTCCACTTCCTCGTTGATCGAGGAGCCGAGCGCCGAGTTGCCGATGTTGGCGTTGATCTTCACCAGGAAGTTGCGGCCGATGATCATCGGCTCGGTCTCGGGGTGGTTGATGTTGGCGGGGAGGATGGCGCGACCGGCGGCGATCTCGGCGCGCACGAATTCGGGGGTGATCTCCTCGGGGATGGCGGCGCCGAAGTTCTGGCCGCGCTGCTGCCGGCCCATCAACCTGGCCAACTTGTCGCCCTGCGGGCCGCTGGCGCGCAGGCTTTTCAGGTATTCCCGGCGGCGCAGGTTTTCGCGGATGGCGACGTATTCCATCTCCGGCGTGATGATGCCTTGACGGGCGTAGTGCATCTGGCTCACGTTCATGCCGGCCTTGGCGCGGCGCGGCTGGCGGGCGAGGCCATGGAAGCGCAGACGGGCCAGCTCGTCCTGGCTGGCGCGGCGGCGACCGTAGTCGGACGACAGCCCGGACAGCGTCTCGGTGTCGTTGCGTTCTTCGATCCACTGTCGACGCAAGGCCGGCAGGCCCTGGCGGATATCGATCTTTACCGCCGGGTCGGTGTAAGGGCCGGAACAATCGTAGACGAAGATCGGCGGGTTGGCCTCCCCACCCATGCCGGTCGGCGTGTCGGCCTGGCTGATCTCGCGCATCGGCACCTGGATGTCCGGCCGCGAGCCTTCGGCGTAGACCTTGCGCGAGTTCGGCAGCGGCTGGATGGCGGCCTCGTCGACATGGGCGGTGGCGGCCAGAAAGTCTGCCTGAGGGTCGATTACGGCGTTCATGATGTCCTTCCTCTCCATACAAGTAAGGAAGGCGGCACGGCGGCCTCGCTTCCCTACGCCGGTACAGCCCGGATCAGGTTCCAAGGGTGTTTCTCACTCCGAATAGACCCCAAACGCGCCAAGGCGGGGATAAGGTTTGGGCGGAGACCCCTAGCGAAAAAAAACTGGCTGAAATGATACACCGCAATCGGCCCGCCCAGTGGCTGGCCGACACGCTCCTAGGTGGTTCAGCGCACGAAGGCGCGGCGCCCGGCATATACCGCCGATTCGCCCAGATATTCCTCGATACGCATCAACTGGTTGTACTTCTCCACCCGCTCGCCCCGGCACGGCGCGCCGGTCTTGAGGTG
>PFGT01000120.1 GCA_002782005.1 Hydrogenophilales bacterium CG12_big_fil_rev_8_21_14_0_65_61_21 | reverse complement strand
GGGTGTAACGCAACCCCATAACCGGGTCTGCGCAGGTGAAAGGGACATTTCTACTTTGCAGGAAAGGGGACATTTCTATTTAGCGTTGACAGGTGAGAAACTCGCCCATGCACCATTTGTTCATGCCAATGTCGGCGCTCAACCCGGCCAGACCGGCATTGACCTTGGCCAACTGACGTTCGATCCATTGCGGGTCCCGATGTTCGGCGGGTCGCTTGCGTTCCAGAAAGATCAGCACGGCGGCATCGCTTATGCCGTCCGCCAGGGCCTCGAAACGCTTGACCGCGATCCGTGCCCGCGGGTCGGTGGGGATCAGGTGGCCAACCGGGCTGATGTTGTCCAGATATTCGACGATGACGCGCGAGTCGAACAAGGTCTTGCCATCGTCCAACACCCAGACCGGCACCATGCCCAAGGGGTTGTACTCCGGGACATGGCTGTTCGGCTCCCAAGGATTGTCGATCACCAGGTCGAAATCGACCCGCTTTTCATGGGCGACGATGCGTACCTTGCGGGCGAATGGGCTGGTCAATGAGGCGATGAGCCTCATTTTTTGCAATAAAGCGGGTTTCTTGTCGGTCTTCATGGTCAGGATTAATCGCCTTTAGCCTGTAGCGCGGCCAGGGCATGCGGCCAGGCGGCGGCGAAACGGCGCAGGGTTTCTTCACGGCCAAGCGCGACCAGGGTAGCGTCGAGCGATGGCGTATGCCCGGTACCAAACAGGACCAGGCGCAGAGGGACTCCGATCTGTCCCATCTTCAGTCCGAATGCCTTGGCGGTATCCTTGACTAATCGATTCAAAACGTCGGCTTCCCAGACCACGCTATTCATCTCTACCTGTAGTTGCTCGAAGGCGGGCAGGGCGGCGGTCTCCAACCTGGTTTGCAGTTCCTCGACGGTCGCCAGGTTATGGCGATAGAAGATATGAGCGGCATCAGCCAGCTCTTCGACGGTGGCGGTCCGCTCCTTCAATAGAGCCATCAGGTCGGCCAGTGCCGGGCCGCCAACCGTGTCGATGCCTTGCTTGGCCAGGAAGGGGCTGGTTAGTTCAGCGAGGCGGGCGTTGTCGGCCTCTTTCAGGTATTGCTGGTTGAGCCAGGCCAGCTTTTCCTGGTTGAAACGGCCGGGCGCATGGCTGACCCCGGCCAGGTCGAACCACTCTATGAATTCATCCTTGCTAAATTTTTCGGCATCGCCATGCCCCCAGCCCAGGCGAGCCAGATAGTTCATCAGCGCCTCGGGCAGATAGCCATCCTCCTGATATTGCAACACCGATACTGCGCCGTGGCGCTTGGACAAGCGTTCGCCGTCATGGCCCAGGATCATCGGCACATGGCCATAGATCGGCACCGGCGCGCCTAGGGCATTCAGAATATTGACCTGGCGCGGGGTATTGTTGACGTGATCGTCGCCACGGATGACGTGGCTGATGCCCATGTCCCAATCGTCGATCACCACGCCGAAGTTATAAGTTGGCACGCCGTCGCCGCGCATGATGACCAGGTCGTCCAGTTCGCTGTTGGCGACGGTGATCGGCCCTTTGATTAGATCGTTAAAGGTGACCGCACCGGCCCTCGGGGTCTTGAATCGGATTACCGGGGTTACCCCGACCGGCGGCTCCGGTAATATCTTGTCGACCTCCGGCCGCCAGCGGCCGTCATAGCGGGGTTTCTCGCCACGCGCCCGCTGGCCCTCGCGCAGGGCATCCAGTTCTTCCTTGCTGGCATAGCAGTGATAGGCCTTACCCTCGGCGATGAGCTGATCGGCCACCGTCTTGTAGCGATCCAGTCGCTCCATCTGATAGAACGGCCCCTCGTCCCAGTCGATGCCCAGCCATGCTAGACCGTCCAGGATCGCCTGCACCGATGCCTGGGTCGAGCGCTCCTGGTCGGTGTCTTCGATGCGTAACACGAACTGGCCGCCGTGCTTGCGGGCATAGGCCCAGGAAAATAGTGCCGTGCGGGCGCCGCCGATGTGCAGATAGCCGGTGGGAGAGGGGGCGAATCGAGTGCGGATCATGTGTGAGGGGGCTTTTTTTCGAAAGCGTGATTTTACTGGAAGCCAGGCGTTACGGAAAAAGCCTTTGACCGGATTGGCCCGGCTCTTTAAAATGCGCCGCTCTCGGGCGGTTAGCTCAGTGGTAGAGCACTTCCTTCACACGGAAGGGGTCGTTGGTTCGATACCAATACCGCCCACCAGTTTCAATGCTTTGCACGCGGTCATCAACGGCAATTCATGCAATGTCCGGATTAAACGAATCGTTCGATTTGGTTAATTCGGGTGATAGGCGGTCTTGACCCAATGCCCTGCTCGTTAACCCCGGGTATTCGATTGCACCGAGAACTGGCTCAATTCGACCTTGGGCTGGGCTTGCCAGCCGGTCTTGCGGTGTTCGGCCACGACATTGGTGAAGATGCCGCCGCGCACGTAGAACTTGGCGGTCAGGCGCATAAAACGCGGGTCGATGGCCTTGACCAGATCGTCCAGGATGCGGTTGGTCACCGCCTCGTGAAAGTGGCCCTCGTCACGGAAGGACCAGATATAGAGCTTCAGGCTCTTCAACTCGACGCAGTTCAGGTCCGGGATATAGTCCAGAAACAGGGTGGCGAAGTCGGGTTGGCCGGTCTTGGGACATAGACAGGTAAATTCCGGTATCTCGATGTGGACCTGGTAGTCCCGCCCGGAGTTGGGATTGGCGAAGGTTTCCAGGGTTTTTTGCGGTTGGCTGGGCATGTTTTTGGTCGGACAGTTAAAATGCGGTCGCAGATTATAAAACCCGAAGCCCTTTTCCTTGCGTCTAAAACACATCCATCTAGCCGGTTTCAAGTCGTTCGTTGACCCCGTCACTATTCCTGCGCCCGCGCGGTTGACTGGCATTGTCGGCCCGAACGGTTGCGGAAAGTCCAATGTGATCGACGCCGTGCGCTGGGTGCTGGGCGAGTCCAAGGCGCGGGAACTGCGCGGTTCGACCATGCAGGACGTCATCTTCAACGGCTCGGCCAACCGTAAGCCGGCATCACGCGCCTCGGTGGAGATGCTGTTCGACAACAGCGAGGGTCGGGCGCAGGGGCAGTGGTCGCAATATGCCGAGATTTCAGTAAAACGGATGCTGACGCGCGCCGGTGATTCCAGTTATTACATCAACAACATTCAGGTTCGGCGCCGCGATGTCTACGACCTGTTTCTGGGCACCGGTCTGGGCGGCGATGCCTACGCCATCATCGAGCAGGGCATGATCTCCCGGATCATCGAATCGAAGCCCGAGGAACTGCGCGGCTACCTGGAAGAGGCGGCCGGGGTGTCCAAGTACAAGGAGCGACGCAAGGAGGCCGAGAGCCGGTTGCGCGACAGCCATGAAAACCTGGCCCGGGTCGATGACATACGCGCCGAGCTGGCCGGCCAGTTGGAGCGCCTGACCGGTCAAGCCGAGGTGGCCCGACGCTATTTCGCCCTGAACGAAGAAAAGACACTGAAGGAAGGCTTGTTGTCGCTGCTGCGCAAGCGTGACGCTCAGGCCCGGCAGGCCCGGCTGGTGCAGGACATGGCCCGCGCCCATAATGACATCGAGGCCGCCATGGCCGAGCTGCGGCGCCTGGAAAGCGAGCTGGAGAGCGCCCGACTGGAGCAGTTTTCGGCCACCGAGGCGGTCAATCAGGCCCAGGCGCATTTTTACGCCGAGGGTGCCGAGGCGGCCCGGCTGGAACAGGCACAGCGCCACATCAAGGAGAACCGCGAACGTCTGCAAAACGATTTGCAACGACTTACTGAGCGGGCCGAGCAGACCCGCTTGGACCAGGAAACCCTGGCCGAGCAGATCGAACAATGCCGCATGGATGGCGAGGCTGCCCGCGAACTAGCCGAGACCCTGGCCGATAAGGCGCTGGAATCGGCGCGGAACCTGCCAGCTGCCGAGCAAGTCCTGGCAGCGGCCCAGCACCGCTATACCGAGCGCCAGCGCGAGTTGGCCGGCCTCGAACACCAGGCCCAGGTCGAACTGACCCACCGTCAGCATTCCGAGCGGGCCATCGAACAGGTCAAGATTCGCCAGACCCGACTTAGCCAGGAGCGCTCGGCCCTAGGGAATGCCACGCCGCAACACCTGGCCGATTTACAGCAGGACCTGGAAGAGGCGAATCAACAAGTTGAATTGCTGAAGACGCAACAGGATGACCTGCGCGCCGATTTTCCCACCCTGGAGCGCGTCCGTCGTGATGCCGCCGAACAACTCGACCAATCCAGCCGCGACCTGCACCGGCTGGCGGCCGAGCTGTCGGCCTTGAAAAAGCTGCAAGAACAGGCCAGCGATAGCGAGGAGGAGGGCCAAGCCTGGCTGACCCGACAGGGGCTGAATGAGTGCCGCCGGTTGTGGCAGGGTATCCGGGTCGAACCGGGCTGGGAAGCGGCGGTGGAGGCGGCGTTGGGCGAACGGCTGTCGGCACTTTTGGCCGAGAACCGGCCTGACTGGCTGAACGCGCCGCCAGAGGGCCGTTTCGATCTGGCGCTGGCGAGCGGCGTGGCTTATGTCGGCCCTGTGGCGGCGCCTGATCTGCCCAGACTGGCCGAGCGTATACGCACTGTTGATATGTACGCCGAGCGTTTGCTGGTCGATTGGCTGGCGCTGGTCTTTACCGCGCCCGACCTCACCACAGCCGTCGCTCAGCGTGAACGGTTGCCGGCCGGTGGTCTGATCGCCACCCCGCAGGGGCATCTGGTCGGCCGCGCCGCGATCACCTACAACGCCCCGGACAAGGGCCATCAGGGCCTACTGAAACGCTCACGCGACATCGAAATCATGAGCGTGCGTCTGAAGGAGGCCGAGCGGCTGCACGACGAGGTCCGGGAAATGGCCGAAGAGGCCGGCGAGAAGGTGCGGGACGCCCGCCGCGAGATGGACGATACCCAGGTTGAGATCGAGCAGGCGCAGGCCGAGGCCCACCAGCGCCAGATGGCGTTTATAAAAGAAAGCGAGACGGTCAAGCGCCTGGACGAACGACGCCAACAACTGGACGATGATCTGGCCGAATTGGCGGAACAACTGGCCGAGGAGGCGATGGCCCGTGAGGAGGCCGAGGCGCGTTATCAGGATGCCAAGCTGCAACAGGAATACGCCCAGGAAAACCTGGATACCGAGCTGGCTGAGCGTCGCGAACAGGAGACCGCCGTGGCCGCCCTGCGCGAGCGACTGCGCCGGGACGAGCGCGAGGCTCAGGAGGCCGGTTTCCGGGTCAAGACCCTGGCTACCCGTTTCGACGCACTAGCCGAACGCCGGTTGCAGACCGACCGGTTGCTGGATGAACTGACGCTTGCCGGGCAGGACCTGCAAGCCCAGTTGCAGGGCCAGGATGCGGTCGTGGTTCAGGACGAGATGCTGGCCGCGCTGGAACGCCGCAAGGCGGCCGAAATCGCCTTGGTGGCAGTACGGGAGGCGATGGAAGGGGCGAATCAGAAACTGCGCGAACTGGAACAGAGCCGCATCCTGACCGAGCGTAAGCTGGAACCGCTGCGGGCCAATGTTCAGGCCCTGGAATTAAAGCTTCAGGAGGCCCGGCTCAAGGAAGAACAATACGCCGAGCAGTTGCAGGAACAGGACGAGGCCGCGCTGGCCGAAAGGCTCACCGCCGATCTGCGCGACAGCGGACTGAACGCCGACATCGAGCGGTTAGGCGGTGCGATCACTGAGCTTGGCGCGGTCAATATGGCGGCCCTGGAGGAGCTGGACACGGCCAGTCAGCGCAAGGCTTACCTGGATGCTCAGGCGGCTGACCTGACCACCGCCGCAGCCACCCTGGAAGAGGCCATTCAGCGTATCGATGCCGAGAGTCGCGCCCGCCTCAAGGCCACCTACGAAACGGTGAGCGCCTCGTTCCGGCGCCTGTTCGTCGAACTATTCGGTGGCGGCGAGGCGCAACTGATACTCACCGGTGAAGAAATACTCGACGCTGGCCTGGTGGTCATGGCCCAGCCGCCGGGCAAGAAGAACAGCACCATCCATCTGCTCTCGGGGGGCGAGAAGGCCTTGACCGCCATCTCGCTGGTATTCGCCTTTTTCAGCCTGAACCCGGCGCCGTTCTGCATCCTGGACGAGGTTGACGCGCCGCTCGACGACAGCAACACCGAACGTCTCTGCCGACTAGTGGCCAGGATGTCGGAACAGACCCAGTTTATGTTCATCACCCACAACCGGATCAGTATGGAATTGGCCACTCACCTGATTGGCGTGACCATGCCCGAGCCGGGCGTATCGCGGCCGGTGGCGGTGGACGTGGAGGATGCGGTCAAGCTGGCCGAGGCCGCCTGATTACCGGGCGATGGCGACCTTTAAGGCGCATAGAACACCACCTTCCGGTCGCTTGACTGCTTGGCGCGGTACATGGCGGCATCGGCGCGCCTTAGCGCCTCGTTGAAAGACAGGTCAGGGTCGGCTTGTGCGACGCCGATGCTCAGCACCACTGGCATGGTCAGCCCATATTGGCCGAAATCGTGTCTTTCGATCTGTTCCTGGCAGCGTCGAACGATGTCCTCGGCCTGCTCTCGTGTGGTGTCTTGAAGTAGCGCGGCAAATTCGTCGCCGCCCAGGCGGTAGAGACGGTCCTCGGCGCGCAAGGCCCGTTGCAGACAATCGGCCAGCGCGCCGATGACAGCATCGCCCGCCGCGTGGCCGTACTGATCGTTGATGTCCTTGAAATGGTCGCAATCGAACATCAGCAGGGTATAGCGGCCTAATGGCGAGCGTCCCGCCAGATTCCGACTGTCGTTATCGAAAGCGCGGCGGTTGAATGCCCCGGACAGTGCATCGCGATGGGCCTGTTCGAATAACTGTCGGTTCGAGTCCTCCAACGCCAGTTGCAGTTCACTCACCCTGGTTTGGTAATCGCGTAACGAGCTACGCACGTTGTCCAGTTCTTCGATACGGACAAGAGCGGATTTGCCGCCCTCCGCCGCGAGCCCCGGTGCCTCGCGCATGACATTGATATCATTGGATATTTGCCGTAATGGCCGAACCATGAAACGGTGAATCAGGAAGGTGGCTAGTGACAAAACAAACAAGGCGATCAGGGTAAGTCGGATCAAGGCGGACTGGAAGGCGGCCATGAAGCGATCCAGGTTGCGCATCGGCGGCGACTGGAATCGGGCTGGACTGGCCAGGCTTGCCATGCTGACCGTGGCATGGTCCGAGATCGTCAGGCTGAAACTGTCCGGATCGACGAAGTCGAATTGGCGGACACGCTTAAGCTCGTCCAGGATGTCGAAGCCCAAAGCGCCGTAGCCCATCAAGATACGCCGATCCGGGTCGGCGTAGATGGGGAAAAAATATTGCAGGTCGTCGTGGCTGGTCGATTTGCGCGCCAAATAACCCGGCGGACTCAACGGCAGTTGGGCCGGCAGCGCGCCTTTCCCAGTATCGGGCGCCAGGATGTGACCGTTGCGATCATACAGCCCGATGCTATCGGTTGTGGGCGTCATGAGACCGTCGGCCCGGATTCGGGCATCGCGCCAGAGGACATAATATTCGGGGTTGGCCAGTTGCTGCCGCACTTCGTCCCAGCGCGCCAAACGCTCGGCGCGTGCCCTGATGTCCCGGTCCACGTCGACGATGGCCTGAGCGATCTCCCGGCGTCCATTGGCCAGTTGCTCGCGCTCCATGCGGTCGTGTATGGCATGGACCTCCAAATACATCTGGATGCCCAGTATCAACAACAGCAAGGCGACCGCCAGGACGAAAGCGATGCTCAGGTGGATGACCTTATAGGTTCGGCTCATGTCTGTGACGGCTTCATTTCAAAGGCGGACCTCTTCACCGAGTACATCCAGCAGGTCGAATTCATACTGGCCATCGAGAAAATGACCGGCGCCCTCGATGACCCGGATCTTTTTCCCAGTCTTGCGCAGTTGAGCGATCCAGTCGGTTGCCAAACGCTGGTCGGCGCCGCCCATGATGAAGGTGATCGGTGTGGCGATTGCTTGGGCCGTGACGATAATACGTTTGGGTGACCAGCGTAGATAGGAAAGCAGACCCTTCGGTGTGCTGGTGTAGCGATTGCAATAGGAAAACTGGTGGCTGACCGGGGTGTTGTTTTTTGCCCCTATGCGCTGTTTCAGGTCGGCGATCATCTCGCTCCGGACTTGTTCGCCGCCGGTCAGCGCGCCTTCGATGATGCTGGCGCCGATCAGTTTTTTGATCCTTGGGTCTCGGTGCTGACTGAGGTAAGCCAGCAATTCGACGCTGCCGGTGCTGTGCCCGAGCAGAATGATGGGACCCTGGTGCCTGGCTTCAAGCCAGTCTAGCCAGACGCCGATCTCGGCCTCGTCGTCCTCCAGACTATGGCCATGAATGGCTTCGCAGGCAAGCGACTGGTTTCGATAGGGCACGCCCAGGGTCAGCGTCGGCGCCAGGACGTTATAACCCAGGTCATGCAGGCCGTCAGCCATGTTGTGGGCGGTATGAAAATCATGGGTTTGTAAAAAACCATGCAGGATCAGGACAACGGGTTTGTCGGCCGCGCCGATCTGATAATCGGCCCGGGCGATCAGGCGATTAGGCATTTCCAGGGTGACCTCTTTGCCGAAAGCCAACTGCGCCACCGCCAGGGCCAACAAAATCGCCAACCATCGTGGCATGTTGTTTCCTCTCATAAGGGGTCATCCGCTACACTGGGACAATGGACCTGGACGAATACTTTTCCGATGCGAGTCCGCTCAAGGCCGTTATTGCACATTATCGGCCGCGCGGACAACAACTTGAGATGGCTCGGCGGGTTTTTTCCGCCTTGGAGGTGCACACGCAATTGGTGTTGGAGGCGGGCACCGGCACTGGCAAGACGCTGGCGTATCTAATTCCCATCATGCTCGCGGGCGGCAAATGTATCCTGTCCACCGGCAGCAAGACCTTGCAGGATCAACTCTTCCACCGCGACATCCCGGCCGTGCGCAAGGCCCTCAAGCGGCCGATTCAGGTGGCCTTGCTCAAAGGTCGGGCCAATTATGTTTGTCATTATCACCTGGAGCGGGCGCTGGCTGATGCCCGGCTGACCACCCAGGAGCAGGCTCGGCATCTGCGCCGCATTGCCCAATTCGCACGGATCGACAGCAGCGGCGACCGCATGGCCCTGTCGGAAGTGCCCGAGAATTCGCTGGCCTGGGCCTTTGCCACCTCCACCCGCGACAATTGCCTGGGAGCAGATTGTCCGAACCACCAGGACTGCTTCCTGCTCAAGGCCCGCAAGAAGGCGCTGGAGGCCGACTTGGTGGTTATTAATCATCACTTGTTTTTCGCCGATGTCTGGCTCAAGGATGAGGGCGCCGGCGAGCTGTTGCCGGCTTGTAATGCCGTGATCTTCGACGAGGCTCATCAGTTACCCGAGATCGCCAGCCTATTCTTTGGCCGGACAGTGACTACCGGTATGGTGGTGGACCTGACCCGCGACATTCGGCAGGAGACGGCCGAGGCGGCCAGCGACTTCGCTGATCTGCCCAAGCAGGCGGCCGAGACCGATGCGGCGGCGCGCAATGTACGGATCGCTTTGGGCACGCTGCCGATGCGGCTGCCCGCCGCCCAGGCACTGCAAAAGGGTGAGTTCGCTCAGTCGCTGGCAGCGTTGCGCAACGAGATGGCCGAACTCGAACGCCTGTTGGACGCCCAGGCGGAACGCTCGGAAGGCTTGAAGAGTTGTCTAGAACGCTGCCGTCAGGCCGAGGCGGTCTTCGACGATTGGTTGAACCCGGCGGGGGATGGGAAGCAGATACGCTGGCTGGAGGCAACCCAACACGCAGTACTGTTACACATCACGCCGCTTGACGTCGGCGAGCTGTTTGCCCGGCAACTGCAACAGGACAGCCGTGCCTGGGTCTTTACCTCGGCAACCCTGGCGGTGCGCGGCGACTTCAGCCACTTTCTTGGCCAGATCGGCCTGACTGATGCGGAAACAGGCTATTGGGAAAGCCCGTTTGATTATCCGAACCAGGCTTTGCTCTACGTCCCCGAGGCCATGCCAGATCCTAATTCGCCTGGCTATACCCGGGCCGTGGTCGAGGCCGTTTGGCCGGTGCTCAAGGCCAGCGGCGGCCGGGCATTCCTGCTCTTTACCTCGCTCAGGGCGATGAACGAGGCCTATGGCCTGGTGCTGGAAAAGATGCAGTCGGAAGGTCAGGCCATGCCCCTGCTGTTACAGGGCAGCGGCAGCCGCAGCGAGCTGCTCAACCGCTTCCGGGAACTGGGCAATGCGGTGTTGCTCGGCAGCCAGAGTTTCTGGGAAGGCGTCGACGTGGCCGGCGAGGCTCTCTCGTTGGTCATGATTGATCGGCTGCCATTCCAGCCGCCCGATGACCCGGTCCTGGCGGCGCGTATCGAGGCCATGAAACGGGCCGGCGGCAATCCGTTTTTCGACTATCAGTTGCCTCACGCGGTCATCAACCTCAAGCAAGGGGCCGGCCGGCTGATCCGCCGGGAAAGCGATCGCGGTGTGCTGATGATCTGCGACCCGCGCCTGGTCGATAAACCCTATGGCCGGCGGATATGGCAGTCGCTGCCACCCATGACCCGGAGCCGCAAGCAGCTCGACGCCACGGGGTTTTTCACGAAACGATCTAAAACAATTCCTTGCACTTCGGAATCAGCTGAGTAACTTGATCCAGGTAGGCTGTCCATCAGCGCCGAACAGGACGCGACGTCAATCTAAGGAGAATATGATGCGTAAGCTTTCGAAGTCGTTGCTGTTTGTGCTGTTGAGTTCGCTGCTGGCCGGTCCGGCATTTGCCTTTGACCGCGACCATAATCCCCCTGGCCCGCGTGGTGGCCCCGGCGCCAGCCCTGATCGTTGTTGATTCGATAAGCCCATGCGACGCCTGGTCTGGCTGTTGGTAGCCTGGTCGGCGTCGGCATGGGCCGAGGTTGAGTCACGCGTCATCCTGCAAACCTCACCCCTGGCAGGCTTCCAGTATCACGCTGGCCGGGCGCTGTTTCCGCTCATGCAGGTGGGCGACCGCCTGCAACTGATCCGCGAACCCGATAACCCATACGATGCCCAGGCCGTCCGTGTTGAGTGGCGCGGGGCCATGATTGGCTATGCGCCACGCGCCGATAATGTCGACCTGGCCCGGCTCATGGATCACGGCGCCCAGGTCGAAGGCCGGATCGTCAATCTGCAAAAGGGACGCAACCCTTGGCGGCGGGTGCTGTTCGAGGTCCTGGTTGTGGATGACCGCCATTAAGCATAGGTAACAGGTAGAATCGACTCCTGATTTCTACCTTTCTGTTCCCGACCCTTGAAACTACTGGCATTCGATACCTCCACCGAACTATGCTCGGCCGCGCTGTATTTGGATGGCGCCTGGTCGGTGTGCGAGGCGATGGCCGGCAACCGGCATTCCGAACTGTTGTTGCCGATGATCGGGGCATTGCTGTCCGAGGCTGGTTTAGGTTTGGCCGATCTGGACGGGCTGGCCTACGGCAAGGGGCCGGGTTCATTTACCGGACTGCGCATCGGCTGCGGTGTCGCTCAGGGCTTGGCGCTGGGTGTGGACATCCCGGTCGCCGGAGTGGCCACCCTTGAGGCCATGGCCTATGCGACCGGTGCGGATCGGATAATTGCCTGTATCGACGCCCGGATGCACGAGATTTACGCGGCGGCTTATCGTCGACAAGGCGAGGTCATGGTCGAGGCGATGGCGCCGGCGGTATTGAAACCGGCGGAGCTGACCTTGCCGGATGCTGGCGACTGGTTGGGCTGCGGCACCGGTTTCGCTGCCTATCCCGATCTTCTGGCCGGACAGTTGGCCAAGGTCCAAGCGAATCTCTATCCCCATGCTCGCGCCATCGCACAACTGGCCTTGCCCGTCTTTGCCTCAGGTCAAGGCGCGGCGGCAGATACGGCTGAACCCTTCTACGTCCGTGACAAAGTGGCCTTCAAGACCTGCGAGCGATGAACGCCCTGGCCGCTCCATTAGTCCCACATTTCCGGCCGATGGTCTCGGCGGATGTCGATCGGGTCATCCTGATTGAACGGGCGGCCTACCCGTATCCCTGGACGCGGGGCAACTTTGTCGATTGCCTGACCTCCGGCTATAGCTGTTGGGTGGCCGAAATCGACTCCGATATTGTGGCCTATAGCATCCTGATGGCCGGTGCGGGCGAAGGACATGTCTTGAATTGCTGCGTGATGCCGGCCTGGCAGGGCAGGGGGCTGGGCCGTCGGACGATGCAGCGGTTGATGTCAAGCGCGCCGGAATATGGCGTCGAAACCCTGTTTCTGGAGGTTCGCCCCTCCAACACTCAGGCGATCAACCTGTATGACAGCTTGGGCTTCGAGACCGTGGGCTTGAGGCGGCATTACTATCCCGCCGATCAAGGTCGCGAGGATGCGCTGGTGATGAGGTATGGCCTGTGAATATGCCGGACGATGAACGGCTGAGGACGCTGGGCTTGTGGCCAGTCTGGCACTTGCGTGCGGCGGCCGTAGAACCTATTTCTTCGCCCGCCCCGGTGACGGCAGGTGTGGGGCAATATCGGCAGGCCGTCGCCGGCGCTGACGATATTGCCGACATGGACCTGGAAGCGCTGCGGCAAGCCGTGCTGTCCTGCCGCCGTTGTCTACTGCACGAAACCCGTACTCAAGGCGTATTTGGTGTCGGCGACATCAACGCCGACTGGTTGATCGTCGGCGAGGCGCCGGGCGCCGAGGAAGATCGTTTGGGCGAGCCGTTCGTTGGCCAGGCAGGGAAGCTGCTGGATGCCATGTTGGTTTCGATCGGGCTTACGCGCGGCACAAATCTTTACATCGCCAACGTGCTGAAATCCCACCCGCCCGGCAACCGTGATCCCAAGCCCGACGAGGTGGCGGCCTGCATCCCGTATCTGGAGCGGCAAATCGACCTGATTAGGCCCAAGATCATCCTGGCCATGGGGCGTTTCGCGGCCCAAAGCTTGCTGGTTACCGGGGACTCGATCTCCCGGCTGCGAGGCCAAGCGCATCGCTACCGCGACGTGCCGCTAGTGGTGACTTATCATCCAGCCTATCTGTTGCGTAACCCGGCTGACAAGGCCAAGGTTTGGGACGATCTATGTCTAGCAAAGTCCTTGCTGATGCTTGATGCTGCTTAACAAAAGGAGTTAACAATGATCCGCAATATATTGTTTATATTTGTTTTAATGTTATCGATTACGCAACTTACCGGTTGCGGATATAACACCATGCAAGCCCAGGACGAAACCATCAAGGCGCAGTGGTCCGAGGTGCTGAACCAATATCAGCGGCGGGCCGATCTGGTCCCCAATCTGGTCAACACGGTGAAGGGCTATGCCGCCCACGAGCGGGATATTTTGATCCAGGTAACCCAGGCCCGTGCCCATGTCGGCCAGATCGCCGCTACCCCGGAACTGGTCAACGACCCGGCTGCCTTCGCCAAATTCCAGTCCGCCCAGGGTGAGTTGTCGAGCGCCTTGAGCCGGCTCCTAGTGGTGGCGGAAAACTACCCGCAACTGAAGGCCGATACCGCCTTTCGCGACCTCCAGGCCCAGCTTGAAGGGACCGAGAACCGCATTACCGTGGCACGCAACCGTTATATTCAGGCAGTGAAGGACTACAACACCACTGTGCGCC
Source organism: Hydrogenophilales bacterium CG12_big_fil_rev_8_21_14_0_65_61_21 (assembly GCA_002782005.1). Lineage (GTDB taxonomy): Bacteria > Pseudomonadota > Gammaproteobacteria > Burkholderiales > Thiobacillaceae > Parasulfuritortus. The sequence continues at coordinate 23,570 of PFGT01000120.1, read as the reverse complement.
AGTTCCCCAGCAACCTGACCGCCATGCTGTTCGGCTACAAGACCAAGGCCAATTTCACGGTCGAAAACGAAAAGGCCATCGCCACGCCGCCCACGGTGGACTTCGGTGCCCCGGCTCCGGCCAAGTAAACCTGAAGGTTCCGGTTGGCTAGCGTGGGAATGGGCTCGCCTGCGATAGCCGTCGCAGGTATCGCGGGCAAGTCGCCTCCACGATACCTGCACAAGGGAATCGGTTATTCGAAACCGAATAAATCGGCGTGTCCATGGACACATTTCAAGCATTCGCTATTCGGATATCTGCATCTTTAGCTTTGTCCAGAATGACGACGAAAGGTAAACTTTCCCCCGGCCATGCCCCGGTGTGACCGGAAACGATGAAAATGGTCGTATCGGGTTTATGGGGGAAGGCTTGCGGGTGTGTTTATTGGGGTAACGGCTGTCGCGCTTCGTGGGGAGGCGTCGAGTGTCGGGTCCGACCTCGCTTAACGAGGATGGAAATGGACTATAGCGTTTCTGTAATCATGGAACTTGAGGGGCATGACCATGGCTGACGGCAAAAAATACGTATATGCATTCGAAGAGGGCAACGGCAAAGATAAGATGCTGTTGGGCGGCAAGGGCGCCAATCTGTGCGAGATGACGCAGATCGGGCTGAATGTCCCGCCCGGTTTTGCCATCAGCACCGAAGCCTGTCTCGCCTACCTGGAAAAAAACCAGTTGCCGGATGGCCTGATGGCGACCATCAGGTCGCATATGGCGGCGCTGGAAAAGAAGACCGGCAAGGGGTTCGGCAGCGGCGAGAACCCACTCCTGGTTTCGGTGCGTTCCGGCGCGTCGATGTCCATGCCCGGGATGATGGACACCATCCTCAACCTCGGCCTCAACGAAACATCCCTCACTGGGCTGATCAAGCAGACCAGCAATGCGCGGTTTGCCTATGATTCCTGGCGTCGCTTTATTCAATTGTTCGGCAAGATCGCGCTGGGCATAGGCGACGAGCATTTTGATGAGCGCATGGCGGCGATCAAGAAAAAATATGGCGCGCAGGTGGACCTGGATCTCACCGCCGAGCACCTCAAGGAACTAGCCGACGAATTCCTCGTTATCACCCAGCACCACAGCGGCAGGCCGTTTCCGCAAGACCCCTTCGAGCAGCTTGAAATAGCCGTGGGGGCGGTGTTCCGCTCCTGGATGGGCAAGCGCGCGGTGGATTACCGCAAGCAGTTCAGGATCACCAAGGAAATGGCCAACGGCACCGCAGTCAACATCTGCACCATGGTGTTCGGCAACATGGGCAATGATTCCGGCACCGGCGTTGGTTTCACCCGTAACCCCGGCACCGGCGAGAACCATATCTACGGCGAATATCTCACCAACGCCCAGGGCGAGGACGTGGTGGCCGGCATCCGCACGCCCAAGGCGATCGCCGAGATGGAAAAGGAGATGCCGGAAATCTACCGCCAGCTCGTGGAATTGCGTAACCGGCTGGAATCGCATTACCACGAGGTGCAGGATTTCGAGTTCACCATCGAGAAGGGTACGCTCTACTGCCTGCAAACCCGCAACGGCAAGATGAACGCCCATGCCATGGTGCGCACCTCGGTGGAGCTGTTTCACGAGGGCCTGATTACCAGGGAGCGCGCGCTGCTGCGCATTGAGCCGGCGATGCTGGAGCAGATGCTGGTGCCGCAGTTGATCCGCGATTTCAAGGGCAAATCCTTGGCCCAGGGCCTGCCGGCGTCGCCCGGCGCGGCGTCCGGCAAGATCGTGTTCGATGCCGATACGGCCGAGATTCGTGGTCGCGGCGGCGAGAAGATCATCCTGGTGCGCGAAGAAACCAAGCCAGAGGATATCCACGGCTTCTTCCAGGCCCAGGGCATATTGACCTCGCGCGGCGGCAAGACCTCGCACGCTGCGGTGGTGGCGCGCGGCATGGGCAAGCCCTGTGTGTCCGGCTGCGAGCAGATCGTCATCAACGATCATTTGCGTAGCGCCCAGATCGGCGACACCACGCTGCACGAAGGCGATGTCATCACCATCGACGGCAGCAGCGGCCATGTTTATGCCGGCGAGGTGCCGACCGTGGAAGCGAAATTCTCCGAGGACATGGCCACCTTGCTCGCCTGGGCCGACGAAATGGCGCGCCTTCGGGTACTGGCCAACGCCGACACGCCGGAGTCCGCTGCCAAGGCGCGCGAATTCGGCGCCAGGGGGATCGGCCTGTGCCGCACCGAGCGCATGTTCAACGGCACCGACCGCCTGCCCATCGTGCAGGAAATGATCCTGGCGGAAACGCCGGAAGAGCGCCAGGCCGCGCTCGACCGTCTGCTACCGATCCAGCGTTCCGATTTCAAAGGCATCTTCAAGGCGATGAAGGGGCTGCCGGTGACGGTGCGCCTGCTCGATCCGCCGATGCACGAATTCCTGCCGACGGCATCGCAACTGGAACTGGAAATCGCCCACCTGCACCAGTTGCGCGACACCATCAAGAATCTGGAAGAGCTGCCGGAAACCATCAAGCTGCTCAGCCCCAAGCTCTACCAGCAATGGGCCGATGGCCTGTTGAAGCTGATGGGCGGTCTGCACTCCTTCAAGGAGTCGCACCTGGAAGACGATGTCATCAGCAAAAAAGAAGCGGTGCTGAAAAAGGTTCGCGCCCTGGCCGAGGTCAACCCCATGTTGGGACACCGCGGCGTTCGGCTGGGCATCACCTATCCGGAAATCTACTCGATGCAGATCCAGGCCATCCTGGAGGCTGCGGCCCTGTGCGCCAAGGAGGGGATCGAAATCTATCCCGAGATCATGGTGCCGCAGGTCGCCACGGTGGAGGAGCTGGAGCGCATCCACAGCTATGTCCAGCGCATCCACAAGCTGGTCGAGCTGACCCACGGCATCAACGTGCGCTTCAAGTTCGGCTCCATGCTGGAAGTGGTGCGCGGTTGTCTGCGCGCCGGGCGCATGGCGGAAATGGCCGAATTTTTCTCCTTCGGCACCAACGATCTGACCCAGGCAACCTTCTCCTTCAGCCGCGAGGATGCGGAAAACAAGTTCCTGCCCGCCTACAACGAAACCGGCATCCTCCAGGACAACCCGTTCGAGGTGCTGGACATCAAGGGCGTTGGACAGTTGATGAGAATGGCGGTGGAGCGCGGGCGCCAGACCCGCTCAGACCTGAAGATAGGCATCTGTGGCGAGCATGGCGGACATCCCGGTTCGATCCATTTCTGCCACCACATCGGGCTCAACTACGTATCCTGTTCCGGCCCAAGGGTGCCAATCGCACGTCTTGCCGCCGCCCAGGCCAAGCTGCTGGAAGCGGATTATCAGTGCCTGGAATGACCGTTTGACGCAAGGCCGGGCGATTGCCCTGCCTTGCGTATTTCCACCCAGTGTTTAGCACATACATCTCATGGCTTAGGTGTCATGAGCGAACCATACTCGTGCGTGTTTTTCACTGAACGGAGATAGACCATGAAACCGAGTCGTGCGCGTCTTGTCGTTATTTGCCTGAGTGCAGTCGTTTGGCCGATGCTGGCCCATGCCGGTTTCAAGGACGGGCTGCTCAAACAGCTTGGCGCCGGCGGCGTCTCGTCCGGCAGCGTCACGCCAGCCACCGCCGGTTTGTCTGGTTTGTCGCAAAGCGAGATGACCCAAGGCTTGAAGGAGGCCTTATCGAAAGGCGCCAAGAGCGCTATTGCCCAACTGGGCAAGGATGGCGGCTTCCTTAACGACGCAAGCGTCAAGATACCGATGCCGGATAGTTTGGCCAAGGTCGAGAAGTTGTTGCGCGGTTTGCATCAGGACAAACAGGCGGATCAGTTCGTCGCGACCATGAATCATGCCGCCGAGAAGGCCATGCCACAGGCCGCCAGTGTTTTTTCGGAGGCCATCGATAGCATGACGCTGGAGGATGCCAAAGGCATATTGAAAGGTCCGGACGATGCGGCTACCCAGTATTTTCGCAAGAAGAGCGCGGCGAAATTGACCGAGCGGTTCAAGCCGATTGTCACCGCCGCGACCGAGCAGGCTGGCGTCACTTCGGCCTATAAGAAGATGATGAACAAGGCCGGCCCGATGGCGCGGTTCATGGGCGGGGCCGACGACCTCGATGGCTATGTCACTTCGAAGGCGCTGGATGGCTTGTTCGGCAAACTTGCCATCGAGGAAAAGGCGATTCGGAGCAATCCGGTTGAGCGTACCACCGACCTGCTGAAAAAGGTCTTCGGCAGTTTCGCGCACTGACGCTTCAGCCCTTGATCCGGTTCAGCCCCTTGGCCGCTTCCAGGCAGAGCAGCTTGAAATCGTTGTAGGTCTTGAGGTCCAGTTCGCAATCGCCATGGCCCCGATCGGCATAGATCAGGCCGATCGGTCGGCCGTTGGCGAACAGTGACATGGCATAAAAATCGCCCTGGCCGATCATGGCACGCAGATTCGGTCCGACCATGGGCCAGAGCTTGCCCCGGTTTTCCTGGTTGACCCAGACGCCTTGCATCTTTTTCATGATCTGGCCGAACAAGTCGCGGCTGTCGATTGCGAATTCGAACTGGCGCAAGGGGTCGGCACTGGGTATGCCGAGGGTAAAGCGGCACTTCACCCGCTTGCCGTCCTGCGTCACCAAGGCGAATAGCACGCGGGAAAGACCAAGGCCAATGTGCAGGCCCTTGAGGATGATGGCCAGCATCTGACTCAGGCTGAGGCTGCCATCCAGATGGCCCTCGATATTGGCTAGGGTCTCTTCCAGTACTGTTTTGACCGGCATTGGACAGACTGTGTGCGCATCTTCATCAGCCGGTTTCGCTTCTGGTGCGGCGGCCGGCCGCGAGGGCCGATTTTGCGTCTCCAGCGGCCATTCGCCTGCCAGCATGGGTAGCCAGGCGGCGGCCGGAGGCGCCGGTATCCAGTGATACACGCGGGCGGCGCGAACGGCGTTGTCATGCACGGTCCTGACGACTTCATCGAAGGGCAGGCCAACGACCTGGGCGAGGGCCTCATAACTTTCCGAAAGTCGCTCGTTCCACCAGCCGCGTCGGCTGTGGTGACTGATCTTGAGCGCCGCGTCGAGGACGATATTCCGTGGCTGATCGGTGTGTTTCTCATCCAGCAAGCCGCATACCCCAGCGGGAATCTTCCATGCTTCAAGCAGCATTAGCCGCAACGGCGGCAGGGCGAAGCCGAGCACCTGTCGTTCGGCTTCGGCCGAAGGCATGGTCCGGCGCAACTGGGCGAGTTGATCGGCGATGTCGGGGGCATCGAGCCAGAACAGAAACTCGGGTGCGTAATAGAGCAACGCCGCCATTTGTGGTTCTTCGGCGTGGAGGTCGTGGTGCAGTGTGGCGAAGTCCCTCGCTTGCCAGGCGGAATGTTGCGCCAGACGGGCGAGACGATAGAGCGAGCTGAGAATTTCCGGGTCACGTCCCTGGGGGGAGTCTTCCAGTACAGGGAAGGCGCGCGCCTTGTCGAGAAATGGGCTGACGCCTTGCATCAGGATCGCTTGTTCCACCGTTGTAACCTCGGCGCTGAAATGGCGGCTGGTGCGGTTGTTGGCGTTAAAAATCACGCGCAAGGTGGCCAGCGGATCGGCCAAGATGGGCGCGGCGATTTCCTTGGCGCCAAGCCGGTCGCCTCTCGGCGCCAGCTTCATGAGCGCATCCTTGGTATGGCGAAACACCGGCGTCTCGCCGGGTTTCAGTCTGGAGAGCCAATGTTCGAAGGTTAGATTCGCCATATCAGCAACCTCGAATCGGTCAGGTCATGCAACGCTACTGTTTCGTCGGCGGCGACTCCCGGCACGGCGAAGCTGTTGCTGATAAACAGACTGCCTGGTCGCATCTCGCGCCGAACCTTGTCCCAGAGCCGGGCCATCGGCGCTGGCGATAGGTAGGCATAGACCACGTCGTAGCCAGCCAGGTCTTCCCGCCACAGACTGCCCAAGCGGATATTCGCCTTGCGCCCCAGACGCAGACGGCTGACCAACCAGTTCAAGGGCGCCATCTCGACGCCGCTCAAGCGGCAGTCGGCGCGTGTCGCGGCCAGCCCCATCAGCAGGCCGCCCAGGCCGCAACCCAGATCGACGACCCGGACATCGGGCCGCTCCGGCAGGCGTTTGGCGATTTCCTCGACGGCGCGCCGGCTGGACAGGTAAAGCGGCACACGGGTTTTTAGGCTGCCCAGCGAGGTTATGGCGAGCAGCGCGAATCCGGCCAGGAACCAGCGCCGATCGATGCCACTATCGGCCGCCAGCCAGGCCAACGGACAGAACAGCAGGTTAATGAGTTGCCACCAGCCGGGCAGACCCAGCCAGCGGGACAAAAGTGCCGCGAGGATGCCTTGGATGGCGACCAGGAGCGGCAGAGGCCAGCCCAGGGCCAGCAACGGCAGAACCGGTAGCCAGGCCGACAGCAGCAGCAATAAGGCCAGCACAGCGGGGGGCAAGGCCCGTCTGAACGACAGATTCAGTAGGTTATTTGCGTCGTTCAAGCTGCGTCCCGATTTGATTGGCGGTGCTGCCTTCGATCTGGTTTCCGGCCTCGCGGGTGATGGCCTCTTCCGCCTTCCTGTTCATCACGATGATGGACATGCGGCGGTTGACCGGGTCGTTGACGTTGTCCTTGTTGAATGGCACAGCGGAACCCAGACCGACGACCCGCATGATCTTGCCGTCTTCCAGACCACCTGAGACTAGTTCGCGACGCGATGCGTTGGCGCGGTCGGCGGATAATTCCCAGTTGCTGTAGCCGCGTTCGCCGGTGGTGTAGCGCACGGCGTCGGTGTGGCCGGACAGGCTGATACGGTTGGGCAGCTCGTTCAGCGTCTTGCCGATGGCTTGCAAGATTTCACGAGTGTAGGGCTTCATTGCCGCGCCGCCGGAATCGAACATCGGCCGGTTCTTGTCATCGACGATCTGGATGCGTAGTCCTTCGTCGGTCATGTCAATCTTGAGTTGATTCTTGTATGGCTTGAGCTTGGCATTCTGCTCGATCAGCTTATCCAGCTTCGCTTTCATGTCCTGGAGCCGGGCCTTTTCTTCCTTCTCCGACTTTGATTTGTCCAGACTGATAACCGTTTTTTTCTTTGCGTCCTCGCTCTTCATCACCTGGCCAGTCTTGCGGGTCAGATCGGTGCCACCGCCTTTGATGATGCTGGTGGCGTCGCCAGCGCCCGAGCCGCCCGTGAGCGCGACCTTGAGTGGGGTTTTGAAGTATTCGGCGATGCCTTCCATCTGTGCCTTGGTGGTGGAACCGAGCAGCCACATAAGCAGGAAGAAGGCCATCATCGCCGTCACGAAGTCGGCATAAGCAATCTTCCAGGCCCCGCCATGGGCCGCGCTGCCGCTCTTCTTGATGCGCTTGATGATGATTGGGCGTTGGGTGTCGTCGGCCATTTTTTTCTATCCGCTAGCGACTTATTTGCCCTTGCGGCTTTTGATGTCCTCTTCGAGTTCCCGGAAGTTGGGACGCTCGGTGGAGAACAGGACCTTGCGCCCGAATTCGACGCAGACCTGAGGCGCGAAGCCGTTGAGCGAGGCCAGCAGCACGACCTTGATGGTCTGGAATACCTTGCTCCCTTCATCGGCCTTGCCTTCCAGCACAGTGGCCAGCGGCGCGACGAAGCCATAAGAGAGCAGAATCCCCATGAAGGTGCCGACCAAGGCGTGGGCGATCAGTATCCCCAGCTCCTGCGGCGGCTTGTCTAGGGATTCCATGGTGTGCACCACGCCCATTACTGCCGCGACAATACCGAAGGCGGGCATCCCGTCAGCCAACTTGGCGACCGCGTGGGACGAATGCATGGCTTCATGGTGATGGGTTTCGAGTTCGTTATCCATCAGGTTCTCGATCTCCAGGGCATTGAGGTTGCCGCCCACCATCAGGCGCAAGTAATCGGTGATGAACTCGATCACGTGATGATCCGCCATGATCTCGGGATACTTGCCGAAAATGGCGCTTTTATCAGGTTCTTCGACGTCGTTTTCGAGCGACATCAAACCTTCCTTGCGGACCTTGGCCAGCAACTCGAACAGCAGACCGAGCAGGTTCATGTAGAAGGCCTTGCTGTATTTCGACCCCTTGAAGCAACTGGCCAGGCCGGAAAGGGTGTGTTTGACGCCGTGCATGGTATTGGCAGCAACGAACGCGCCGCCCGCGCCGCCAAAAATCATGACCACTTCCAGGGGTTGCATTAGTGCCGCGAGGTGTCCGCCTCCGGCAGCATAGCCGCCAAAGATGCCGGCCAATGCCAGAACCCAGCCGATAATCACCATCATGGTCGTGGTCTCCTTATTCGCTATTCAAATTCAAGCGCTCAGCTATTACCCTTCGTACCGGTCCAAAGCCGAGGCGATGTATCGAGCACGGGCCAAGCGTTTCCAGGGCGGCAATATGGGCCGGGGTAGGATAACCCCAATGCCGTTCAAAACCATACCCCGGATATATAACGGCAAGTCTAGCCATTTCTTTATCCCTGGTTGTCTTGGCCAGTATCGAGGCCGCCGAAATGGCCGGCTCCAGGTCGTCGCCCTTGACGATGGCCTGGCACGGAATGAGCAGATCGGGACAGCGATTACCGTCGATCAGCGCCAGATCAGCCACTGGGTTCAATGCCATGACCGCGCGGCGCATGGCCAGTAGGGTGGCGTGCAGAATATTGAGTTGGCTGATCTCGGCCACGCTGGCCGCCGCGACCGCCCAGGCCAGAGCGTGGTTGCGGATTTCCTCGGCCAATCGCACCCGGTTCGCGGGCGCCACCTTTTTTGAGTCCCTAAGCCTGGCAATCGGCCGAAGCGGGTCGAGGATGACCGCAGCGGCGACCACTGGCCCCGCCAAGGGACCGCGTCCAGCCTCGTCGACGCCGCAGATCAACTGGGTCTCGGCGCTCATCTCAGGAACGGCGCCAAGGCCTGGGCGATCAGCCGGGGGGTGTCCCGGCGCAGGCTGTAGCGAATGCCGGCAAAGGCGTCGAACATGGCTTCGCGCAACGGCGTATTGGTCAATAGGCCGAGTAGCGCCGCCGTCAGTGTTTCGGGGTTGGCCTGCTCCTGAATGAACTCCGGCACCACGGCGCGGCCGGCCAGAATATTGGGCAGGCCGACCCAGGGTAGGTAGGCCTGGCGCTTCATGATCTGGTAGGTCAGCCAGGGCACCTTGTAGGTGATGATGTGAGGGCAGTTCAGCAGCGCCGCTTCTAGCGTTGCGGTACCCGACGCCACCAAGGCGGCGTCGGCGGCTTGCAGTACGTCGTGGGCGTGGCCGAAGACGATGCGAATGGGCAGGTCATAAGCGTCGGCGGCTTCGATAGCCTGTTCGAACAGGTCGCGGGTTTCCCGTGTCGCCATGGGTGCCAGAAATCGAATGTCGGGTCGCTCGGCATATAGACGTTTGGCGGTTTCCAGGTAGAGACCGGCCAGGTGCCGCAATTCGCTTTGCCGACTACCTGGTAGCAAGGCGAAATAGACACCGTCGAGGTCAAGTCCGAGCTTTTCCCGTGCCTGCCGGCGATCCGGCCTCTCCGGCAGGGCATAGGCAAGGGGGTGGCCGACATAGGTGGCGGGTATGCCAGCCTCGCGGTAAATGGCCTCCTCAAACGGAAAGATCAACAACATGTGGGACACGGCCCGGCGAATCTTGGCGATACGCTTGCGTCGCCAGGCCCAGATGGAAGGGCTGATGAAATGGACGGTGGCGATGCCGGCTCGCTTCAGCCGGGTCTCCAGGGCAAGGTTGAAGTCCGGTGCATCGATGCCGATGAATAGTTTTGGCCGGTCGTTCAGAAAACGCGTCTTAAGGCGCCGACGTATGGCCAATATCCGGCGCAGATTGGCCAGCGCCTCGACATAGCCCCGCACCGAGAGCGTTTCCATGGCAAACAGGGAGCGGGCGCCCTGGGCCTGCATCCCAGGGCCGGCGATGCCATAGCAATTCGCTGCCAGTCCGGCCTCGCGCAGGGCCCGAATCAGCAGGCCGCCGAGCAGGTCGCCCGATGCCTCGCCGGCCACCATGCCTATTTGGTGAGGAGTGAGGAGTGAGGAGGGTGAGTCTACCCGCTCCGCCGCACCACTCATAACTCCTCACCCCTCACTGGTTTTCACTCACCGAATAATCCCGCGTCCTGGCGTGGCCAGGAAATCGGCCAGGGGCTGAAGTTCCCGAACGGTTTCCGCTTCGGCGGCGATAGCGCTGTGAGCGGCTTTCAGACCCAGACCCGACTTGTACAGGGTCTTGTAGGCCCGCTTCAGGGCGGCCAGCGACTCGGGGCTGTAACCGCGCCGCTTGAGTCCTTCGCTATTGATGCCGCGCGGCGCGCTCGGGTTACCGGCGACGGTGAGAAAAGGCGGCACATCCTGGGTGATGACCGAGGCGATGCCGATCATCGTGTGGGCGCCGATCCGGCAGAACTGATGCACGCCGGTGAAGCCGCCCAGGATGGCGTAGTCGCCGACCCGCACATGCCCGGCCAGGGTGGCATTATTGGCAAAAACGGTTTGATCGCCGACCTGGCAGTCGTGGGCGATGTGGACATAGGCCATGATCCAGTTGTTATTGCCGATTCGGGTCACGCCGACGTCCTGCGCCGTGCCGGTGTTGAAGGTGCAGAATTCGCGGATGGTGTTGTTGTCGCCGATCTCCAGACGGGTGGGCTCGCCGGCGTACTTCTTGTCCTGCGGTTGTTCGCCCAGGGAAACGAACTGGAAGATGCGATTGCCGCGACCGATTCGGGTATGGCCGGTGATGACGGCATGGGGACCGATCCGGCAATCGTCGCCGATCTCGACCTGCTCGCCGACGATGGCATAGGGGCCGATCTCGACCCGGGCGCCGATGCGCGCTCCCGGGTGGACTATGGCGGTGGCATGGATCATGACGGTGTGGTCAGTCCAGGTCCCGCAGGGTGCACATCAGATCGGCCTGGCAGGCCAGTTGATCGCCGACCAGGGCGCGGGCCTCGAACTTCCAGATGCCACGAATATTCCTGACGACCTTGGCCTCCAGGCGCATCTGGTCGCCCGGCACGACCGGCCGTTTGAAGCGGGCGTTGTCGATGCCAACGAAATAGATGACCGTGTCCTCGGTCGGCGGTTCGCTCAGGCTGGCGAAGGCGAGCAGGCCGGCGGCCTGGGCCATGGCCTCGATGATGAGCACGCCGGGCATGATCGGATGATGGGGAAAATGGCCGGTAAACTGTGGTTCGTTCATGGTCACGTTCTTGATGGCGACCACCTTCTCGTTGGCCGTCAATTCCAGAACTCGATCGACCAGCAGGAAGGGGTAGCGGTGCGGCAGTCGCCGCATGATCTCGGTGATTTCCATTATCTTTCCTTATCGGATAACAGCTTTTCCAACGCCCTGATGCGCTCCCGCATGGCCGCCAGGTGGCGTAATTGGGCGGCATTCTTCAACCATTCGTCATGCGGCATCTGGGGTTGGGTGGAGGTGTACACGCCCGGCGTCTTGATCGATTTGCCGATGAATGAAGCGCCGGAAACCGTGACCCCGTCACCAATTTCGATATGGCCGAGGATCATGGCTGCGCCGCCGATCAGACATCTGCGGCCGATCTTGGTGCTGCCGGCGATGCCGGCGCAACCGGCGATGGCGGTGTGTTCACCGACCGAGCAGTTGTGTGCGATCTGCACTAGATTGTCGATCTTGACGCCGTCGCCGATCACGGTATCGTCCAGCGCGCCGCGGTCGACGGTGGTGTTGGCGCCGATCTCGACATCATCGCCGATCACCACCCGGCCCACCTGTGGCACCTTGAACCAGTGCGTTTTGGCCCAAGCCAGGCCGAAGCCGTCCGAGCCGATCACGCAGCCAGAGTGCAGGCTGACCCGGTCGCCTAATTGGCAGCCCGGATAAATGGTGACATGGGGATACAGGCGACAGTCGCGGCCGATCGCCACGTTTTCGCCGATCACGCAGCCGGCCCCGATTCGGCAACCCGGCCCGATCCGGCAATGCGCGCCGATGACCGCCTGCGGGCCGATTTCGACCCCGGCGCCGATCTCGGCGCTCGGATCAACCGTGGCGCTTGGCTGGATACCCGGTCGCGGCGCGGGCTCGGGATGGAATAGCGCGGCGGCGCGGGCGAAGGCAAGGTGGGGGTTGGCGATGGCCAATAAGGGGCGGTTCAATTGGCCAACCAGTTGCGGCGGCACGATCAGCGCACCGGCTCCGGATTCGTTCGCCGCCTGCAGATATTTTTCGCTGACGACAAAACTTAGATCTGTCTGGCCGGCCTTGTCCAGGGCGGCGACATCGTCTAGCGTTTGCTCTCCATGGCTAATGATTTCGCCGCCCAGAATGGCCTGAAGTTGTGACAGGGTGTAGCGCGGCATGGTCGGTTCAGCGTTGTTCCAGCGCCCTCATGACCCGATCGGTCAGGTCTATGCGTGGGCTGGCGTAGACGGCGTTCTCGATGATGAGGTCGAATCGCTCTTTGTTGGCAATATCGATGATGAGACTACGGGCGCGGGTATGGATGGCGCTGAATTCTTCCTGCTTACGCTGATTCAGATCTTCACGAAGTTCCCGTTGCGCCCGCTGTAGCTCGCGGGTCACATTAGCCAGGTCGCGGGTCTTTCTGGTCTTTTCCGACTCGGATAGGGTCAAGTCCTCTTTTTCGAGTAGGTTTTGCAGGTCGCGTGCCTGTTTGGTCATCCTTTGTATCTCCTGGTCTCGCTTGGCGAATTCCTGCTCCAATTTTTTTTGGGCCTTGACGGCCATGGGCGAGTCTTTAAACAGACGTTCGGTGTCGATATAGCCGACCTTGGTGTCGGCGCTGACCAACGGACTGGCCAGTAGTAGGGCCAGCAAGGCCGCAGGTAGGATGGGTTTAAACATGGGCTTTCCTTGATATGGCGATGGGCGCGATCAGAATACCTGGCCCAACTGGAATTGGAACATCTGCTTCTTGTCGTCTGGCATCGATTTAATAGCCTTGGCTAGACTCATCTTGATTGGCCCCATGGGCGAAACCCAGGTGACGGCGAGCCCGGCCGAGTAGCGCAGGTCGGCGAACGAGACCTTGCTGTATTGACCGTTTACATCGTTCGGACCCCAGACCGCGCCGGTGTCCGCGAATACGCTCAGGCGTAGCGAGTGATCGTTCTCGGCGCCAGGGAAGGGGAACAGCAACTCGGCGTTGCCAACTAGACGGCGGTCGCCGCCGATCGCCACTGGGCTGCCGGAACTGAGTGCCTTGGGGCCCAGCGTGCCGCTCTCGAAGCCGCGCACCGAACCTATGCCGCCGGCATAGTAGTTTCGGAAGAAGGGCAGGGTTTGGCCATTCATGCCGCCGCCCCAGCCGATTTCACCATTCAGCAGCAGAGTCATATTGCCGAATAACGGTTTCAGCCACTGATGTTGATAGGATGCCTTGTAGTATTTCAAATCGCCGATTGGCGTGCCTATCTCGGCGCTGAATTGCTGGAAGGAGCCCTTGGTCGGATAGAAAAAACTATCTCGGCTGTCGCGCGACCAACTGGTATCCAGACGTAACGATTTGGTCTTCGAGCCGCTGGCATCACCGCCGTGTTCGAGGGCGAAGTTGCTCATTTGTTGAGGGGTGACGGTGGGGTCCGGATTCAGCTTCAGGGTGTATTGCTCGATGGCTCCGCCAAAGTTGAGGGTGTCGTATTCGGACAGCGGTATGCCCAGTCGCAGGCCGGCGCCGACCGTCGATGTGCCATAGGCGACCACTGAATTCAGGCTGGTCGTGTCCGAGTCCCGACGATAGATGTCGTAGCCGAGACTGACGCCATCCTGAGTGAAGTAGGGCTGGGTGTAGGACAGTGAGTAGACCTTGTTGATCTTGCCGCTGTTGATCTGTACCGACATGTTGTTGCCGGAGCCGAACATGTTGTTCATGGTGACCGAGCCGGACAGGACGATGCCGTCGGTGCTGGAATAGCCGGCGCCGAGCATGAAGCTGTTGTTCGATTGCTCGGTGACATTCATGTTCACATCGACTTGATCGGGGGTATCCGGCACGGGCGGGGTTTCCACCGTCACGTCCTTGAAGTAGCCCAGCTTGCTGACTCGTTCACGCGAGCGGTTGATCTTCCCGGCGTCGTACCACGCGCCTTCCATCTGGCGTATTTCCCGGCGCGGCACCTCGTCGCGGGTATGGCTGTTGCCGGTGATGTTGATACGCCGGACATAAACCTTGCGCCCCGGGTCGACCAGCAGGGTGAAGGCGACTTGCTTCTTGTCCTTGTCCAGTTCCGGGTTGGCGTTGATGTTGGCAAAGGCATAGCCTTCGTTGCCCAGGCGGTCGGCCATGTTCTTGATCGTTTCGTTGAGCTTTTCACGCGAGAAATTCTCGCCTGGCTTGAGCAGAATCAGTTTATTAAGGTCCGCTTCAGGAACCGGCAGTTCACCCGCGATCTTGAATCCCGAGACGGTATAGGGTCCGCCCTCGGTGATATTGATCGTGATGTAGATGTCATTTTTGTCTGGGGAAATGGAGACGTTAGTGGAATCGATCCGGAATTCCAGATAGCCCTTGTTGAGGTAGAACGAGCGCAAGGTCTCCAGGTCTGCGGAAAGTTTCTGCTTGGAATATTGGTCATCCTTGGTGAACCAGGTCAACCAGCCTGGCGTGCGCAGAGACATCTGCTTGAGCAGCGCCTTCTCGTTGTAGGCTTGGTTACCGACGATATCGATGGAGCGGATCTTGGCTACATCACCTTCGCTGACATCGAAGTTGATAGCCGTCCGGTTGCGTTCCAGGGGCGAGAGCCGGGCCTTGACCTGAACCGCGTAGTAACCGCGGTTGAAGTACTGGCGCTTGAGTTCCTGTTCCGCTTTATCCAGCAGCGCCTTGTCCAGGATGCGGCCCTCGGACAGGCCCAGTTGTTTGAAGGCGGTCTTGATCTCGTCCTTGTTGAATTCCTTCATGCCGCTGAAATCCACCTGGGCGATGGCCGGGCGTTCCTCAACGACCACGACCAGTACGCCATTCTGGCCTTCGAGCCGGACATCCTTGAAAAAACCAGTGGCATAAAGCGTCTGGATGGCGGCCGATGCCTTGTCTTCGGTCAACGTTTCGCCAACCTTGACCGGCAGGTAGCTGAATACCGTTCCCGCCTCGGTCCGTTGTATGCCCTCGACCTGGATATCCTTGACCTGGAAGGCATCAAAAGCGGCTGCTGGGTAAGACAACAAAAGCGCGGCGGACAGGACGGACAGTTTGTGGAGAGTTGTTATTTGCATATCGATGATCGTTTCAGCCGGTGAGCAGACGGTGGAAATCGTTGAATAGGGCAAAGAGCATCAGGGTGGCAAGCAAGGCCATGCCGATTTTTTGGCCAACCCCTTGTATCCTGTCCGAAACTGGCTGACCCGTTATTAATTCGACGAAATAATACAGCAAATGACCGCCATCCAGTAACGGGATGGGCAACAGGTTGAGCACCCCCAGACTGACGCTGATTAGCGCCAGGAAGGCGATGAAAGCGGTTATCCCGGCCTCGGCTGAACGGCCGGCATAATCGGCGATGGTTACCGGGCCCGAGATGTTTTTCAGCGATGCCTGGCCGATGACCAACCGCCCCATCATCTCCAGGCTGAAGGTCGACAGATCCCAGGTCTTGACCAGGGCGCGTTTCATGGCCGCTGCCGGGCCAAAGCGAATTTCGGCCTGCATCGAGGCGAATAGGGCCGGGTCGACGTGCGGCGCGGCGCCTATTCGGCCGATGGTCCGATCCAGCTCATGGGCGGCGGCTGGCGTAAGCGTGACGGTCATTGCTTTGTCGGACCGGAGCAGGGCCAAGCGCAACGGCTTTTCCGGGCTGGCCTTGACGATCTTCACCATATCTTCCCAGACCACGATGGCTTGGCCGTTTATGGTCTGAATTCGATCACCGGGCTTCAGGCCGGTCGATTCTGCTCGGCTGCCGGCCACGACCTGGCCGACCACTGGCGGCAGATCGGGCAGATAACGCATGAGGCCGATACGGGCCAGCGGGTCATGATCGGCGTCGGCCAGGTCGATGCCAGTGACATCCAGGCGGCGGTACTCGATGTGATTCGCGGCATCCCGCGTCTCGACCGTCATGACTGGATTCTTGATGCCGTGCTTCAGTACCAGCCAATACAGGTCTTGCCAGTCGGCCACTGGATCATTGTCGATTGCAGTCACCACGTCACCGTTGTGGAAACCGGCCAGGGCGGCCGGCGTACCACCGGTCGGCGCCGCCACGATAGGCTTGAGCACGGTGATGCCGGCGACGAACAGCGCCCAGTAAAGCAGGACCGCCAGCAACAGGTTGGACAGCGGGCCGGCGACCACGATGGCCATGCGCTGGCCGACCGATTTGCGGTTAAAGGCGTGGGGCAAGTCCTCGGCCGCAACCTCGCCCTCGCGCTCGTCTGTCATCTTTACATAGCCGCCCAGGGGTATCGCAGACAACGCCCATTCAGTGCCATTGCTGGCCAGTCGCTTGGCGATCACGGGGCCAAAACCGAGGGAAAAGCGTAGCACCTTCACGCCGCAAGCGCGGGCGACCAGGAAATGGCCGAACTCATGGATGACGACCAGTATGCCAAGGGTGACGGCGAAGGCGAGCAGGGTGGTCATCGGGCGGCAATCAGTTTAATGGCTAGGGCACGGGCCTCGGCGTCGACGGCTTCCAGTTCCGCCAGACTGGCGGCCGGCTGCCCGCCCAGCCGTTCCAGGACGCGGCCGAGGAGTTCCGGGATGGCTAGATATGGTATGCGACGATCAAGGAAGGCGGCGACCACTTCCTCATTGGCCGCATTGAGCACGGTGGTCGAAGAGCCGCCGGCCGCCAGCGCCTGGAAGGCGAGTTTGAGACAAGGAAACCGGTCGGTATCCGGCGCCTCGAAGGTGAGCTGCCCCAGCTTGGCCAGGTCGAGCCAGGGCACGCCGGTCGCCACTCGCTCCGGATAGGCCAGGGCATGGGCGATGGGGATGCGCATGTCGGGGTTGGACAACTGGGCGAGGACCGAGCCGTCCTGGTACTCCACCATGGAATGGACGATGCTCTGCGGATGCACCACCACGTCGATTTGGTCGGGCCGGGCGTTGAACAACCAGTGGGCCTCGATCACCTCCAGACCCTTGTTCATCATGGTGGCCGAATCGACTGAAATCTTTTTGCCCATTGACCAGTTCGGATGGGCGACCGCCTCTTCCGGAGTGACCGCCGCCAGGGTCTCGACCGGCCGGGTGCGAAACGGGCCGCCTGATGCGGTCAGCAGGATGCGCCGGATGCCGTGGGCCGCCATGTCGCCGCTATACGGCTCCGGCATCGACTGGAATATGGCGTTGTGTTCGCTGTCTATGGGCAACAGGGTCGCGCCGCTGGCCCGTACCGCTGCCATGAAGAACTGCCCGGCCATGACCAGGGTTTCCTTGTTCGCCAGCAGCACCCGCTTGCCGGCCCGGGCGGCGGCCAGCGCCGGGCGCATACCGGCAGCGCCGACGATGGCGGCCATCACCGTATCGACCTCGGGCAGGCTGGCGATTTGTTCCAGCGCATCGACGCCGTATAACACTTCGATATTTATATCCGCCAAGGCCGTTTTCAGCGCTAGCGCCCGCGCCGAGTCCAGCACCACGGCGTATTTTGGCCGGAATTGCCGACACTGTTGGGCCAGTTTGGCGATCTGGTTCTGGCCCGAGAGCGCGACGACCTTGAAACGGTCCGGGTGGCGGGCCGCCACGTCCAGCGTGTTTACGCCGATGGTGCCAGTGGAGCCCAGGATAGTCAGATAGCGCATGGTCATTTAACCCATATCCAGAACAGGGCGGCCGCCGGCAGCACCGCCAGTTGGCTGTCGATGCGGTCCAATATGCCGCCGTGGCCGGGCAGCAACCGGCTGCTGTCCTTCACCCCGGCCCGGCGTTTGATCCAGGACTCGAACAGGTCGCCGAGCACGCTTAGGGCGCACAAAACGAGCGCGGCGGCGACCATGACCGTCTTGCCCAGACCCTCCGGCGTCGGCAGCAGCAGGGCGTAGAGGGCCACGGCCATGGCGCCGCCGATGGCGCCCTCCCAGGTCTTGCCGGGGCTGATGACCGGGGCCAGCTTGTGCCGGCCGAAGGCCCGGCCGGAGAAGTAGGCCGCCGTGTCGGCGACGATGGCGATGCCAACCGCAGCGAGCAGCAAATAGGGCGATTCGGCCTGGAGTAGAAGCAGCGCCAGCAAGGTGGATAGCAGCAACACCCAACCGAGTATCAGCCCGAGCCAGGGCGCCGGCCGCTGCCAGCCGCGATACAGCCAGAGCGGAGCGATCAGCAGCCAGAACAGCAGGGTGGGTAAATAAATCGGGGCCAGGCCGGAAAGCTCAAATACCTGACTGGCCAGGGCCAGCGGCACGGTGGCTGCCGCGTAGGCCAGGCGGGCGCGGGCGGCCAAGTTCATCAACCCGGCCCATTCCCAGGCCGCCAAGGTAATCACAACCACGACGAAGGCCAGCCAGAGCGGCGGCGGCGCAACGAACAACGCCAGCAGAAAGACAGCAGCCAGGATGCCGCCGGTCATTAGCCGCAGACTAAGATTGGACAAGTTGTTCACTGGTGCGGCCGAAGCGGCGTTCCCGTTTCTGGTAGGAGGCGATGGCCGCATCGAGCGCGGCGGCATCGAAATCGGGCCACAGTGTTTTGGTGAAATAAAGCTCGGTGTAGGCCAACTGCCAGAGCAGGAAGTTGCTGATGCGTTGCTCACCGCCGGTGCGTATGAACAGGTCCGGCTCCGGCGCATAGGCCATTGAAAGGTGCTCGGCCAAGGCCTCCTCGGTGATCGCGTGGGTGTGCGGATGCTCCGCACGCCAGGCATTCACCGCCTGCAAGATGTCCCAACGGCCGCCATAGTTGGCGGCCACGGTCAGGGTCAACCGGGTGTGCTTGGCGGTGGCGGCCTCGCCATCGGCGATCAGCTTGCGCAGCTTGTCGTCGAAACGGCTGAGATCGCCGATGATGCGGAGGCGGATGCCGTTGCGGTTCAGCTTGTCCACTTCCCGCTCCAATGCCATGACGAACAGCTCCATGAGCTTGGTTACCTCGTCCGCAGGACGGCGCCAGTTTTCCGAACTGAAGGCGAATAGGGTCAGGAATTCGACCCCCCTGTCGGCGCAGGCCTTGATGACATTGCGGACCCTCTCGACGCCCTGAACATGGCCGGCGACACGAGGCATCAGCCGCTTCTTGGCCCAGCGACCATTGCCGTCCATGATGATGGCGATATGACGCGGAACCGGCGGGGCGTCGGGGATTTCAGCGGTGGAACTGAAGAATTTTCGGATCATGTGCGTGGCCGGCCGATCAAACCGCCATCAGATCCTTTTCCTTCTCGGCCAGTACCTTGTCCATGTCGGCGATGTACTTGTCGGTCAGTTTCTGGATGTCGTCCTGGCCTCGGCGCTCATCGTCCTCGCTGATACCTTTGTCTTTAAGCAGGTCCTTCAGATGGGCGATGGCGTCGCGGCGGATATTGCGTACCGCGACCTTGGCCCCCTCGGCCTCGCCGCGCACCACCTTGACCAAATCGCGGCGTCGCTCTTCGGTCATCGGCGGGATCGGCACCCGCACCAGGTCGCCCATGCCGGCCGGGTTCAGGCCCAGGTCAGAGTCGCGAATCGCCTTCTCGATCTTGGCGCCCATGCCCTTTTCCCAGGGTTGCACGCTGAGCGAATGGGCATCGAGGATAGAAATGTTGGCGACTTGATTGATGGCCGTCGGGGTGCCGTAATAATCCACCTTGACGTGGTCCAGTATGCCGGGATGGGCGCGACCGGTACGCACCTTGCTGAATTCCGTCTTCAATGCCTCGACGGACTTCTTCATCTTGTCTTCGGCGGTCTTCTTGATGTCGTCGATCATGACGGTCTCCTTTGGTTAGAGCGTGACGAGCGTACCTTCCGGTTCGCCATGGACTATACGTTGCAACGCCCCGGCCTTGAAGATAGAGAATACCTGCATGGGCATCCGCTGTTCCCGACACAAGGCGAAGGCCGCCATATCCAATACCCCCAGATTCCTGGCAATGGCCTCATCGAAGGTCAGCCGGTCGTATTTCGTGGCGCTAGGGTCTTTCTTCGGGTCGGCGGTATAGACGCCGTCAACCTTGGTGGCCTTGAGCATCAGGTCGGCGCCGATCTCGGCGGCGCGCAGGGCCGCAGCGGTATCGGTGGTGAAGAAGGGGTTGCCGGTGCCGCCGCCGAATATGACCACGCGGCCAGCTTCGAGGTGGCGCACGGCGGCGTCGCGCTCGAACGGTTCGCCGACATGGGCGATGGTCACGGCGGTCATCACCTGGGCCGGCACGCCGGCCGCCATCAAGGCATCCTTGAGCGCCAGCGAGTTCATTACCGTGGCCAACATACCCATGGCGTCGGCGGTGGCCCTGTCCATGCCGGAGAGCGCCCCGGCAGCGCCTCGGAACAGGTTGCCGCCACCCACCACGATGCCGATCTGGACGCCCAGACCGGCCACTTCGTCGATCTGCTTGACGAAGCCGGCCAGGGTCTCGGCGTGATAGCCGAAGGCATCCGGCCCCATCAGGGCCTCGCCGGACAGCTTCAGCAGGATGCGGCGGTGGGCGATGGCCACAAATTACACCTTGGACGCGGCGGCCACTTCGGCGGCGAAGTCGGACACCTTCTTCTCGATGCCTTCGCCGACGATGTACAGCGTGAAGCCGTGACACTGCGAGCCCTTGGCCTTCAGCACCTGCGCCACGGTCTGTTTGTCGTCCTTGACGAAGGGCTGCGACAGCAGCGTGACCTCCTTGAGGAATTTCTGCACCGAGCCTTCGACCATCTTCTCGACGATGTTGGCCGGCTTGCCGGATTCGGCCGCCTTCTGCGTGGCGACGCGGCGCTCCGTGTCGATCAGCTCTTGGGCGACGCCGGAGGTATCCAACGCCCTGGGCTTGGAGGCGGCGATGTGCATGGCGATGTCCTTGGCCAGTGCCTCGTCGCCGGCCACGTCCACCAACACGCCGATCTTGGCGCCGCCGTGGATGTAGCTGCCCAGCTTGCCCTGCGCGGCGACCCGCACGAAGCGGCGGATGCTGATGTTCTCGCCGATCTTGCCGACCAGTTCGGTGCGGACTTCCTCGACCGTCTTGGCGCCGATCTTCAGCGCCGACAAGGCGGCGACGTCGGCCGGGTTTTGAGCAACGACCATTTCGGCCAGGTTCTTGACCAGGGTCTGGAAGTCATCGTTCTTGGCCACGAAGTCGGTCTCGCAGTTGACCTCAATCATCGAACCCAGCTTGCCGTCGGCGCTGATGTGGATGCCGACGATGCCTTCGGCGGCGATGCGACCGGCGCTCTTGGCGGCCTTGCTGCCAAACTTGACGCGCAGGATTTCCTCGGCCGTCTGCATATCGCCTTCGGCTTCGTTCAGCGCCCTCTTGCAGTCCATCATCGGGGCATCGGTACGTTCGCGCAGTTCCTTGACCATGGAAGCGGTGATTTCCGCCATTTTCGTTCTCCAGATTCAGTTAGGTAATTCGGTGTGAAAACGCCCCGGTCACGGGGCGCTCAAGGTCGTGAAGTATTCCTGCCATATCCGCGCAGGCGGGAATGACAAAGCAGCGATTACTGGGCGCTGCCGGCTTCCTCGACCTCGACGTATTCATCTTCCTGTACGGCGGCGACCAATTCCTCGATTACGTTGGCCTTGCCCTCCAGGACAGCGTCGGCCATACCGCGGGCATACAGGCGGATGGCGCGGCTGGAGTCGTCGTTGCCGGGAATGATGTAATCGATGCCGATAGGGGTGTTGTTGCTGTCGACGATACCGATCACTGGGATGCCCAGCTTGTTGGCCTCGGTGATGGCGATCTTCTGGTAGCCGACGTCAACCACGAATAAGGCATCGGGTAGGCCGTCCATTTCCTTGATGCCGCCCAGCGAGCGGTTCAGGTTGTTATATTCACGTTGCAGGGTCAGGACTTCGCGTTTGTTCAGTGACTCGCGAGCGCCCTCAGCCAGCATGGCCTCCATATCCTTCATGCGCTTGACCGACTGTTTGACCGTCTTGAAGTTGGTCAGCATGCCGCCCAGCCAGCGGTGGGAAATCCACGGCATGGTGCAGCGGGCGGCCTCTTCGGCCATGATTTCACGGGCCTGGCGCTTGGTGCCGACGAACAGGATGGTGCCCTTGTTGGAGGCTAGTTGGCGCACGAACTTGGCTGCCGCCTCGAACATCGGCAGCGACTTTTCCAGGTTGATAATGTGGATCTTGTTGCGATGGCCGAAGATATAAGGGGCCATCTTGGGATTCCAGTAACGGGTTTGGTGGCCGAAATGAACGCCGGCCTCCAGCATTTCGCGCATGGTAACGGACATAGCACTACTCCAAATTAGTTAAGGTTGAGCCGCCATCCGCCGATAGCCCCTGTTAGGAGACACCTTAACCAGGCGGATGTGTGGATTTCCCAAAATTGGGAGCGCGGATTCTAGCAGTACGCGCGGCAAATTGGAATCGACTTTGACTTGACACAACCGGACACCGGGCAGACCAGCAGGGTTTTGTAGGTCGGGATTTATCCCGACGACAGGGGTTCCATGGGCGGCGTTTGGTTGAGATGAAACCCGACCTACGTCTTTTTCTTGCCCGCCGCCCGATCCAGCGCCCGGAGGTGCGCCAGCTTTTCTGCGATCTTGCCTTCCAGGCCTCGCGGGGTGGGGTGATAAAAGCGCGGCGGCTTCGGCATCTCGTCCGGGAAATAGCTTTCCCCCGCCGCGTAGGCCTCCGGTTCGTCGTGGGCATAGCGGTAGGTACGGCCGTAGCCGAGTTCCTTCATCAGCTTGGTCGGCGCGTTGCGCAGATGCACCGGCACGGCCTGGCTGCCGGTTTCCCGGACCAAGGCGCGGGCTTGGTTGTAGGCCATATAGCCGGCGTTCGACTTGGCCGCACAGGCCAGATAGATCAGCGCCTGGGCCAGGGCCAGTTCGCCCTCGGGCGAACCCAGCCGCTCGTAGGTGTCGGCGGCGTTGAGCGCGATCTCGGCGCCGCGCGGATCGGCCAGGCCGATGTCCTCCCAGGCCATGCGCACGATGCGCCGCGCCAGATAACGCGGGTCGGCGCCGCCGTCCAACATGCGGCTGAACCAGTACACGGCGGCATCCGGGTCGGAACCGCGCACCGATTTATGGAGCGCCGAAATCTGGTCGTAGAAGGCCTCGCCACCCTTGTCGAACCGGCGCAGCGAGGGTGACAGCGCGCTGGCGACGAAATCCGCGTCGGCCACCGTCCGCCCCGAGGTCTTGGCGGCCGTCGCCAGTTGCTCCATCAGATTGATTAGCCGCCGTCCGTCACCGTCGGCATAGGCCACCAAAAGCGGCTCGGCCTCGGGCGTCAGGGTCAGGTCGAGTTGCCCCTGGCTTAAGGTTCGTTGCAGCAGGGCCTTCAGTTCATCCTCGCTCAAGGCGTTCAGCACATATACCTGGGCGCGGGAGAGGAGGGCGCCCACCACCTCGAACGATGGGTTTTCGGTGGTCGCGCCGATAAAGGTCAGCAGGCCCGATTCGACATGCGGCAGAAAGGCATCCTGCTGCGACTTGTTGAAGCGATGGACCTCATCCACGAACAGGATGG
>PFGT01000026.1 GCA_002782005.1 Hydrogenophilales bacterium CG12_big_fil_rev_8_21_14_0_65_61_21 | reverse complement strand
GGCGATGCCGGCGCTGCCATGTAAACCAGCTTTGGCGACCCGATCGCGCAGATCGCGCACCCGGCCACATACTCGCACTTGCTTGAGGCCATCGGCGATCACGGCAAGCCCTGCTGAATCGTAGCCTCGATACTCCAGCCTCCCCGGTCCATCCAGCAAGAGGGGAACCACGTTTTCGAGCGAAACCACACCAATGATGCCGCACATATACGCCATGTCTCGTGTATGGACTATTACAGTCGCCAGACGACGAACCCGAGTTCACGCAATCTGGCCGGGGCAAAAATGGCTTTTACATCCATGAATACGCCGCCGGTCTCCAGTTTGCTGCAGTAGTCTGATAATGGACGATCAATGAATGGCCGATGTGCCACAGCCGCGACAATCGCATGGGCGACTGGAAGGTCATCCCAAGGGGTCAACCGCACGCCATACGCCTCGTATGCCTCGGCGGGATCGGCAACGGGGTCATGTACATACACTTTAAGGCCGTAGCTTTCCAGCTCCCGCACGATGTCGATCACTCGGCTATTACGCAGGTCCGGGCAATTCTCCTTGAAGGTCAGTCCCAATATGGTGACGGTCGTGCCTTTGACGCCCCTGCTGGTCTGGATGATCTGTTTTACAGTCTGCTCGCCGACGAATTTACCCATTTGGTCGTTGATCCTGCGCCCGGCCAGGATGACCTCGGGAAAATACCGCACGGTTTCCGCCTTGTAGGTCAGATAATAAGGGTCCACGCCGATGCAATGCCCGCCCACTAAACCCGGGCGGAAGGGCAGGAAGTTCCATTTTGTACCGGCCGCTTCAAGCACCTCGGTGGTGTCGATACCGAGATGGTGAAACAGAAGCGCGAGTTCATTCATCAAGGCGATGTTCAGATCACGCTGGGTGTTCTCAATGACCTTGGCGGCTTCGGCCACCTTGATGGATGAGGCACGGTACACACCCTTGACTATGATGGTCTCGTAAATTCCGGCGACCCGCTCCAGGGTCTCCGGTGTGTCTCCCGAAACTATCTTTACGACCCCGGTCAGTGAGTGTTGTCGGTCGCCGGGGTTTATGCGTTCGGGCGAGTAACCGACGTTAAAATCTCTCCGCCATTTCAAACCTGAAGCACGTTCGAGCTCGGGGATGCAAACCTCCTCCGTCGCGCCGGGATATACCGTAGATTCATAAATCACCACGGCGCCCCGCTTCAGGTATCGGCCGACCTCTCGGCTAGCCGAAATAAGCGGCTCGAAATCCGGGCTGTGGGCGATATCCACAGGGGTCGGCACCGCGATGATGATGACATCCGCATCATGCAATAGCTCTGGTGAGTTGGTGAAGGTAAGCTTTCTAGCAAAATCGAAGGCCCCGGCGGCCAAATCACCATGCGGATCAATATGCAAACGGCACTTTTCGACTAACCGTTCGGAAGTATCGAACCCGATAGTCTCGAATTTTTGGCCAAAGGCTATCGCCAGCGGCAAGCCGACATATCCCAACCCGACTACGGCCATTTTTTGGGTCATTCCGAACTCCCTTGTTGCTGCGATAACAAGATATGCAACTCCGCTCTCACACTAGCATAAAAAAAACGCTGTTTGGCTTATTGGCATCACACGCGGCATTCTTGAATCTGCCAGATCATTCCGTGCCGAGATCAATCCCCGATCACATATTATTTTGTTGGCGATTGGCCTATAACGAATCAAACGTCAAGTCTTAGATCGGGTAGTGGTGGTATCGTCATAAAAGCCTGTCCCGACTTGGACGGATGCCCTTTCACCATGGTCAGGAGCCGACACTATGTCTAAATCGCAGCAATCCAATAAAGAAGTGAAAAAGCAAGCACTGTTGACACCGAAGGAAAAGAAGGCGGCGAAGATGGAGAAGAAACACTCTCGGGATGTTGTACCCATGGTAATCAAGGGCGGCGCGAATCACTGAGCCTTTTGGTGTTTGACCGAAAAAAAGGCCGCACTGATGCGGCCTTTTTTTGCTGGTGTTTTATTAGGCCGCGTAGTTGGCTGCGACGAAGTCCCAATTGACCAGATTGTTCAGGTAGGTCTCGACGAACTTGGGACGCAAGTTGCGATAGTCGATGTAGTAGGCGTGTTCCCAGACGTCGACACACAGCAGACGCGTGTCGGCGGTGGTCAGCGGGGTGCCGGCAGCACCCATGTTGACGATGTCCAGACTGCCGTCGGCCTTCTTGACTAACCAAGTCCAGCCGGAGCCAAAGTTGCCCACCGCGCTGGTCTGGAATGCCTTCTTGAACTCATCAAACGAACCCCACTTCTTGTCGATGGCGGTGGCCAGTGCGCCGGTCGGGGCGCCGCCGCCATTCGGCTTCATGCATTGCCAGAAGAAGCTATGGTTGGAGACTTGGGCAGCGTTGTTGTAGATGCCGCCGGCAGGTGCGGTCTTGACGATGTCGTCGAGGGATTTGTTCTCGAATGCGCTGCTCTTGATCAAATTGTTCAGGTTGGTCACATAGGCTTGATGGTGTTTGCCATAGTGATACTCGAAGGTTTCCTTGGACATATGCGGTTGCAGCGCGTCCATGGCGTAGGGCAGTGCGGGTAGTTGATGTTCCATGTTGTTTCTCCAGTTAGTAGTTGAACATTGCGGTCGGGATTGTACGACCATCGCACAGCCTCGGCAATAGTTGACTTTTATTGTTGGTTATTTGCCGCAGGCGTGCCAGGCTAAATGCACGCCGGGAAAATTATTGCAATAATACTTGACACAAATAGTCAGGTTTATTATTCTACCGTCATGCCAGCCAAGGCTGGTTTGGACAACTTGGTGAATAGAAGAGAGGAATCAACATGGAACTGAACATCAACGGCAAGACGGTGGAAACCGATCCCGAGGGCTATCTGGTCAACCTGGACGACTGGTCGGACGACGTGGCGACTTACCTGGCCAGTCAGGATAAGCTGGAGCTGGCCGAGAACCACTGGAAAATCATCCATTACATGCGTGATTATTTTCAGGAATATGGCACGGCGCCCAATCTGCGTTTTCTGCAGAAGGGTCTGAAAGAAGAATTCGGCGATCAGTGGGGCGAGAAGAAGTTTTTGTTCGATCTGTTCCCGTTTGGTCCGGCCAAGCAGGCGGGTCGTTATGCCGGTACGCCGAAGCCGACCGGTTGCGTATAAACCGCGATTGCTCATACTAAATTGCCCGGCTCAGGCCGGGCAATTTCATTTGGTGAGGTGAGGGGGGCAGCTTCAGTGCCGGCTGCCGAAGGACTGGTCCAGGCTGCCAGGGGGCAATGGCACGCCGGCGAAGTGGCAGCCTTGATAGACTGGCCCTTGCGGGAATAAGCGATATAGATATTTCAGACCGCCCTCGGTCATGAAGTTTTCTTCCATGGCGTGGGATAGGGCGCGGCCGTTCTCAGTAGGCCCGCATTCAGCATAGCGATCGCGTAGCCAGCGCAGTACGGCCATGTGCTTTTTGTTCAGATCAAGGCCTTCGGAACGCGCCAATTGCAACGCACGTTCCTCGCTCCAAGGTTCCAGGTCCATGGCGAACTCGCCTGATTCGCGGTGGCCTAGGTTTTCAGCCAGTATGAGTTTGTTGATGTCCAACATGATTGCTCTCCTTCTCTAATTGGATGTGCTGCTTACCAGAGTGTTATGCTCAGGTATGTTTCCATGCTAGCAGGCCCGAACGGGAATGCAAATTTCTTTTATAATTAGGATGTTACGCTCTGTTTAGGCGATTTATGGCGATTCAGGCAGTTTGATGAAGCGCCGCTCTAGCGTCTTGCCGTCTGCATAGCTATCCATCCGCTCGCCGGCCGCAGCGGCGAGGTGATCGAGGCGGTCGTCGGGTAAAGGGTGTGTCTTGAACAGCAGGGCGGTCCGGCCCTGACCGACCTTGCCGGCATGGCCGATCTTCTCCAACACCATTGGTAACGCGTAGGGGTCATAGCCGGCACGGGCGGTCAGCACCATGCCGATGCGATCGGCCTCGTATTCCGAGTTCTTGTCCAGACTGCGCGCGACCATGGCGGCGCCATTGCCGATCAGGTTTTGCAGCAGCGCGGAGTCGTTGTCGGCTGGCTTACCGACTGCTGATTGCAATGCCTTGCCGATAACCGCGATCTGGGCGGATTTTTGCAGCAGTTTGAGGTGATGGCGCTTAAGTACATGGCTGATTTCATGGCCGAAAACCGAGGCCAGTTCGGCCTCGTTTTCCAGTTCGCGATAAAGTCCCTTGGTAATGAACAGGTAGCCGCCGGGTGCCGAGAAGGCGTTGATGTCGTTGCTGTCGATGACACCGAAATGCCAGGCCAGATCGGGCCGTTCGCCTTGCAGCGAGACCCAGCGCCCGACCTGGTTGACATAAATTTGCAGGGCATCGTTAGGCACCAGAGGCGCAGCGCCCAGCAAATTGCCGGCGATTTGTCGGCCAACCTCATTTTCCTGCGCGTCGCTCATCCGGCCAGAACGCAGCGCTGTAAGCAGTAAGGCCCGATCAGAGGCGGCGTTCGACGTAGCGTTGTGCGCTTGGCCGGAATCGTTGCCCGCCGGGCTAGTGGTCGGAGCTGGACTGTTTGCTGCCGGGGCCACTTTATGACGTTGGCCAAGCGCATCCAGTATGGCGCCGATATCAGTCTTTTCCGCCTGGGCGCAGCCGAAGGCGAAGAGCAGTGCCAGACCGAATAGCCCTTTCTTTAGGGTTGGCTGTTTCACGGTAAGACACCTTCCCAATAGTGTGTGTTCTTCTTGGGCTTGCCTGGGGGCGCTGCCAGATAGGCCACGTCCCGTTTGGCCAAGCCACCTTGATTGGCGAATCCCTCGGCTTGCTGGCGATTGGTCTGGTAGTTATCGAGCCGGTTTAGTTCAACGGCGTCGAACTGGGCCTTTTTTAAATCTTCCTCGGCCAGTCCGCGCAGACCGGCGACCGCTACCACCTGGTGGTCGTTCTGCTTGGCCAGTCCAGCGATGCCGCTTAGTTCGGCGGCGGCGTTGTTGCGGTTACTCAAACCACCGCGAACCGAAAGCAGGCGCACCCAGCCCTTCTTGCCCTTGGCATTGACCTGAATCCAGCCGCCCCGGCGCGTCAATAGCTCGATTTGGCTGCCCTTGGCTAGGCGGGTCAATACTTTGCCGCTGGCCGATGGCGTGGCGCGTACCTGTTCGTTACGGATCAAGGTGCCGGCGGCGGCCTGATTCAAGCCTGCATAAGCCAGCAAAGCGCCGAACAGCAGCGGAAACAGCGGCCACAGGGCGGGCCGGATGGCTGGATAGGGAAGGCTGAATGTGCCGAACGGATTCATATTGCAGTGGCCTCGGTTCTTGAAGGTTGGCTTCAAAGTATGAAGACTTGGTCGATCCGATCCAGTTCCCGTTCAAAATTGGGAACCGGATCGGTGCAATGGGTATCATAGCTCGATGCGTTTACCTTTATTCCTGCTGTTGGCCGCTTGCGTGGCTGTCGCGGTTCATGCCTCCGAGCTTCCCGACCTGGGCGAGGCGGCGCGCGCCACGGTGTCCGAAGCCGAGGAGGCTCGGATTGGGCGCGAGGTCATGCGTGAGATACGGGTCGACAAGGATTTCCTTGATGATCCAGAGGTCAACGAATACCTGGGCGCACTGGGCGAGCGGCTGGCGGCGGCGAGCAGTGCGCCATACCGCCAGATCGACTTCTTCGCGGTCAAGGATTCCATGATTAACGCCTTTGCCCTGCCCGGTGGGCACATTGGTGTCAACACCGGCCTGATTGCCGCGACCCGCTCGGAATCGGAGTTGGCAGGGGTGTTGGCGCATGAACTCGGCCATGTAACGCAAAACCATATCGCCAGGTCGGTGCAGGATCAAAAGTCGGGCATGGTCGCAGCCTTGGCTGGTCTGGCCGTCGCCATTCTGGCCGCCCATTCCGACAACCCGCAGATCGCCGAGGCGGCCCTGACCGGCAGTCAGGCCTATGCTATGCAAAACCAGTTGCGAGATACCCAGGTCCACGAGAAAGAGGCCGACCGGGTTGGCTTGCAGACCATGGCGAAGGCCGGTTTCGACCCTAACGGCATGGCCTTGTTCTTCAAGAGTCTGATGTCGCAGGATCGGCTCTATGACAGTAATGTGCCTGGTTTTTTGCGTACTCACCCGATGACCTATGAGCGCATGGCCGATCTGCAGAACCGGGCCGAGGAGATGAAATTCAAGGCCCGCCCAGACAGCCTGGAATATGCCTTGATCCGGGCCAGGGTGCAGGCCTTGGCGGGCGAGCCGCGCGATGCTTTTGATCGTTTCAGCGCCCTGGCCGCAGCGCGGGATGAGCCGGTCGTCTGGTACGGCCTGGCCCTTAGCGCGGTACGGGTGGGCAATAAGGATCAGGCCGATCGGGCCATAAAACGCCTGGACCAGGGACAGCGCTCGGCCTTGATCGAATATCTAGCCGCTCAGGTGCTGCTTGAAACCGGGCGAGTAGACCAGGCGGTTGCCAAACTGAGTGGCGCGATATTGCGTTATCCGGGTTACAAGCCGCTGGCCTATGCCTACGCCCAGTCCTTGCTGCGCCAGGGCCAGGCGGCAAAGGCCAAGTCGTTTGCCGCAGACCGGCTACGGTTGTGGCCGGAGGCGCCAACGCTTTACCGCTTGCTGGCCGAGGCCAATCATGCACTCGGCCGGCGTACCGAAGAACATCTGGCTCAGGCTGAGGCCTACATCAGGCTGGACCAGCCGGTCCAGGCGATCGAACAATTACAACTGGCGCGCCAGGCCGGCGACGGCGACTTCTACAGCCTGTCGGTCGTGGACGCCCGGCTACGGGACTTTAAAGAGTTGCAGGCACGCGAGCGGAGCTTGGTTAAATCGAAGTGAATATTTATATGTACTAATACGCTGTTTGTTTGCCCAGGTGGTTTATGGGTATAGTCGTGTCGGCTTTGATTTGAGGGCCGCCTGGCGGAATCGGGGTAAAGCTTACTGGCTTTACGTTTGCAAAGAGAAAAGAGCGAGACTATGCGGAATTCCGTTGCCGTCAAAACCGGTATTAGCCTTTTGGCCGCGCTGTTCGTCGATGCCGCAATCGGCGCCGAACAGGCCAAGGAGATCACGGGCAAAGACCTGGCTTACGACAACAAGAAAGGCAATTGTCTCGCTTGCCACGCTATGCCCACCATGGCGGATGCGGCGCAACCGGGCAACAGTGGGCCGCCCCTGATTGCCATGAGCGCACGCTTTCCCGACAAGACGGCATTGCGCGCCCAGATATGGGACGCGACCGCGCGCAACCCCGCGACCTATATGCCGCCTTTCGGCAAGCACAAGATTCTGAGCGAGCAGGAAATCGACAAGGTGGTCGATTTCGTTTACGGCCTTTGATGTACCTGTAGCGCATTAACTAAATAGGAGATATGAAATGAATCACCAACGTAGACAGATATTGAAGGGCGCCGGCGGCGTCGCCATGGTTGCAGCGGCGG
>PFGT01000045.1:4326-41545 GCA_002782005.1 Hydrogenophilales bacterium CG12_big_fil_rev_8_21_14_0_65_61_21 | reverse complement strand
CGTAGATTGACCGCATACTTGTTGGCGCTGACTTCCGGCACACAAGGCATATCGTTGGCTACCCTGACCTGAAGCAACTGGGCCACGCGGCCGCCCAGCATTAACTGAAACAACCCACCCTCGGCTACATAGCGGCCGCCAATTCCACCCTTCCGCAGCAGCTTCAACACGACTGCCACGCCATTCTTGACCGGCAACATCGGGCCCAGCCAGGCCCGCAGGTCTTCCCGTCGTCGCGCTACAGATTGATTGAGCCAGAAGTGGTATCCGGGCAGATCGAAAGCGCAGACCCCACCCGGTATCCCGGTGCGGCTCTTGATGCCGGCTAACCAGTCGTTATCCCGGACATGCTGGCTCAGTTTGCCGACCTGATCGTGCAGCTCCGCTAGTGTGTTGGACAGACTCGTCAGAACCGCCTCCAGACGCTCGCCATCCACCTCCGGATTACCCCTTAACGGCTCGAACGATGCCTTCTGCCGTTCCAACTCCTGGATCAACTCGCTGCGCAACTCGGACCGGGTCATCACGTCGGCCAGCTCAAAAATGGCCAGCAAGGCGGCGTGGTGGGAACGCTGGTCGCCTGCCTTGATGAAGAAAGCCACCTTCTCGAACAAATCTTCCAGACGCAACCAGGTGCGTATGCGTTCGTTCAGTGGATATTCGTAAACGATCACCGATGGCGCCTATGCAATGGGTGGCTTTCTACAATAAATCGGTTCTTGGATAGGTCAGCATTGCGGCAAATCGCAGCGCTAACTCACTGTCGCATTTAGAGATTCGGGCGATTTTGCAGCAATACAGCCTACTTTTGCAATGACAGGTTTTGCATTTTGCCCCGTTTCCCGGCCAGCCGCAGATAAACCTGGTGCAAACGCCGAACCTCAGCCTCAACATCGGCCTTGACGCCACGGTTATCTATGACATCGTCGGCCAGGGCCAGACGTTGTTCCCGGCTCGCCTGGGCCGTCAGCATTGCCTTGGCCAGGGCCAGGTCGATGCCATCGCGGCGCATGATGCGTTCGATTTGCCGGTCGGGGTCACAGTCCACCACCAATACCCGATCCGTCAGTTCGCGATAGGCGCCGCTCTCAACCAGCAGCGGCACAACCAGCAGCGCATAAAGCGCGGTCGTATCGTTCAGTCGCTGGGCCGCGCAAGCTCGGATCAAGGGGTGCAAGATACCTTCCAGACGGGCGCGCAGGTCAGGCTGGCTAAATATCGTAGCCCGCATACGCCGCCGATCCAGGCCGCCATCGGCCAGCCGGTATTCGGCCCCGAAAGCGCTCAGTATCGGCGCCTGCGCCGCGCCCCCGGGCGCGGTCAACTCGTGGGCGATGAGGTCGGTGTCGATCACCGCCACTCCCAGACCAGCGAAGGCCGTAGCGACGACACTCTTGCCACTGCCAATGCCACCGGTCAGGGCCACGCAGTAGGGCCGCTTCATTGCCCCAGGTAAAGCGCGATCAGGGCCTTGCCCCAGAACAAGGCGACAATGCCGGCCAGGGCCAGGTAAGGGCCGAATGGGATAGGCTTGGCGCGATTATGTCCGGCGAACACGATCAGGCCGATGCCGATCAGTGCGCCGATCAGACTGGACAGCAGGATAATCAACGGCAACATGGCCCAGCCCAGCCAGGCGCCAAGAGCGGCGAGCAGTTTGAAATCGCCGAACCCCATGCCCTCCTTGCCGGTGATCAGACGGAACAGGTGATACACCGCCCAAAGCGCTAGATAGCCCGCCGTCGCACCGATCAGCGCCGAATCCAGTGGGGTAAACAGGCCATTCAAATTGATTAGGAGACCCAACCAAATCAGCGGCTGGGTAATGCTATCCGGCAGGTAATAGGTATCCAGATCGATGAAGGTCAAGGCCACCAAGGCCCAGATCAGTAAAAATGCCGCGCCCGCCTGCCAGGAAACCCCGAAGTGCCAGGCAGCATAGGCGGTAAGGACGCCGGTCAGCGCCTCCAGCATCGGGTAGCGCAGTGAAATCGCCGTCCCGCAGGCGGAGCAGCGACCGCGCAGGACTAGCCAACTCAGAATCGGGATGTTTTCATACCAGACGATGCCATGACCGCAACTCGGGCAGGCCGAGCGCGGCGCCGCCAGGCTATAAGGCGTTTGCGCCGGCGGCTCCTCGCCATGCAGCTCGGCGCACTGGCGCTGCCATTCCCGCTGCATCATCACCGGCAGGCGATAGACCACCACATTGATGAAGCTGCCCAGCATCAGGCCAAGCACGCCCGCCAATACCACCCAGAGCATGGCGTGCTGGCCGAACAATTCGCTCAAAACGCTGAGCCCATCTTGAAAATAGGCAGATACATGGCAATCACGATGGTGCCGATCAAGGTGCCCAGCACCACCATGATGATCGGCTCCATCAAACTGGAGATGCCGGCCACTGCGTCATCGACCTCACGCTCGAAGTAATCCGCCACCTTTTCCACCATGGAATCCAGGGAGCCGGATTCCTCGCCGATGGACACCATCTGGATCAACATATTGGGGAATATCTTGGCGGCTTGCAGCGAGGAGGTCAGGCTGGCGCCGGTCGCAATATCGGTGCGCAGTTTCATGGTCGCCGCTTCGAACACCGCATTGCCGGAGGCGCCGGCCACCGACGCCAAGGCATCGACCATCGGCACGCCGGCGGCGAACAGCGATGAGAAGGTCCGCGACCAGCGCGCTACGGTAGCCTTTTCGATCAGCGGGCCGAACACTGGAATCTTCAATGACAAGGCGTCGATTCGATCCCGCAATACCTTTGAGCGCCTGAATGCCTGGCCAAACAGCAGCACGGTGGCGATCAACAACCCGACCAAGGCCCACCACCACTTAACGAACAGGTCGGAGATATAGATCACCATGGCCGTCAGGGCCGGCAACTCGGCGCCGCTGCTCTCATACAGTTGCTTGAAGGTCGGGATCACGAACAGCATGATGCCCGCCGTGATGATAAAGGCGATGACGATCACGATGGCCGGATACATCAGGGCAGACTTGATCTTGCCCTTGATAGCCAGAATCTTTTCCTTGTAGCTGGCGATCCGGTCCAGCACGGTCTCCAGGATACCGGCCTGTTCACCGGCTTCCACCAGGTTGCAGTACAGTGCATCGAAATATTTCGGGTGCCGCCGGAAGGCCTGATTCAAGGCGCTGCCCGATTCTACATCGGCCTTGATAATGCCCAATAGTCGTTGCAGTGCCGGGTTGGAGTGGCTGCGCGCCGTGATATCGAAGGCTTGCAACAACGGCACGCCGGCCTTGACCATGGTGGAGAGCTGGCGCGTGAATAGGGCGATATCCTTTTCCGAGATTCTCTTGGCCTGGGAAAAGAGACCCTGCTTGCGCACCTTGCTGGCGGTAATGCCCTGACGCCGCAGCGACTGTCGGACCACGGCCTCGCCGGCGGCCAGCATCTCGCCCTTCAGCTTGCGCCCAAGTTTGTCGGTTCCTTCCCAGATAAAGGGAATCTCCGCCACTGTTTTCGCTGTCTTGGCTAGCGCCATTGTTCAGCCCTCGCTGTCATTCGTTGGTCACCGCCAGAACTTCCTCAAGTGAGGTCATCCCGGTCTTCACTTTCAGCAAACCAGCCCGCCGCAGGTCCAATACGCCCTCGTTATGGGCTTGCGCGGCAATCTCGCCAACCCCGGCATTCTTCAAGATCAGACGATTAATCTCATCGCTGATCGGCATCACCTGATAGATGCCGACCCGCCCCTTATACCCGGTGTGGTTGCATAGATCGCAGCCGACCGCGCCGAATGCCTGCCATGCGCCGTCCAGGTCGGCCTCGATAAACCCGGCATTCATCAGCGCCTCGGGCGGGATGTCAATCGGCTGTTTGCAATGGGGGCACAACCGACGTCCCAGCCGCTGGGCGGTTATCAATAGCACCGAGGCAGCGACGCTGTAGTTCGGCACCCCCATATTGACCAGCCGCGACAAGGTGGAAGGGGCATCGTTGGTGTGCAGCGTGGACAAGACCATGTGACCGGTCTGCGCGGCCTTGATGGCAATGTCCGCCGTCTCCAGGTCGCGCACCTCACCCACCATCACGATGTCCGGATCCTGGCGCAGGAAGGAGCGCAGCGCGGTAGCAAAATTGAGCCCGGCCTTGTCGTTGACGTTGACCTGGTTGATGCCCGGCAACTGGATTTCCACCGGATCTTCCACGGTTGAAATGTTGACGCCCGGCTGGTTGAGCAGATTCAGGCAGGAATACAGCGACACAGTCTTGCCGCTGCCGGTCGGCCCGGTTACCAGCACCATGCCGTAGGGTCGCTGGATGGCTTCGAGCAGGTGCGCCTGCTGCTGAGGCTCATAGCCCAGTTCCTCGATTTTCTTGTCCAGCGCCGTGCTGGAATCCAGTATCCGCATGACGATCTTCTCGCCATACAGGGTGGGCAGGCTGCTGACCCGAAAATCGACTGCTTTCTTGTGCGACACCATCAGCTTCATTCGGCCATCCTGAGGCACCCGCTTCTCAGAGATGTCCATCTTCGAGATCACCTTGATCCGAGATGCAATCTTTTCCTTGATGGCCACCGGCGGCTGGGCGACTTCATACAGGATGCCATCCAGGCGATAGCGTATCCGGTAAAACTTCTCATACGGTTCGAAATGGATGTCCGAGGCATTGGCATTGATGGCGTCCAGCATGATCTTCTGGAGATAGCGCACCACCGGCGCATCGTCGATGTCCTGCGCGGCTGCCGTTGCTGCCTCGGCCATGGTCTCGTCATCGGTGAACTCCAGATTGAGGTCATCGGTCTCGATGCTCTTGAGGATGTCATCTTCCCGGCTCTCGGTATGCTGATCGAGATATTGGCTCAGCTTGTCCTCTTCCAGTACCACCAGGTCGACCGCCAGGCCAGTCTGAAATTTGATCTCATCCAACACCTGCATATTGCTGGGATCGGATACCCCCAAGAACAGCCGATTGCCGCGCTTGGCAAGTGGCAAAGCCCGGTGCTTATCAATCAGCTTGGCATCGACTACGCCAACCGGCAGCGTCTCGCTATCCAGCGCGTTCAGATCGAAGTAGGGTAGTCCAAAGGTGATCGAGGCAAAGGTTGCAACCTGTTGCGGCTTGAATCGTTTGGTCCTGATCAGGTGGACGACAAAATTCTCACCCGCAGCCTTGGCCTGGGCTTGCAGCGTCTCGCCCTCATCCTGGGCGAGCAGACCCTGCTGCACCAAGGCCCGGCATACGCCAGTGAGATTACTAGCAACGCTTGCCGCCACGAATCCGTCCCCTAATAACCGCAAAGAATGCTCATCGATGAATGATGCTTGGAGTGAATAAGAATGTCAAAGAGCAGCCTTGACTCAATGCAGTGGCGTGGGGATCGGCTGGATGCGCGCGGTTTTCACTTTTCGGCCGGCGATCTGAATGATTTCCACCGGGTGACTGGCGATCTTGATGGTCACCCCCACCTCCGGCATCGCCTCCAGATACTCCAGGATCAGTCCATTCAGAGTGCGCGCCTCGTCGGCGGGGAAGTCAAGGCCGAGCTTGCGGTTCAATTCGCGCAGGCTGGCCGCCCCATCCACCAGATAACTGCCATCCGCCTCAACCTGCCAATATCGGGTCGGCAAAGGACTCACGCCGGCGAATTCCCCGACGATCTCCTCCAACACGTCCTCGACCGTCACCAACCCCAGCAACTCGCCATACTCATCGACCACCAGACCCATGGACTGACGGTTATTCTGAAAATGACCCAATTGAGTCAGCAACGGCGTGCCGGATGGGACAAAATAAGGCGCCTTGAGGGCCTCGACAAACTCGTCCGGCTGCAACGGTTCCTCCCCCTGCCTCGCCAATGCCCGGCGCACATTGACGATGCCAAGCACCTCGTTGAGTTCGTCCCGATACACCGGCAGGTGGGCATGGTGGCTGGTCTGCAGATGATGGACGATTTCCTCCGGGCCGGCATTCAGGTCGATCGCCTCGATCTCGCCACGATGACGCATGACGTCATCCACGGTGAGGTTTTCCAGATCGAACAGGTTGACCAGCATGGTTCGATGGGCTGCGGGCAGGAACGAACCGGACTCCGTCAGCAGGCTACGCAATTCCTCGACGCCCATGGTATTGCCGTGGCCACCATCAGGCGGCGTCAGCCGGGTCAGTCGCAACAAGCCGTGAACGAACAGGTTGATGAACCAGACCACGGGGTAAAAGACCTTCAACAACGGCACCAGGACGAAGCTTGACGCCGACGCGATCCGATCCGGATAGCTGGCGCCGATCACCTTGGGCGTCACTTCGGAAAACACCAGGATCAGGAAGGTCACCGACAAGGTGGCCATGGTCATCGCCAGCTCGTTGGCGCCGAACAATCTGAAGGTAACCACAGTCAGCAACGAGGCGGAGGCGGCGTTGAGCAGGTTATTGCCCAGCAGCACCACGCCGAGCAGCTTATCGGTACGCGCCAGCAGCCACTCCGCCAGCTTGGCGCCGCGCTGGCCCGATTTAGCCAGGTGTTTCAGTCGATAGCGGTTGACCGCCATCATGCTGGTTTCCGCCGCCGAGAAAAAACCCGACAGCAATAGCAGAACGAACAGGGCGCCGAGTAGCGCCCCTATAGGAGCTTGATCCAAACTGATTGTTGAGAACGAGAAGACCTGCCTAGTCTAAGCGGGGTTCACGCCCTGTCAAGCCCGGCCCAGGACCACTTCCAGGACGAACTTCACGCCGACATAGGCCAAGAGCAGGGTAACGAAGCCAGCCATGGTCCAGTAGATGGCAGTCCGCCCGCGCCAGCCATAGGCCCTGCGTCCGGTCAGCAAGGCGGCATAAATCAACCAGGACGCCATGCCAAATACGGTCATGTGGGTGAACGGCAGGGCGCGGCCATAAATCTGCTGGGAGAAGAAGATGCCGGTAAACAGGGTCAGTGACAAGATGATGAAGCCCGCCTCTACCATGCGAAACAACAGTTTCTCAAGCGTCAACAAGGGCGGCAGGGCCGCCACCATCCTGGGCGGCACCGGCTTGTGCAAGTGTTTCTCAGCCAGGGCGATGAGTACTGCATGCAGTGCCGCGATGGTAAACAGGCCGTAGGCCATGAAGGCCATCAACAAATGCACGCGGAACAGCGACCCGCCGGCGATCGGCACCATGCCGGCGGCGGGCATGAGCCACTGCAACAGCAGACCGAATGCGGCAAACAGCAACACCAGACTTTGCATACTGGTCAACGGGTAGAACCAGACCGCCAGACCGTAAAACAGCACCGTCAAGGCAGCCATGGCGGACAGCGAGGAACCAAAGCCCAGACTTAACCCGCCCTCGGGAAACACCGCCTGGCCCAACAAGTAGGCGTGCAACAGCAATGGCGCGAACAACAGCAACCGGCTCGGGCCGGTGGGGCGACAACAAGCAGGTCCGCCCGGGCGGAAGTAGGCCGCCAAACCAAGGTACGCAACCAGCGTCAGTAAATATAGGGAGACATTCGGCATTTTAGTGGGTCGTCGATTTGCTAGACTACGCAAGTTTAGCCGATTTGAAAGCATCAACCCTAGAGCATGTTCGACAATCTTACCGATCGCCTGTCCAAAGTCGTCAAAGGTCTAAGGGGCCAAGGCCGACTTACCGAAACCAATATTCAAGACGCCTTGCGCGAGGTTCGCATTGCCCTGCTGGAGGCCGACGTCGCCCTTCCCGTGGTGCGCGATTTCATCGCCAAGGTCAAGGAAAAGGCCATGGGCCAGGAGGTGCTGCAAAGCATCACCCCCGGCCAGATGCTGATCGGCATCGTCCACAAGGAACTGACTGCGCTAATGGGCGAACAGGCCGTGCCGCTCGATTTCGCCACCCAGCCGCCGGCGGTGTTCCTGATGGCCGGCCTGCAAGGCGCCGGCAAGACCACCACCTGTGGCAAGCTGGTACGTCTGATCCGCGAGCGCGGCAAAAAGAAGGTGCTGCTGGTCTCCACCGACGTCTATCGGCCCGCCGCCATCGACCAGTTGCAGAC
The DNA here is from genome assembly GCA_002782005.1 of Hydrogenophilales bacterium CG12_big_fil_rev_8_21_14_0_65_61_21. GTDB lineage: Bacteria > Pseudomonadota > Gammaproteobacteria > Burkholderiales > Thiobacillaceae > Parasulfuritortus. Next base: position 33,557 of record PFGT01000045.1, on the reverse strand, counting down.
TGTAGCCGGCCAGGCCGAAGCCGACTTCTTTCCCTCCTCGCCCGACCAGAAGCCGCTCGACATCGCCCTTGCCGCGCTCGACCACGCCAAGCGTCACTTCCACGACGTACTGATCGTCGACACCGCCGGCCGCCTGCATGTCGACGAAGCGATGATGCAAGAGATTCAGGCGCTGCATAAGGCGCTCGCCCCGGTCGAAACCCTGTTTGTGGTTGACGCCATGCAGGGCCAGGATGCAGTCAACACCGCCCGCGCATTCAACGATGCCCTACCGCTGACCGGCATCGCCCTGACCAAGCTGGACGGCGACTCGCGCGGCGGCGCCGCGCTGTCGGTGCGCCAGATCACCGGCAAGCCGATCAAGGTGGTCGGCGTCGGCGAAAAGCTCTCCGGCATCGAGGTCTTTCACCCGGAACGCATGGCCAGCCGCATACTGGGCATGGGCGACGTGCTGTCCTTGATCGAAGAAGCGCACCGCAACGTCGATCAGGCCGCGGCGCTGAAGACCGTCCAGAAACTCAAGAGCGGCAAGGGTTTTGATCTAGAAGACTTCAAGGCCCAGATGCAGCAGATGAAGAAACTGGGCGGACTGTCCAGCCTGGTGGACAAGCTGCCTGGCGCCAGCAAGGTCGGCGCCGACGACATCGCCCAGGGCGAGAAGCAGATGAAGCGCATCGAAGGCATCATCGACTCCATGACCCCCAGAGAACGCCAGCGACCGGAACTGCTCAAGGCCTCGCGCAAGCGCCGCGTCGCCGCCGGCGCCGGCGTGACCGTACAGGAGGTCAACCGCTTGCTGAACCAGTTCGAACAGGCCCAGAAGATGATGAAATCGCTCGGCAAGGGCGGCCTATCGAAGATGATGCGCGGCATGAAAGGCATGTTGCCGGGCATGTAGTGGCCGGCTGCCAAGCAAAACAATAACTTGCTTGATTCGGACAGCCGCTTTCAATACAATTCGCGGCTTTCCGCGTGCGCTGATTGATACTTGCAAAACAAGGCATCGGCGGCGGCGCGCCCCGGACACTGAACAGGAAACAATAGAACATGGTCACCATTCGTCTTTCCCGCGGCGGCTCCAAGAATCGCCCCTTCTACAACATCGTGGTGGCGGACTCCCGCAACCGTCGCGACGGCCGCTTCATCGAGCGGCTCGGCTTCTATAACCCGGTCGCATCCGGCAGCGACGAAGCCCTGCGCATCAACCAGGAGCGTCTGGCTTACTGGCAAGGCGTGGGCGCGCAAGTGTCCGAGACCGTCACCAGGCTGACCCGTGCCGTCAAGCCGGTCGCTGCCTGAGGATAGCGCGGACGATCCAGTTGTCATGGGGCGGGTCGCCGCCCCGTATGCGATACATGGCTGGATCAAGGTCCAGACCTATACGGAATACCTGGACAACCTGCTGGGCTATCCAGTCTGGCGTCTAGGCAAGGCCGGCCAGTGGCGGGCCTACACAGTCCTGGAGGCCAAGACCCACGGTCAGAGCCTGGTCGCCCAACTGGCAGGGGTCGATGACCGCACTGCGGCAGAGGCCCTGACCGGGATGGACATTGCGGTTGAGCGGAAGGAACTGCCGCCGGCCGGGAAAAACGAGTTTTACTGGGACGACCTGATCGGTTTGACGGTCGTCAACACCAGCGGCGAGACGTTGGGCAAGGTGACCGGGTTGCTGGAGACCGGCGCCCACAACGTGCTCAAGGTGGCGGGCGAGCGGGAACACCTGATTCCGTTCGTCGCGGCCATTGTCCGGGACGTGGTCGCCGAAGCAGGGCAGATCGTAGTGGACTGGGGCACCGACTGGTGACACCGCAGTATCACGTGGTCACCCTGTTCCCGGCCCTGTTCGCGGCCTTGACGGAATACGGCGTCAGCGGCCGGGCGATCAGGAACAAGCTGGTCGAGTTGAAATTCTGGGACCCACGGGATTTCACCTCGGACAGTTACCGCACGGTGGACGACCGACCGTTCGGCGGCGGCCCCGGTATGGTACTGCTGGCCGAACCGCTGGACCTGGCGCTGACCGCCGCGCAGACGGCCTTGCGCCGCGAGGGAATTACCCAGCCTCGCCTGGTTTATCTTTCGCCCCAAGGGCGGACGCTAAACCAGACACTGGTTGAGGAACTGGCCAGGGAACCGGCGCTGGTGTTGCTGGCCGGCCGTTATGAAGGCATTGACGAGCGCCTGTTTGCCCGTCACCCGATGGCCGAAGTCTCCATAGGCGACTACGTCCTGTCGGGCGGCGAATTGCCGGCCATGGTGCTGATGGATGCGCTGATTCGCACCATCCCCGGCGCCTTGGGCCACGCGGACTCGGCCAGCGAGGACTCCTTCGCCGACGGCCTGCTGGATTGCCCGCATTACACCCGGCCGGAGGTCTATCTGGGCCGGGAGACGCCGCCGGTGTTGTTGTCCGGCAACCATGGCGACGTCGCCCGCTGGCGCTTGAAGCAGTCGCTTGGCCGAACCTGGCAACGACGGCCGGACCTGTTGCAAGTCCGGCCATTGAGCCGCGAAGAACAGAATTTACTCGACGAATTTCGTCGAGATGTAGCCGATCCGGATAATCCGGATCATTAATAAACCGCGCCAAGTCTCGCCGAGAGACCTCTAGCGCGAATACAGAAGGAAAGACGATGAACCTCATCGAACAACTCGAAAACGAAGAGATTGCCCGCCTGGGCAAGACCCTCCCCGAATTTGCCCCCGGCGACACCATCGTCGTCCAGGTAAAGGTCAAGGAAGGCGACAAGGAACGTTTACAGGCCTATGAAGGCGTAGTCATCGCCAAGCGCAACCGCGGCCTCAACTCCAACTTCATCGTCCGCAAAATATCCGCTGGCGAAGGCGTGGAACGGACCTTCCAGACCTACTCGCCCCTGGTGGCCGGCGTCGAAGTCAAACGCCGTGGTGACGTTCGCCGAGCCAAGCTGTACTACCTGCGCGGCCGCACCGGCAAGTCGGCCCGGATCAAGGAAAAGCTGAGCGCCCGCAAGAAGGGCTAAGCGCTTTCTCATTACAAAAAGCCGCCCACGGGCGGCTTTTTGTTGGCCATCTGAAACGGCAGATCAGCCCCAGATGGTGTCAACGCTAAATAGAAATGTCCCCTTTCCTGCAAAGTAGAAATGTCCCTTTCATCTGCGCAAACCCGGTTATGAGGTGACTTCCGCGCTGGATCCCGGATAGCCTTTTTAGTGCGCCGCTTCCCAACTCGGCCCGACGCCCATCTCCACCTTCAGCGGCGTCTTTAACTCAGCCACGCCGCACATCAGGCCCGGCAACCGCTCTTTGACCCGTTCCAGCTCGTCCTCCGCCGTTTCCAGCACCAGTTCGTCATGCACCTGCATGATGAGGCGGGTTTTTAGCCGCTCGGCATCCAGCCAGCCCTGCACGGCGATCATGGCCAGCTTTATCAGGTCGGCGGCGGTGCCTTGCATGGGTGCGTTGATCGCCGCTCGCTCGGCGCCTTGGCGCCGGGGGCCGTTGCCGCCGTGGATCTCCGGCAAATAGAGCCGGCGGCCGAACAGGGTCTCGACGTAGCCGGCCGTCCTGGCCACCTCGCGGGTCCGGGCCATGAACTCGGCGACCCCGGGATAGCGGGCGAAATAGCGCTCGATGTAGGCCTGGGCGGTGGCCCGGTCGATATTGAGTTGCGCCGCCAGACCGAAGGCGGACATGCCGTAGATGAGGCCGAAATTGACCGCCTTGGCCATCCGCCGCTGCTCCGGCAGCACCTGTTCCGGCGCCAGTCCCAGCACCTCGGCAGCGGTGGCGCGGTGGATGTCGGCGTCTTCGGCGAAGGCCTTGAGCAACCGCTCGTCGCCGGACAGATGGGCCATGATGCGCAATTCGATCTGCGAGTAGTCGGCGGCGACGATGACGAATCCCGGCTCGGCGATAAAGGCCTCGCGGATCTTCCGGCCTTCGAGGCTGCGCACCGGGATATTCTGCAAGTTGGGGTCGGTCGACGACAGTCGACCGGTCACTGCGGTGGCCTGGCTGTAGTTGGTATGCACCCGGCCAGTCACGGGGTCGACCATAGTCGGCAGCTTGTCGGTGTAGGTGGATTTCAGCTTGGCCAGCGCCCGGTAATCCAGTATCAACCTGGGCAGCGGATGATCCAGGGCGAGTTCCTGCAAGGCATCCTCGTTGGTGGAAGGGACGCCGCCCGGCGTCTTCTTCTTTGGCTTCAGCCCCATCTGGTTGAACAGTATTTCGGCCAGTTGCTTGGGTGAGTTGAGGTTGAACGGCTGGCCGGCGGCTTCATGGGCCTTGCGTTCCAGCTCGACCATCTCGTGGCCCAAGGTGTCGGAATGGCGCCGCAGCAGGTCACAATCCAACTTCACGCCGGTGCGCTCAATGCGCGCCAGGATGGGCAGCAACGGCATCTCGATCTTGCCATAGATGTAATCGAGGCCGCGCTCAGCGTGGACCCGAGGATATAACGCCTTATGCAGGCGCAGGGTGATGTCGGCATCCTCGGCTGCGTACTCCGTAGCCCGCGCCACGTCGACCTGGTCGAAGCCGATCTCGCCAACGCCCTTACCGCATACCTCCTGGTACTTGATCGTGCGCTCGTTCAGGTGGCGCTCGGCCAGGCTATCCATGTCGTGACGCTGGTGAGACTCCAGGACGTAGCTTTGCAGCAGGGTGTCGTGGGCGATGCCGGCCAGCTCGATGCCATGGTTCTTGAGCACATGCCAGTCGTATTTCAGATTCTGGCCAACCTTGGGCCGGGCCGGGTCTTCCAGGATGGACTTCAACCGGGCCAGCACGTCGGTCAGACTCAACTGCGCGGGAGCCCCGGCATAGGCGTGGGCCAATGGCAGGTAGGCCGCCTCGGCAACCTGGGCCGGCGCGTCGAAGCCCAACTCAAACTGCGGATGAGCGTCGGTCCTGACCGAAATCACCGCGAATGACATCCCGACCAGCCGCGCCCGCATGGGGTCCAGGCTGGTGGTCTCGGTGTCCAGGCAGATCAGTTCGGCGGCTCTCAACCTATTCAGCCAGCGCTCGAAGTCGGGCCAGGTGAGGATGGTTTGATAATGCCGTTCAAGCGCTTTTACCTCGCCCTTGGGGAGCGTGGCCGGGGCCGATGGAACCCGGCCAGCATCAGTCGCCGTCTCGCCATCCACCCCGGTGGTGGAGGTCTGCATCTCGCGCAGCCAGATGCGAAAGTTGAAACGTTCGAACAGTTCAACCAGCTTGGCCCGATCCTCCGTCTGCCATTTCAACGTCTCCAGCGCCACCGGCAGATCGACGTCGGTCTTCACGGTAATCAACCGGCGGCCGGTGGGCAGCCAGTCGAGGGCGTGGCGCAGGTTTTCGCCGACCGCGCCCTTGATCTCGCCGGCGCGGGCGATGAGGTTATCCAGGCTGCCATATTCGGTCAGCCATTTGACCGCCGTCTTGGGGCCAACCTTGGCCACACCGGGCACGTTGTCGACCGCGTCGCCGACCAGGGTCAGGTAGTCGACGATACGCTCCGCCGGGACGCCGAACTTGTTGACCACAGCAGTCGGGTCCAGGGTCTCGTTGGTCATGGTGTTGACCAGCTTGACCTGCGGCGTGACCAGTTGCGCCAGATCCTTGTCGCCGGTGGAAACGATGCTGGAAAGACCCATCGCCTCGGCCTGGCGGGTCAGGGTGCCGATCACATCGTCCGCCTCCACCCCTTCGATCATCAGGATCGGCCAGCCCAGCGCCCGCACCGCCTCGTGCAGCGGCTCAATCTGGCTGACCAGGTCATCGGGCATGGGCGGCCGGTGGGCCTTGTATTCAGGGTAGATGTCGGAACGGAAGGTCTTGCCCTTGGCGTCGAATACGCAGGCGACGTAGGCGGCCGGATTTTCCTTGCGCAGCCGGCGCAACATGTTGATCACGCCATAGATGGCGCCGGTCGGGAGGCCATCCCGGTTGCGCAGGTCGGGCAGCGCATGAAAGGCCCGGTACAGGTATGATGAGCCATCCACCAGCAGCAGGGTTTTTTCAGTCATGAGAGAAAGTCCGGTATGAAAAAAATTCCCAACGTCATCGATCCCGCTGGCAGCAAGGAGGCCATGCTCTCGGCCCAGGAATCCTGGCGAATGTTCGAGATTATGGCAGAGTTCGTCGAAGCGACCGAACGCTTGTCGCCCATCCGCCCGGCCGTCACCATCTTCGGCAGCGCCCGCTCGGCGCCGAATTCGGCCAACTACATGCTCACCGAAGAGATCGCCCGCAAGCTATCCGATGCCGGCTTTTCGGTCATCTCTGGCGGCGGCCCTGGGGTCATGGAGGCAGCCAACAAAGGCGCTTATTTCGGCAAGTCGCCCAGCGTCGGCCTCAACATCCAGTTGCCCCACGAGCAGCACGCCAACCCTTATCAAGACGTCAGCCAGACCTTTCGCCACTTCTTCGCCCGCAAGGTGATGTTCGTCCGCTTCGCCAGCGCCTACGTCATCATGCCCGGCGGCTTCGGCACCCTGGACGAGCTGATGGAGGTGCTGACCCTGGTGCAAACCGGCAAGACCCGCCGCATCCCCATCATCCTGGTGCAAAGCGCCTATTGGAACGGTCTTGTCGACTGGCTCAAGAACGCCATGGTCAAGGATGGCATGATTAACCCGGAGGACCTGGACCTGATCGAGGTGATCGACGACCCAGACCGGGTGGTCGAGGCCATCTTCTGTCACTACGAGACCAGTTGCTTCACGCCCAGTGTCCAGGAGCAGGAAATCCTACTCAGTCTCTGACCCGGCGACCTTCTGCTAGAATTCGTCCAACCATTTGGAAGACCATCATGCGCACCCGATTTCTGATCTTGACCGCACTGTTGCTGGCCATGCCGGCCATAGCCGAGCAAACGCCAGCGCCGCCCAAAACGGAACCAGCACCCGAGATCGCGCCGCCGCCCGGCGTCGCCGATGCCGACATGGAACCTCAGATCACCATCAGCCATCGCGGCCGGGACAAGATCGAGGAATACCGGGTCAGGGGCCGACTATACATGGTCAAGGTCACCCCACGGATCGGCAAACCGTATTATCTGGTGCCCTCGCCGAACGGCCAGATGGCGCGCCACAATGACCTGTCGCCCAACTTTGTCGTCCCCATGTGGATGATCAAGGAATTCTGACCATGCCTGTTGTTGACCGGCGCCTCTAAACAATCAGTCATGCCCGCGCAGGCGGGCATCCAGCCGTAACCGGGTTCCCGCCTGCGCGGGAACGACAAAACCCGAATTCCAGAGATACTTCCTTATATGAGCGCCCCCATCACCGTCGCCCGCCCGGCCGCCAACCAGGGCATCACCTGGATGAAGACCGGCTGGGCCTGGTTCCGCCTGGCGCCCGTCCCCTGGATGGGCATGACCGCCTTGGTCTTCCTGGCCCTGACCGGCATCGGCATGGTGCCCAAGGTCGGCGGTTATATCGTCGAGTTGCTGTCGCCCTTTCTGGTTGCCGCTTATATGTCGGCCAGCAAGGCCGCAGAAGCGGGCCAGCCGATCAGCTACCTGCATCTGGTCGCCGGCTTCCGGCCCGACACGCGGGTCAGGTTGATTATCATGGGCGTGGTCTACCTGGCCGGCATCCTGCTCGTCGATACCGTCATGCGCCAGATGGGCGGCGAGAGCTTCGAGCAAATGGCCCAGTTGGCCCAGAACCCCAAGGACGTCACCCCGGAACAGGCCCAAATGATTATGGGCCAGGCCTTGCCCGCCATGCTCACCGGCCTACTGCTGATGACACCGCTGATTATGGCTACCTGGTTCGCCCCGGCCCTGGCGCTGTTCGACGGCTTCGCCGCCGGCAATGCGCTGTGGTGGAGCCTGTGGACCTGCATCGTCAACTGGCGGCCCATCTTCATCTACAGCCTGTGGCTCGGCCTGGTCGCCGTCGTCGCCATGTTGATTCCATTCGGCCTCGGCCTGCTGGTCCTGCTGCCCTGGGTGATGACCTCCACCTACGCCGCCTACCGCGCCATGTTTGTCGCCAGCGCAGCGCCATCGAACCTTGCCTGAAATCAGCCTGCTGACCGTTTTCCTGGCCGGCCTGTTGGGCGGCGCCCATTGTGTCGGCATGTGCGGCGGCATCGTCGCCGCGATGTCACTCCAGGGCGGCCGCAAGCAACCGCTCGGTTTTCATCTCGGCTACAACCTGGGCCGCATCGCCAGCTACTCACTGGCCGGGGCGCTGGCCGGCCTGATCGGCTCGGCCGCATTTCTGTCCGACGCCCTGCTGCCCATTCAGAAAACGCTCTATGTCCTGGCCCAGATCGTCCTGATCCTGATGGGTCTGTACCTGGCCGGGCTGAGCCGGGCCGTGCTCTGGCTGGAGCGGGCCGGCGGCGGCCTGTGGCGCCGGCTGCAACCGCTGTTCGGCCGGCTGTTGCCGATCCGCGACTTTCCCGGCGCGCTGGTCGCCGGCGCGGTCTGGGGCTGGCTGCCCTGCGGTCTGGTCTACAGCGTCCTGATCACCGCCCTGGCCAGCGGCCGGGCCGCCTCCGGCGCCCTGTTGATGCTGGTCTTCGGCCTCGGCACCTTGCCTAACCTGCTGGCCATGGGCTGGGCGGCGGAAAGTCTGCGCCGACTAACCGCCGACCGGACCGTGAAACTGATCGCCGGCCTGACCGTGGCCGGCTTCGGGGTTTGGGGGCTGGCTGGCCTGATGCTAAAGTAGCATTCGCTGCCGCCGTTCCTATTGCAAAACTGTTATCCCATGAGCCAAATGACACCCCGTGAGATCGTCCACGAACTGGACAAGAACATCGTCGGCCAGACCGATGCCAAGCGCGCCTGCGCCATCGCCCTGAGAAACCGCTGGCGGCGGATGCGGGTGGCCGACGGTCTGCGCCAGGAAATCACACCGAAAAACATACTCATGATCGGCCCGACCGGGGTCGGCAAGACCGAAATCGCCCGGCGTCTGGCGCGCATCGCCAACGCCCCGTTCATCAAGGTCGAAGCCACCAAGTTCACCGAGGTCGGCTATGTCGGCAAGGACGTCGACGGCATCATCCGAGACCTGATCGAGATCGCGGTCAAACAGGCCCGGGAAGGGGCCATGCGCACGGTCGGCCCTCGCGCCGAGGCGGCCGCCGAGGAGCGAGTGCTCGACGCACTGCTGCCGCCGGCCCGCGAGACCTGGAGCGACGACAAGCCGCACGAGGAGTCCGCCACCCGGCAGCGCTTCCGCAAGCAGTTGCGCGAAGGCCAATTGGACGACAAGGAGATCGAGCTGGACATCGCCCTGCCTGCTGCGGCCATGGAAATATTCGCCCCGCCCGGCATGGAAGAACTCTCCAGCCAGCTCCAGGGCATGTTCCAGAACCTGGGCCAGAAGCGCACCAAGACCCGCAAGCTGAAGATCGCCGAGGCCATGAAACTGCTCACCGACGAAGAGGCCGGCAAGCTGGTCAACGAGGAGGACGTGAAGCTTTCCGCCGTGCAAAACGTCGAACAGAACGGCATCGTCTTTCTCGATGAGATCGACAAGATCGCCAGCCGCTCCGAGACCCAGGGCGCCGACGTATCGCGCCAGGGCGTGCAGCGCGACCTGCTGCCGCTGGTCGAGGGCGCCACCGTCTCGACCAAGTACGGCATGATCCGCACCGACCACATACTGTTTATCGCCAGCGGCGCCTTCCACCTGGCTAAACCATCCGACCTGATACCGGAACTGCAAGGCCGGTTCCCGATCCGGGTGGAACTCTCCAGCCTGTCGGTGGCCGACTTCGAGCACATACTGACCCGCACCGACGCCTGCCTGACCCGTCAGTACCAGGCCCTGTTGGAGACCGAGGGCGTCACGCTGGAATTCTCCGATGGCGCCGTCCGCCGCCTGGCCGAGATCGCCTTCCAGGTCAACGAGCGGACCGAGAACATCGGCGCCCGCCGGTTGTATACGGTCATGGAACGGTTGCTCGACGAGCTATCCTTCGATGCCGAGCAGCGGTCGGGCGAAACAGTGAGCATCGACGCCGCCTACGTGGAAAGCCGCCTCGGCGAGTTGGCGCAAAGCGAAGACCTGGCCCGTTATGTGCTGTAATTCGGGCTAATGACAATAAACCACACTTGGGAACAGGAGTTCGACTCATGGATCAGACAGAAACCCGCAATACCGATGCCAAACTCGACGAGTCCGTTTCGAGGATGAGCACGCTGGCCAAGCGCAACGCCGGCTTTGCCACCCCCATCTGGTTGTTGACGCTGCTGATCGTGACCGCCGCGCTACTCTATTTCGGCCCCGCCTTGGGCCTGAAGCGCTATGTCGACCAGGGCGGTGAAAAGATAGCCCGGATCGGTTCGCAGGCGGCCGACAAGATCGCCGTACACACCGCCCCCGAGCGCCAGGGACAAAAGGCCGGAACCGGCCAGGGCGCCGCCGCAGTCGACGCGAAACGAATCCAGGCGCCCTTGTCCGGCGGCAATGAGGCCGCACCGGCAACCAAGCCGGCCATCGTGGCCAAGGCCGCTCAGGCCGCGCCAACCGCAGCCCAAGCCGCCGCGCCGGCAACACCGGCCGTAGCGGCCCAATCGACAGGGGCAACAGATGTCGCCCGTACCGGCGCGCCGGAGTTGCTGCCGAACGTCGCCGCCCGCATCGCCGCGCGCAACCTTGAGTTTGGTCTGGCGATCCGCCTGTATGAAACGTACCTCGACGCCAATCCGGGCGATGCCGACGCCTGGGGCGAACTCGGCAATGTGCAGATGGCGGTCGGCCGCCACTATGAAGCCGCCCAGAACTACTACGAGGCCTCGATCCGCCAGCTCAACCGGGGCCACGCGGCGACCGTCTATCCGCTGCTGCCGATCATCGCCCAATACCAGCCGGAGTTGGCCGCCGCCCTGCGGCAAAGAATGACCGGGGCGGGTATATAACCGGCCTCATTCGGCCGCCGCCACCCTGACCGCTTCGGCGATCTGCTCGGCGCAACGGTTGACCTGGGCCGCGTCGCGACCTTCCACCATCACCCGGATCAAGGGTTCGGTGCCGGAGGCGCGCAGCACGACCCTGCCGCTATCGCCGAGTTCTGTTTCCACTTCAGCCACCGCGCGGGCAATCTCCGGCTGGCCGTTCAGCTTGAAACCATTGGTCAGGCGCACGTTAATCAGCACCTGCGGAAACACCGGGCAGTCGCGGATGATGTCGGCCAGGTTGCGGCCGGAGCGGCGCAGTGCAGCCAGGACCTGAAGCGCCGAGACGATGCCGTCGCCGGTGGTGTGTTTATCCAGACAGAGGATGTGGCCGGAGGTCTCGCCGCCTACTTGCCAACCGTGTTCGTTGAGCATCTCCAGCACGTAGCGGTCGCCTACCCTGGCGCGCCGGAAGTCGCAGCCCAATGCGCGCAAGGCAATCTCGGCGCCGAGATTGGTCATCAGGGTGCCCACCACGCCGCCCTTGAGCTGGCCGGTTTCTTGGCGATGGCGGGCGATGGCGTAGATCAGGCGGTCGCCGTCGGCGATCTGGCCGCTGGCGTCAGCCATAATCAGCCGGTCGCCGTCGCCATCCAGGGCGATGCCGATGTCGGCCTCATGCTTGCGCACTGCACTGGCCAGCGTTTCCGGATGGGTCGCACCGCAGGCGTGGTTGATGTTGAAGCCGTCCGGCTGATCGCTGATGGCGATGACGTCGGCGCCCAACTCGTGAAAGACGTGCGGGGCGACGTAATAGTCGGCGCCGTTGGCGCAATCGACCACCAGCTTGAGGCCGCGCAGGTCCATGTCGTTGGGAAAGGTGCTCTTGCAGAACTCGATGTAGCGGCCGGCCGCATCGTCGATCCGCTTGACCTTGCCCAGGCCCTTGGAGGGTGCGGTCCGCATCGGCTGGTCGAGGGCGGTCTCGATGGCCAGCTCGATCTCGTCCGGCAGTTTGGCGCCGGCGGCGGAGAAAAACTTGATGCCGTTGTCGTCGTAGGGATTGTGCGAGGCGGAGATGACCACGCCGGCTTGCAGGCGCAAGGCGCGGGTCAGGTAGGCAATGCCGGGGGTCGGCAACGGCCCGGTCAGGCGGACATCAACGCCGGCCGCCGTCAGGCCGGCTTCGAGCGCCGATTCGAGCATGTAGCCGGATACCCGGGTGTCCTTGCCGATCAACACCGCCGGCCGCTCGCTGTGCAAGGATTCGTGCTCGGCGGCGACCAGCACCTTGCCGGCCGCATAGCCCAGGCGCATGGCGAAATCCGGGGTGATGGGCGTCTCGCCCACCTTGCCGCGCACGCCGTCGGTGCCAAAATATCTTCTGCTCATTTAGTCGCCTCCCATACCTTCAATACATCCACTGTCGCCGCCACATCGTGGACCCGGACCACGGCGGCGCCATTTTCCACTGCCCTGATCGCCGCCGCCAGGCTGCCGGCCAGGCGATCGGCGATGTCCCGACCGGTCAGCGCGCCGATCATCCGTTTTCTCGATACCCCGACCACCGCCGGCGCCAACCGCGCCAGCCGGGGCAAGGCGCGTATCAGGGCGATATTATGATTGAGGGTCTTGCCGAAGCCGAAACCCGGATCGACCAACAAGCGACTGCGGGCGATGCCGTTTGCTTCGGCTGCGACGATCCGCCCGGCCAGGAACGCTTCGACCTCGGCCACCACGTCGTCATAGCGCGGAGCCTCCTGCATGGTGCGCGGCTCGCCCAGCATGTGCATGACGCAGAGGGCGCAATCGCTGTCCCTGACGGCCGCCCAGGCGCCCGGCGTGCGAAAGGCGTAGACGTCGTTGATCATCGCCGCCCCGGCCTCGATGGCGACGCGCATAACCGCTGGTTTCATGGTATCGACCGAAACCGCCACGCCCAGCCCGCGCACCCCCTCCAGCACCGGCATGAGCCGGTCCATCTCTTCCTGCTCGGAAACCGGCTGCGCGCCGGGGCGGGTCGACTCGCCGCCGATATCGAGGATGTCGGCGCCCTCTTCGACCAGCCTGCGGGCGTGGGCGATCGCGGATCGGGATTCGATGAAACGGCCGCCGTCGGAAAAGGAATCCGGGGTGACGTTGACGATGCCCATGACCAATGGGCGATCAGGCAGGTGACAAAGTGACATGGTGACAAAGTGACGAAAAGGCGTGACGAGCGTGGGTTTTGTCACCCGTCACTCATCACTCCATCACTGGTTTTAGGCCTCTTTCGCTGGCGTCGCAGTAGGCGCAGCCGGTGCGCTGGGCGCATCGCCGCCGCTGGGGCGGACCGGTGGCTGCGAGGATGGCTTGGGCGGACGCGGTGCATTGCCGGCCATGATATCGGCGATCTGATCGGCGTCGATGGTTTCCCATTCCAGCAGGGCATGGGTCATCGCCTCAATCTTGTCGCGGTTATCCTCGATGATCTTGCGGGCGCGGCCGTACTGCTCGTCGATGATCCGGCGCACCTCGGCATCGACCTTTTGCAGGGTTGTTTCGGAGACGCTCTTGTGGGTGGTGACGGAACGACCCAGGAAGATTTCACCTTCCTCCTCGCCGTAGACCATGATACCCAGGCTGTCGGACATACCCCATTGGGTCACCATCCGCCGGGCTAAATCGGTGGCGCGCTGGAAGTCGTTGGAGGCGCCGGTGGTCATCTGGTGCATGAACACCTCTTCGGCGATCCGGCCGCCAAACAACACGCAGATGGTCGAGAGCAGGCGTTCCTTGTCCTGGCTATAGCGATCCTCTTCGGGCAACTGCATGGTCACGCCAAGGGCGCGGCCACGCGGGATGATGGTGACCTTGTGCACCGGGTCGGTCTTGGGCAGGGAGCGGGCGAGCACAGCATGGCCGGACTCGTGATAGGCGGTGTTGCGACGTTCTTCCTCGGGCATCACCATGGAGCGGCGTTCGGCACCCATGATGATCTTGTCCTTGGCCCGCTCGAAATCGTCCATATCAACTACCCGTTTGTTGGAGCGGGCGGCAAACAGCGCGGCCTCGTTGACCAGATTAGCCAGGTCGGCGCCCGAGAAACCAGGCGTGCCACGGGCGATGATGTCGGCCTTGACGTCGGTACCCATCGGCACCTTGCGCATATGGACCAGGAGTATCTGCTCGCGACCGCGAATGTCGGGCAGCGGCACGACCACTTGGCGGTCGAAGCGGCCCGGCCGCATCAGTGCCGGGTCGAGCACATCGGGGCGGTTGGTGGCGGCGATGACGATGACCCCAACATTGCCCTCGAAGCCGTCCATCTCGACCAGCAACTGGTTCAGGGTCTGTTCCCGCTCGTCGTTGCCACCGCCCATACCGGCGCCGCGCTGGCGACCGACCGCGTCGATTTCGTCGATGAAGATGATGCAGGGCGCATTTTTCTTGGCCTGCTCGAACATGTCGCGCACCCTCGCTGCGCCGACGCCGACGAACATCTCGACAAAGTCTGAGCCGGAGATGCTGAAGAACGGCACCTTGGCCTCGCCGGCGATGGCCTTGGCCAGCAACGTCTTGCCGGTACCGGGCGACCCGACCATCAGCACGCCGCGCGGAATGCGTCCGCCCAGCTTCTGAAACTTGGATGGGTCGCGTAGAAATTCGACCAGCTCGCTCACCTCTTCCTTGGCCTCGTCACAGCCGGCCACATCGGCGAAGGTGACCGTGTTGGTGTTTTCGTCCAGGAGACGCGCCTTGCTCTTGCCAAAGGAAAAGGCGCCGCCCTTGCCGCCGCCCTGCATCTGGCGCATGAAGAACACCCAGACGCCGATCAGCAACAGCATGGGGAACCAGGAGACGAAGATGTTCATCCACATGGACGGCTCTTCTTCCGGCTTGGCCTGTATCGTCACGCCGGCCTTGAGCAGGTCGGACACCAGCCACGGGTCAGACGGCGCATAGGTAGAGAAACGACTGCCATCGGCATGAACACCGCGCAGTATATGGCCCTCGATGGAGACCTTGGTCACCTGGCCCTGTTTCACCGCATCCAGGAACTGGGAATAGTCCACCTGACTCTGGGCAGTCTGATGCTGACCGAACTGGTTGAACACCGTCATCAGGATGAGGGCGATGACCAACCAAATAGCAATATTCTTTACTAAGCTGTTCACTTCGATTCCTTAAATACGTAACCGCGCAATCTAATGTTCGGACCCTATCCCAAACCGGCCGTTCAGGCAATCTTCAGGCCCTTGCCGAGCAGGTATACCTCCCGGCTGCGATCCCGCGAGGCCTTGGGCTTGCGCACCGCCGACTTGATAAATACTTGGCGCAGCGCCTGGACATAATCCTCAAAGCCCACACCCTGAAAGACCTTTACCAGGAAAGCGCCTTCCGGTCTCAGGCGCTGCCGGGCAAAATCCAGCGCCAACTCGGCCAGATAATAGCTTTTTGCCTGGTCGGCGGAATCCACGCCGCTTATATTGGGGGCCATATCGGAAAGCACAAGGTCCAGCTTGTGTCCGCCAACCGCCCCATCGAGTTCAGCCAAGACGGCATCCTCGGTGAAATCGCCCTGGATGAAGGTGACGTGGTTAATGCCCACGCATTCCAGCAGGTCAATGCCGACGATACGGCCCTGGCCCTTCATCCGCTCCGCCGCCACCTGGCACCAACCGCCCGGCGCGCAGCCCAGGTCAACCACCGTCATGCCCGGCTTGAGCAAGCGGTCCTTGTCGTCGATCTCCATCAGCTTGAACGCGGCGCGTGACCGCCAACCCTGTTCGTTGGCCTGTTTCACGTAGAAATCGTTGACGTGCTGGTGATGCCAGGCGTGGGTTTTGGCTTGTCTTTTCATGTAATATCGCGCGCTTTGGAGGGTTACATGCTCGATCTAACGCCGCAACAGCGCAAATTTCTCAAGGCTCAGGCCCATAGTCTCAAGCCGGTGGTGATGATCGGCAATGCCGGGCTGACCGAGGCGGTGTTGAAGGAGACCGCGCGCGGTCTGGCCGCTCATGAACTGATCAAGGTTCGTGTGCAGAACGACCACCGGGATGAACGCGAGGCCTGGCTGGCGGCGATTTGCGAGCGACTGGATTGCGCCCCGGTGCAGCATATCGGCAAGCTGCTGCTGATCTATAAACCGGCCGAGGCGCCGCGTCTGGTATTACCTTAAGCCCTGCTTGGCCACCAGGGCCAGGCCGAGCAGCGATTCGATCAAATAGACCACGCTGGAGACGCCGTGCCAGGCCGCGAAACGGTCCTTGAACAGGCTCTGCATGACATCCTGGGGCATGGCCTGGTCCTTCAGTTGTTGCAGGATGGGCTGAATACCGAAGTGCTGGGCCAGGGTCAGCAGCAGCATGACCAGCACGATCCAGAAAAAACCCTGTTTGAATGCCTGGCCGCCGAACCGGGATAATCTGAAAACCAGCAGCCCGATGGCGACCGCGATGCCGAACAGGGCGATCCAGGTGAACATATGGCCCGCCAGCCGGCCGGCCAGCATCCTGTCGTCCAGTTGGTAGAACAGGACCGGCGCGGCCAAATAGCCAATGGCCCAGAGGCCGCCCACCCAGAGGGCGACTGACCAGGCGGCGATGAGATCGGGAAGGTTCCGCATCAGATGTAGTGCACCTCGATAATTTCATAGTGGCGCAGGCCGCCCGGCGCATTTACGTCGGCGACGTCGCCGGCATACTTGCCGATCAGGGCGCGGGCGATGGGCGAGGACACCGATATTTTACCGGCCTTAATGTCGGCCTCGTCGTTACCGACGATCTGATACTTCACCTCGTCGCCGGTCTCGGCATCGACCAGTTCGACGGTGGCGCCAAACACCACCCGGCCCTCGGCGTCGAGGTGACGGGGGTCGATGATCTGGGCGTTGGCCAGCTTGCCTTCGAGATCCTTGATGCGGCCCTCAACGAAGCCCTGCTTTTCCTTGGCGGCGTCGTATTCGGCGTTTTCCGACAGATCACCGTGGGAACGGGCCTCGGCGATGGCGGCAATGACACCCGGCCGCTCCACCGATTTCAGGCGTTGCAGCTCGCTCCTGAGCAGCTCCGCGCCGATAACGGTCAATGGTACTTTGTGCATATCACATCCTCCGCCGGCTCAGCGCGAACGCTGGTGCAGGCTCTGCAAATCGTGAACAGTGATGTCGCCCCGGTCCTTCATGCCCAGGCACGCGGCCTCGGCGCCGGCCAACGTGGTGTAGTAGGTGACATTGTGGGCCAGCGCGGCGGTTCGGATGGAGGCGGAATCCTTGATCGCCCGCTTATCCTCGACCACGTTGACGATGAACTGTACCTCATGGTTTTTAATCATGTCGACGATGTGGGGCCGGCCCTCGGCCACCTTGTTGACCCGCGTGACCGGCAAGCCGGCGGCCTCGATGCTGGCAGCCGTACCCTTGGTGGCGATCATCTTGAAGCCCAGGTCGTTGAGGTATCGGGCGATCTGAGCCACGTCCGGGTGCTCGTGATTGCGCACCGAGATGAAGGCCGTGCCGCGTTTCGGCAACTTGACGCTGGCGGCGTATTGGGCCTTGAGGAAGGCCTCACCGAAGGTCTCGGCGACGCCCATGACCTCGCCGGTGGACTTCATTTCCGGGCCGAGTTGAGGGTCCACGCCGGGAAACTTGCGGAACGGGAATACGGCTTCCTTGACCGCGTAATAGGGCGGGACGACCTCGTGCTCGGCACCCTGCTCCTTGAGCGAACGCCCGGTCATGCAGCGCGCCGCAATCTTGGCCAGCGGCCGGCCGCTGGCCTTGGATACGAATGGCACGGTACGCGAGGCGCGTGGGTTCACCTCCAGTACATAGACATCGTCGCCCTTGATGGCGAACTGAACGTTCATCAGGCCGACCACATTGAGCGCCCTGGCCATCGCCACGGTCTGCCGCCGCATCTCGTCCTGCAACGCCTTGGACAGGCTGTAGGGCGGCAATGAGCAGGCCGAGTCGCCGGAATGCACGCCGGCCTGCTCGATGTGTTCCATGATGCCGCCGATCAACACCTCCTTGCCATCGGACAGGGCGTCGACATCGACCTCAATGGCATCGTTGAGGAAGCGGTCGAGCAACACCGGCGAGTCGTTGGAGACCTTGACCGCCTCGCGCATGTAGCGTTGCAGGTCGGCCTCTTCATGGACGATCTCCATGGCCCGGCCGCCCAGCACGTAGGACGGCCGGACGACCAATGGATAACCGATCTCGGCGGCCAGGCGGATGGCATCGGCCTCGGTGCGCGCAGTGCGGTTGGGCGGCTGCAACAGGCCCAACTCTTGCAATACCTTCTGGAAGCGCTCGCGGTCCTCGGCGGCGTCGATCATGTCCGGGCTGGTGCCGATAATGGGCACGCCGTTCTTTTCCAGGTCGCGCGCCAGCTTGAGCGGCGTCTGACCGCCATACTGGACGATGACGCCCTCGGGTCGCTCGATGCGGACGATCTCCAGCACGTCCTCCAGGGTCAACGGCTCGAAGTAGAGGCGGTCGGAGGTGTCATAGTCGGTGGACACGGTCTCCGGATTGCAGTTGACCATGATGGTTTCATAGCCGTCTTCACGGCAGGCCTGGGCGGCATGGACGCAGCAGTAGTCGAACTCGATGCCCTGGCCTATCCGGTTCGGGCCGCCGCCCAGCACCATGATCTTCCGGCGCCGGGTGGGCTGGGCCTCGCATTCCTCTTCATAGCTGGAATACAGGTAGGCAGTGGCGGTGGCGAACTCGGCGGCGCAGGTATCGACCCGCTTATAAACCGGGTGGATGGCCAGCTCCCAGCGGCGCGCCCGCACGGCATGTTGATCGTCGCCCAGCAACGCCGCCAGACGGCGGTCGGAGAAGCCGTTACGCTTGAGGGCAAACAACTCATCCTTGGCCAAGCTCGCCAGAGCGCGGCCGCGCAGCGCGTTTTCCTGGCGTACTAGGTCCTGAATCTGGGCCAGGAACCAGGGGTCGATCTTGCAGATTCCGAATACCTCTGCCAAGGTCAGACCAATCCGGAAACCATCGGCGACGTAGAACAGCCGCTCGGCGCCGGGGTTGCCGATCTCGCCGATGATCTCGGCCTTGTCGGCGGACTTTTCGTCCAGGCCGTCGGCGCCGGTCTCCAGGCCGCGCAAGGCCTTTTGCAACGATTCCTGGAAGGTGCGGCCGATGGCCATGACCTCGCCCACCGACTTCATCTGGGTGGTCAGGCGGTCGTTGGCCTGGGGAAATTTCTCGAACGCGAAGCGCGGAATCTTGGTCACCACGTAGTCGATGGTCGGCTCGAACGAGGCCGGGGTGGCGCCGCCAGTGATGTCGTTGCGCAATTCGTCCAGGGTATAGCCGACCGCCAGCTTGGCGGCGATCTTGGCGATCGGGAAACCGGTCGCCTTGGAGGCCAGCGCGGAGGAACGCGACACCCGCGGGTTCATCTCGATGACGATCATCCGGCCATCATCCGGATTGACCGCAAACTGGACGTTGGAGCCGCCGGTATCGACGCCGATCTCGCGCAGCACCGCAATGCTGGCGTCGCGCATGATCTGGTATTCCTTGTCGGTCAAGGTCTGGGCCGGGGCCACGGTGATCGAGTCGCCGGTATGCACGCCCATCGGGTCAAGGTTCTCGATCGAACAGACGATGATGCAGTTGTCCGCCTGGTCGCGAACCGCCTCCATCTCATATTCCTTCCAGCCGAGCAGTGATTCCTCGATCAGCAACTCGCGGGTCGGCGAGGCCTCTAGGCCGCGCTTGCAAATCTCGATGAATTCCTCCTGGTTGTAGGCGATGCCGCCGCCCGAGCCGCCCATCGTAAAGGACGGCCGGATGATCGCCGGGAAGCCGATGGCGCCCTGCACCTGCTGCGCCTCCTCCATGGAGTGGGCGATGCCGGAGCGGGCCGAGCCGAGACCGATCCGGGTCATCGCCTGCTTGAACAACTGGCGATCCTCGGCCATATCAATGGCCTCTTTCTTGGCGCCGATCAGCTCGACCCCGTATTTCTCCAGCACGCCATGGCGGGCCAGGTCGAGCGCGCAGTTCAACGCGGTCTGGCCGCCCATGGTCGGTAGCACGGCGTCGGGCCGTTCCTTCTCGATGATCTTTTCCAGCGTCTGCCAGTTGATCGGCTCGATGTAGGTGGCGTCGGCCATCTCCGGGTCGGTCATGATGGTGGCCGGGTTGGAGTTCACCAGGATGACCCGATAGCCCTCCTCGCGCAGGGCCTTGCAGGCCTGGGCGCCGGAGTAGTCGAACTCGCAAGCCTGACCGATGACGATCGGACCGGCGCCGATGATAAGGATGGAATTCAGATCGGTACGCCTAGGCATTATTTGCTCTCCGGGGCATTCTTGCGCTCCTTCATCATGGCGACGAAGCGGTCGAACAGATAACCGATGTCATGCGGCCCTGGACTGGCCTCCGGATGGCCCTGAAAACCGAATGCCGGGCAATCGGTGCGGGTGATGCCCTGCAAGCTGCCGTCGAATAACGAGACATGGGTGGCGCGCAGGGTGGCCGGCAAGGTCGCCGCATCGACCGCGAAGCCGTGGTTCTGGCTGGTGATCGCCACCCGTTTGCTGTCCAGGTCCTGGACCGGGTGGTTGGCGCCGTGGTGACCGAACTTCATCTTCACCGTCCGGGCGCCGGAGGCCAGGCCGAGCAATTGGTGGCCGAGGCAGATGCCGTAGGTGGGCACCCGGGCCGCCAGGATCGCCTGGATGGCCCGGATGGCGTAAGCGCACGGCTCCGGGTCGCCGGGGCCGTTGGACAGGAAGACCCCATCCGGCTGCATGGCCAGGACCTCGACGGCCGGGGTTGTGGCCGGCACCACGGTGACTCGGCAACCGCGACTGGCGAGCATCCGCAAAATGTTGCGCTTGACGCCGAAGTCGTAGGCGACCACGCGGTAGGGTTGTGCGGTCGGCTGACTGAAACCCTTGGCCAACGCCCACTCGCCCTCGCCCCACTCGTGCTTCTCGGCGCAGGTGACCACTTGAGCCAAGTCCTGGCCGGCCATGCTGGGACAGGCTCGGGCCAGGCGCAGCGCCTCGGCCTCATCGATGGTTCCGGCCATGATGCAACCGTTCTGGGCGCCCTTCTCGCGCAACAGCCGGGTCAGCCGGCGGGTATCGATGCCGGCGATGGCGACCACGTTGTGCTCCCTGAGATAGTCGGGCAGGGTCCTGGTCATGCGGAAATTGCTGGCCATCAGCGGCAGGTCGCGGATAACCAGACCGGCGGCGTGTATCCGCCCCGACTCGTCATCCTCGGGATTGGCACCGACGTTGCCGATGTGGGGATAAGTCAGGGTGACGATCTGCCGGCAATAAGACGGATCAGTAATGATTTCCTGATAGCCGGTCATGGCGGTATTGAACACCACCTCGCCGACGCTGGCACCCTCGGCGCCGATGGAATAACCACGGAAGATGGAGCCGTCGGCAAGGGCAAGGATCGCGGGCGCGAAGGGAACCAAGATAACTCCTGCTATAGACGTGACAAGCGGGACGGACTCTCGCCCATCCCGCTGAAATACTGGCCCGGATTATACGCGACCGGATGACCGCGCTCAACTCACCTTGGAATGCGTGACCGATGAGATGCGACTGGACAGCGTAATTTTGTTACGCCTTTGCCAAGGCTCATGAGCCTTGGCTGCGCCCGGCCAGGAAGTGCACCAGCAGGGGCACCGGTCGGCCAGTGCCGCCCTTTCCCTTGCCCGACTTCCAGGCCGTGCCGGCGATGTCCAGGTGGGCCCATTTGTACTTCTTGGCGAAGCGCGACAGGAAGGCCGAGGCGGTGATCGTGCCGGCTGGGCGGCCGCCGATGTTGGCCATGTCGGCGAAGTTGCTCTTGAGTTGTTCCTGATAGTCGTCCAGTAGGGGCAACTGCCAGCAACGGTCGCCGGAGGCCTCGCCAGCCTGCAACAGTTCCCGCGCCAGTGCGTCGTCGTTGGCCAGCAGGCCGGACACCACATGCCCGAGGGCTATCACGCAGGCGCCGGTCAGGGTGGCGACATCGACCACCGCGACGGGGTCGAAGCGCTCGGCGTAGGTCAGCGCATCGCACAGTATCAGGCGGCCTTCGGCGTCGGTATTGAGCACCTCTATGGTCTGGCCGGACATAGAGGTGACGATGTCGCCCGGCTTGTTGGCGCGACCGGAGGGCAGGTTCTCGCAAGTCGGGATGAGGCCGACCACGTTCAGGGCCAGTCCGAGTTCAGCAAGCGCTTGCATGGAACCGAGTACCGAGGCGGCGCCGCACATGTCGTACTTCATCTCGTCCATCTCGGCGCCAGGCTTGAGCGAGATGCCGCCGGAATCGAAGGTGATGCCCTTGCCGACCAGGACCACGGGTTTCGCGCCCTTGGCGCCGCCGTGGTACTGCATGACGATGAACTTGGGTGGCTGCTCGGAACCCTTGGCCACCGACAGGAAAGAACCCATGCCCAGTTTCTCGATGTCCTTCTGTTCCAGCACCTGAATCTTCAGTCCGCTAGCCTTGGCCACGGCCCTGGCCTGGTCGGCCAGATAGGTCGGCGTGCAGATATTGCCGGGCAGGTTGCCAAGGTCCTTGGCCAGGTTCATGGCCTTGACGATAGCCTGACTGCGGGCGCTCGCCGCCTCGGCGGTCCTGGTCTCGCCGGCCGTAACCATCAGGGTCACCTTGCGCAAGGCTGGCTTGGCGTCGTCTTTTTCGCTTTTCAATTCATCAAAACGATATAGCGTCTCGCCGGCCGCCATGACGGCCTGCTCTATTTTCCAGTCCAGGCCGCGCTGGCCGACCTTGACCTCGGCCAGATAGCTGCTGGCTTCGCTGGCGCCGGTGCCGCTAACCGCCTTGACTGCGGCGCGCACGGCATCACGGTAGTCCTTATCGGCGACCTCATTTTCCTTGCCCAGACCGACCAGCAATATCCGCTCGCAGTGCAGGCCGGCCGGCGCCTGGACCAGCAAGGTCGAGCCGGCCTTGCCGTCGCAGTCGCCACGTCTAAGCAACTTGCTCAGGACTCCGCCCGCGGCCTGGTCCAGCGCCCTGGCGGCCGGGGTCAGCTTGCGTTGTTGGTAGACGCCCGCCACCGCGCAGGCGGTCTTGTGCTTATCTGGGCTAGTGCTTTTTATGCTAAATTCCACGGCAAACTCCTGAATGATTTCTGAGAGGCAGCGAGCGACTCGCCGGGCTGTATGGCGACTCGCTTCGGTTGGTTAATCTTTCCAGCGCGGCAGGCAAAAGTCAAAACATGCGTCTCTACCAGCGAGCCCTGCTGAAGGAAATAACGGCCACCGCCGGTATCGCCCTGGGCGTATTGTCCGCCATCCTGCTGGTCACCCTGTCGGTGCGCATCCTGGGCGCCGCCGCCTTGGGCGAATTCGAAGTCGCAGCGGTCATCCCATTCATCGGCTTCGGTTATCTCCGCCTGCTGCCCATCCTGCTGTCGCTGGCACTGTTCGCCGGGGCGCTCTTGACCCTCGCCCGCTACTGGCAGGACAGCGAGATGGTGATCTGGTTCGGGGCCGGGCTGCCGCCCAGCGCCTGGGTGCGGCCAATTCTGCGCCTGGCCGCGCCCATTGTCTTGATTATCGCCGGCCTCAGTCTGGCGATCATTCCCTGGATATCCAGGCAAAAAGCTGATTTCGAATCGTATCTATCCCAACAGAAGCAGGAAGACACCAGGCTCACCCCCGGCGTGTTCGCCGAGACCAACCAGGGCAAGCGGGTCTACTTCGTCGAGGACGTCAAGGAGGGCAACCCAAGCATCGGTAATATCTTCATCCAGTCCGAGCAGAACGGCCGCACCGGCATCGTCGTCGCCAGCCAGGGTAAGGTTCAGGCCATGCCCAACGGCGACCATTTTCTGGTCTTGCAACAGGGCCGTCGCTATGAGGGCACGCCCGGCAACGCCAACTACCGGGTCATGGAATTCAGCCATTACGGCTTCCGGCTCGATCCGGCCCAACTGGCGCAGAGGCTGGCCCAACCGCGCGAACTCGGCACCCTGGACCTGGTGCGCAACCCCACTCTGGGCAACCAGTCGGAACTGATCTGGCGTCTGGGTTATCCGGTCAGCGCCTTGATCCTGGCCCTGTTCGCCATCCCGCTCAGCGTCTACAACCCGCGCATCGGCCGTTCCTTCAACATCCTCCTGGCGGCGCTGATCTACACCCTTTACAACAACGTCATGGGCATCAGCCAGACCTGGGTCTCGCACGGCCTGATGAGCGCCTGGAGCAGCCAGCTTCTGGTCCACGGCCTGGCCTGTGCGGCGCTGGTCGCGGCATACTGGTGGCGTTATGGCCGACCGTTGGGCCGGGGGCCGCGATGAATCTGCTGTCTCGCTACCTGACCCGCCAGATCGCCGGCTCATTCGCCATGACC
Source organism: Hydrogenophilales bacterium CG12_big_fil_rev_8_21_14_0_65_61_21 (assembly GCA_002782005.1). Lineage (GTDB taxonomy): Bacteria > Pseudomonadota > Gammaproteobacteria > Burkholderiales > Thiobacillaceae > Parasulfuritortus. The sequence continues at coordinate 9,366 of PFGT01000045.1, read as the reverse complement.
CTGGGCGCCCTGCTGCTGTTGTTCGGCATCTTCGATTTGATCGGCGAGCTGGACCAGGTCCACGATCAAGGCTACACCGCCGGTCGCGCCATCCTGTTTGTGCTGCTTCAGGTGCCGGGACGGATACAGGAACTGCTGCCCATCGCCGCCTTGATCGGGGCCATTTTGGCCCTCGTCCGGCTGGCGATGAACTCCGAGTTCACGGTCATGCGCGTCTCCGGGCTGGCCGTCGGCCGGCTGGCCGGGCACATGGCCCTGCTCGGCCTGCTACTGGGCACGGTCAATCTGGCGGTGGGCGAATACCTCGCCCCGCCGGCGGAGCGACTGGCCCAGCAGATCAAGTTGCGCAGCACCCAGGGCATCGTCGCCCAGCAATTCCGCTCCGGTCTGTGGGCCAAAGATGGCCATACCTTCATCAACATCCGCCAGATGCTGCCCGACGCCAGCCTGGTCGGCGTGCGCATGTATGAATTCGACGACCGCTTCCAGTTGCGCCGCATCCGGTTGGCCGAATCGGCCCATTGGACGACCCAATCGTCGTGGCAACTGAAGGCCGTCACCGACACCCGTATCGACCCTCAGGGTACCCGGATCGACCGGCAAGCACTGGCGCTCTGGCAATCGCCCATCACCCCGGACCTGCTCTCCGCCCTGATGGTGAACCCGGACCGGATGGCGCTGACCACCCTGTGGACCTATGTGAACTACTTGAACAATAACCGGCAGAAGGCGACCCGCTATGAAATCGCCCTCTGGAACAAGCTGGCCGCGCCGTTGGCCGCGCCGGTGATGCTGTTGCTCGCCCTGCCCTTCGCCTACCAGCAGCCGAGAAGTGGCAAGCTGGGCGCCAAGATACTGCTCGGGATCATGATCGGTCTGGGCTTTCACCTGCTTAACCGGGTATTCGGCCACATCGGCCTGCTCAACGACTGGCCACCGGTCCTCACCGCGCTATTGCCGCTGACCCTGTTTAGCGGCGCAGCCCTGGTCGCGCTCTGGCGGGTGGAGTCGCTTTAGGGCGCCTTGATGACCAAGCGGGTGCCGGCCAGCCGGTCATGCAGGAACTGGCGGTCGCGGTCCCATAGTACCCAGACGAAGCAAAACCCGAAGGTCAGCGCCACCAGGGCATACCGCTGCCAGGCCTTAGCCAGACTCACCGGGCCGTCAGCGGTGGTCAGCAGTTGAATCCGCCAGGTCTTCATCGCCAGGGTCTGGCCGCCATGGCGCCAGAACCAGGTGAAATACAGGCCGACGACCATGAACAGATAGAGTTGGTATAGCAGGATAGGCAACCCGCCGGCTTCGCCAGGCCGCAAGCCGACCGCCAGGAAACCAGCCAGGAAGAGGACCGCCGCCAGCAACAGGGCATCGTAAAACAGGCAAGCCAGGCGGCGTTTTATTGAGGGAACGGTCATGGAAAGGTGCTTTTCACCGGATAGCCAAAACTATACCTTTTTTTTCATTTGCGATTCCGGCCGGGGGTGGCTATAATCCGCCGCTCTCTGCATAGCCGAAGTGTCTGGAGTGAAGCATGTACGCGGTTATTCGTACTGGCGGCAAGCAATATAAGGTTGCTGCCGGCGGTAAACTCAAGGTTGAAAGCCTGGCTGTCGAAGTCGGCAGCGAAATCGTTATCGATGACGTCTTGATGATCGCTGACGGCGACAACATCAAGGTCGGCGCGCCCGTTGTGGCCGGCGCCAGCGTCAAGGCAACCGTCCTGTCCCATGGTCGTGGCGACAAGGTGATGATCTTCAAGATGCGTCGCCGCAAGCACTACCACAAGGTCCAGGGCCATCGCCAAAATTACACTGAAATCCGCATCGACGGCATTTCTGCCTGATTTGGAGAACTGAACCATGGCACACAAGAAAGCAGGCGGCAGTTCACGTAACGGCCGCGATTCCAAGCCAAAAATGCTGGGCGTCAAGCGCTACGGCGGTCAGGTGGTGCCAGCCGGCAACATCCTGGTGCGGCAGCGTGGCACCCAGTTTCATCCCGGTCTCAATGTCGGCGTCGGCAAGGACTACACCCTATTCGCGCTGGTCGACGGCACGGTGGAATTCCGCCTCAAGGGCCCCAAACAGCGCCGCACGGTTAGCGTGATCCCGGTACAGGCCTGATAGAACACACAACAGCAACAGAGCCCTATCCGCGGATAGGGCTTTTTTGTTTCCAGGGCAGCCATGAAATTTATCGACGAAGCCAGAATCGAAGTCACCGCCGGCAAGGGCGGCAACGGCGCGGCCTCTTTTCGCCGTGAGAAATACATCCCCATGGGCGGCCCGGACGGCGGCGACGGCGGCCGCGGCGGCAGCGTCTGGGCGGTCGCCGACCGCAACATCAATACCCTGGTCGAGTACCGTTACAGCCGCCATTTCCACGCTCAGAACGGCGAAGGCGGTCGCGGCGCCGATTGCTACGGCAAGGGCGGCGACGACCTGACCCTGAGGCTGCCAGTCGGCACGGTGATTCATGACGAGGACAGCGGCGAGCTCATCGCCGACCTGGCCGAGGACGGTCAGCGCGCCCTGATCGCCAAGGGTGGCAAGGGTGGTCTGGGCAATCTGCACTTCAAATCCAGCACCAACCGTGCGCCGCGTCAGTCCACCCCCGGCGAGGCTGGCGAAGAACACCAGTGTCGGCTCGAACTCAAGGTATTGGCCGATGTCGGTCTGCTGGGCATGCCCAATGCCGGCAAGTCCACCTTCATCCGCGCTGTCTCGGCCGCCCGGCCGAAGGTGGCGGACTACCCATTCACCACCCTGCACCCCAGCCTAGGCGTGGTCCGAGTCGATACCGAGCGCAGTTTCGTCATCGCCGACATCCCCGGCCTGATCGAAGGCGCGGCCGAGGGCCACGGCCTGGGTCACCAGTTTCTGCGCCACCTGGCCCGCACCCGACTGCTGTTGCACCTAGTCGATCTGGCGCCGTTCGACCCCGATGTCGACCCGGTGCGCGAGGCCCGCGCCATCGTCGAAGAACTGCGCAAGTACGACGAAAACCTCTACCGCAAGCCGCGCTGGCTGGTGCTCAACAAGCTCGACCTGGTCCCGGCTAACGAGCGCAAAAGCCGCGTCGACGCCTTCATCAAGGCCTATGGTTGGACCGGTCCGGTATTTGCCATCGCCGCCATCAACGGCGAGAATTGCCAGCCGCTGATCTATGCCATCCAGGAGCACCTGGAAGAGATGAAACGCACCACCGAACCAGAATGACTCAGTCTGTCATCGCCCTCGCCCGGCGCATTGTCGTCAAGGTCGGCAGCAGCCTGGTCACCAATGACGGCCGCGGCCTCGATCACGCCCGCCTGGCGCGCTGGGCGGGCCAGATCGCCGCCTTGGTCAAACAAGGCAAGGAAGTGGTCCTGGTTTCCAGCGGCGCCATCGCCGAGGGGATGCAGCGCCTGGGCTGGTCGAAACGGCCCGCCGCCCTGAACGAATTGCAGGCCGCCGCCGCCGTCGGCCAGATGGGTCTCATCGAGGCCTATGAGCGCTGTTTCCGCAGCCATAGCCTGAAAACGGCGCAGATTCTGCTCACCCACGCCGACCTGGCCGACCGTGAACGCTACCTGAACGCCCGCAGCGCCTTGCGCACACTGCTCCGCCTCAAGGTCATCCCGATCATCAACGAAAACGACACGGTCACCACCGACGAGATCAAGGTCGGCGACAACGACACCCTGGCCGCACTGGTGGCCAACCTGATCGAGGCCGACGCGCTCATCATCCTGACCGACCAACCGGGTCTGTACAGCGCCGACCCGCGCCAGCAGCCAGATGCTGAATTGATCCACGAAGCCACAGCCGGCGATCCAAAGCTGGAGGCAATGGCCGGCGCTACCGGTTCCGCCATCGGCACCGGCGGCATGTTGACCAAGGTACTGGCCGCGAAACGGGCCGCCCGCAGCGGCGCCCACACGGTCATCGCCAACGGCCGCGAAGACCGGGTACTGGAACGGCTAGCCCAAGGCGAGCCGATCGGCAGCCAACTGACGGCCCGGCAGGCCACCCTGGCCGCTCGCCAGCAATGGCTGGCCGACCATTTACAGGTTGCCGGCCGCCTTATCCTGGATGCCGGCGCCGCCCACGCCCTGGCCGAACAGGGCAAGAGCCTGTTGCCGATCGGCGTGATCGAGGTCATCGGCGAGTTCCAGCGCGGCGAGGTGGTCGGCTGCATCGATCGATCGGGCCGCGACATCGCCCGAGGCTTGATCAATTACAGCGCCGATGAGGCGCGCCGCATCGTCGGCAAGCCCAGTTCGGAAATCGCCGCCATCCTCGGCTATGCGGACGAACCGGAACTGATCCACCGGGATAATTTGGCCCTACTGTAGAAGCGCTATAGGGCGGCCCATCGCACCGTATGCCATTCGTACTGGCAACCTGTAAGCACGATTGCAGTCAAACAACCCGTCTACCGCTCAAACCAGGCGACACAGTGAACCGTTACTTGCTTTTGCTGCTCCTCTTTCCGGCCCTGACGGCACTCGCCTTGGACATCGACCTGGCGGCTAAGGTCGCACCGGGTAAATGGGCGCTGGCCTACCAACGCACCGGCGAGTTCAAGCCGCTGCATATCAAACACCATGAAGCGGGCACCAGCTACACCTGCATCGGCGGCGACCCGCGGGCCAAGATCGTCGCCTGGATTCAAAGCAAGGACTGCGTGGTACACAGCGAACGGATGGACGAAAAGGTCTATCGGATGGACGGCGAGTGCCGATTGAAATGGTGGCAGGGCGAGTCCATCCCGGTCAGCGTTGAATTGCGGCCCGAAACCAGCAAGACCTTCACCCTGGACATACACACCAACGGCAATTCGCTGCTCGGTTTCACCGAACACACCCAAGCCGCCCTACAGGGGCCGTGCGATACCCTCGAATCGCAGCTAAAACCGCTGCCGCGACAACCGGTCTTGTAGGTCGGGTTTCAACCCGACAAACCCCGCCCATGGAACCCGCGCCGTCGGGATGAATCCCGACCTACAACACCCACCCCACGCCCAACGTAGGTCGGGTTTCAACCCGACAAACCACCG
>PFGT01000045.1:0-4259 GCA_002782005.1 Hydrogenophilales bacterium CG12_big_fil_rev_8_21_14_0_65_61_21 | reverse complement strand
CACGCCCAACGTAGGTCGGGTTTCAACCCGACAAACCACCGCCCATGGAACCCGCGCCGTCGGGATGAATCCCGACCTACAACACCCGCCCCACGCCCAACGTAGGTCGGGTTTCAACCCGACTAACCCCGCCCATGGAATCCGCGCCGTCGGGATGAATCCCGACCGACACAGGCCCGCGCCGAATCAACCCAGCTTGCCCCGCTGCGTCCGGACCTTATCGACGGTGGCGACAAAATCCGCCAGCCGCGCGCGTTCCTGTTCCACCACGGCAGCCGGGGCGCGGTCGACGAAGCTGGCGTTGCCGAGTTTGGCCGTAGCCTTGGCGATCTCGCCGGTGAGGCGGGCGATCTCCTTATCCAGGCGGGCGATCTCGGCATCGCGGTCGATCTCGATGTGCAGCAGCAAACGCCAGTCGCCGACAATGGCCACCGGGGCATCGCCGTCCGGCAGTCTTTCCACCACCTCGACCTCCGCCAGGCGGCCCAGCAGCTTCATGTAAGGCGCATAGACATGGGCTTGCCGGGCATCGCCTTCTAGGTAGAGCGGCACCTTCAGCGCCGGTGACAGGTTCATCTCGCCGCGCAAATTACGCACGGCATTGGTGAGTGCCTTGAGCTGGGCCATCTCGGTGGCGGCCTGGGCATCCCCCGATCGGGTCGAGGGCAGGCTCTGGCGCGTGGCGCCGGTCTGCGGGAAGGCGGCCAGCATGAGGCTGTCGGTCTGCTTGGCGCCGGCCAGCGGCGCCACCGCCTGCCACAGTTCCTCGGTGATGAAGGGGATAACCGGGTGCGCCAGGCGCAACACGGTCTCCAGCACCGTCAGCAAGGTGTGGCGGGTCGCCGCCGCCCTCGCACCACCTGCGGCGATCTGCACCTTGGCCAGTTCCAGATACCAGTCGCAATACTCGTCCCAGACGAATTCGTAGATGGCGCGCGCGGCCAGGTCGAAGCGGTACTGGTCGAAGCCGCCCCGGACAGCGGCGACGGCCTCGTCCAGGCGGCCGAGGATCCAGCGGTCAACGAAGGTCGTTTCGCCGGCGGCGATTTCCTGGCCCTCGCAATTCATCAGCACGAAGCGGGTCGCATTCCACAATTTATTGCAGAAGTTGCGGTAGCCCTCGCAGCGTTGCAGGTCGAACTTGATGTCGCGGCCGTGAGTGGCAAGGCTGGCGAAGGTGAAGCGCAGGGCGTCGGTGCCGAAGCTCTGGATACCGTCTGCGAACTCCTTGCGCGTGGCCTTTTCGATCTTGGCCGCATCCCTTGGGTTCATCAGCCCGGTGGTGCGTTTGGCGACCAGCGCGTCGAGCGTGACCCCGTCGATCAGGTCGATGGGGTCGAGCACGTTGCCCTTGGACTTGCTCATCTTGTTGCCGTGAGCGTCGCGCACCAGGCCGGTGACATAGACCTCCTTGAACGGCACCTTGCCGGTGAAATGCAAGGTCATCATGACCATGCGCGCCACCCAGAAAAAGATGATGTCGAAGCCGGTGACCAGCACGCGGGTCGGCAGATAGTGCTTCAGTTCCCAGGTGTCATCCGGCCAGCCGAGCGTCGAAAAGGGCCACAGGGCGCTGGAAAACCAGGTGTCGAGCACGTCCTCGTCGCGGCGGATAGAGCGACCGCCGGCCTGGCGCTGCGCCTCGGCCTCGCTGGCGGCGACGTAAATGTTGCCCTCGTCGTCATACCAGGCGGGGATGCGGTGGCCCCACCACAGTTGCCGCGACAGACACCAGTCCTGGATGTTGTTGAGCCATTGCCGGTAGGTGCTGGTCCAGTTCTCCGGAACGAAACGCAACTCACCGCTATCGACCACCGCCAGGGCGCGCTTGGCCAGGCCCTCCATGCTCATGAACCACTGATCGGTGAGCATCGGCTCGATTACCGCGTGGCTGCGGTCGCCGCGCGGGATCATCAGCTTGTGCGGCTTAGCCGAGACCAAAAGCCCCTTGGCCTGCAACTCGTCGAGGATTTTCTGGCGCGCGACATAGCGGTCCAGGCCCTGATATTCAGTCGGCCCGAGATCGTTGATCTTGGCATCCAGGGTCAGCACGCTGATGGCGGCGAGCTTGTGCCGCTGGCCGACCTGCCAGTCGTTGAAGTCGTGCGCCGGGGTGATCTTGACCACGCCGGTGCCGAACTCGCGGTCCACATAATCGTCGGCGATGATCGGTATGGTGCGTTCGGCGATGGGCAGGCGCACGCTCTTGCCGACCATGTGTGCATAGCGCTCATCGGCCGGGTTGACCGCCACGGCGGTATCGCCAAGCAGGGTTTCCGGCCGGGTGGTGGCGACGGTCAGAACGCCCGAGCCATCCTCAAGCGGATAGTTGATCTCCCAGATGAAGCCGTCCTCTTCCTCGCTCACCACCTCCAGGTCGGACACCGCCGTCATCAACACCGGGTCCCAATTCACCAGACGCTTGCCGCGATAGATCAGGCCCTCGTTGTAGAGCTGCACAAAGACTTCAGTGACCGCCTGCGACAACCCATCGTCCATGGTGAAGCGTTCCCGCGACCAGTCCGGCGAAGTGCCCAGGCGGCGCATCTGACGGGTGATGCTGGAGCCGGATTGCGCCTTCCATTGCCACACCTTCTCCAGAAATTTCTCGCGGCCGAGGTCGTGGCGGCTGACCTTCTGGGCATCAAGCTGGCGTTCCACCACGATCTGCGTCGCGATGCCGGCGTGATCGGTGCCCGGCTGCCACAAGGTGTTGTCGCCAGCCATACGGCGATAACGGATGAGCGCGTCCATGATCGTGTGCTGGAAGGCGTGGCCCATGTGCAGCGTGCCGGTGACGTTGGGCGGCGGCAGCAGGATGCAATAGTGGTCTTTGCCGGGGACATCACCCATCTTGAAATAGCCCGACGACTCCCAATGGGCGTACCAGCGTTTCTCGATGTCGTGCGGTTCGAAGCTTTTAGCGAGTTCCATGATTGTGTATGTATAGGGCAGGCCATGCCTGCCGATTCTCGAATAGCCATAGGGCGGGTCATGCCCGCCGCTACGGACTCGGCGTAGCGGCGGATTATAGCCGACCGCCCCGGCGGGCGATGGCATAATCCCGGCAAGCTTGCCGCCCAATAACCACACCAACCACTGCGGCTAAAGTCACCCCCCTGAACAAACGCCAAGGGAGCAACCCATGACAGACTCGGAAACCCGCCGCCCGCGCCGCATCCTGCTAGCGGTCACTGGCCTATCGCCACAAGTGGTCACCGAAACGCTGTACGCCCTGGTCACCGCGCCCGATCCATTCATCCCCAGCGAGGTCCACCTCATCACCACGTCTGAAGGCGCCGAACGAGCCCGCCTCGCCCTACTCTCCGACGACCCAGGCTGGTTCCAGCGCCTGCGCCGCGATTACGACCTGCCCGAGATCGCCTTCGACGCCGCCCACATCCACGTCCTGGCCGGCCCGGATCGAGCGCCGCTCAACGACATCCGTTCCCCCGAAGAAAACGCCCACGCCGCCGACTTCATCACCGAAATCGTGCGCGGCCTCAGCGCCGACGAGCACAGCGCCCTGTACGCCTCCATTGCCGGCGGCCGCAAGACCATGGGCTACTACCTCGGCTACGCCCTGTCGCTCTATGGCCGGCCGCAAGACCGGCTGTCCCACGTCCTGGTCGGCGAACCGTTCGAATCAAGCTGGGACTTCTTCTACCCCACCCCTTATGAGCGCATCGTCACCACCCGCGACAACAAACTCGCCGACTGCGCCGATGCCCAGGTCACCCTCGCCGACATCCCCTTCGTGCGCCTGCGCCACGGCCTGCCCGACGCCCTGCTCGCCGGCCGCGGCCGCTTCCGCGACGCCGTCGCCGCCGCCCAGCAAAACCTCGGCCCCGCCGACCTGACCCTCGACCTCGACAACCGCCGCATCCAGACCGGTGGCGAAATCGTCCCACTACCGCCGGCCGACCTCGCCTACCTGGCCTGGTTTGCCCACCGGGCGCTGGCCGGCCAACCGCCCATCGCCTGCCCCAAGGATGGCATCCCCGAACCCGGCCACGCCGCCGGCTACCTGGCCGAATACCACCGCATCCTCGGCCCGCTCGGCAACGACGACGCCACCGCCCGCCGCTACCGCGACGGCATGGGCAAGGCCGACTTCGAAGAACGCAAATCCAAACTCAAACAAGCGCTGACCAAGGCACTAGGCGCGCGTGCCGACGCCTACCTCATCCACGGCGAAGGCCGGCGGCCGATGCGCTACGCCTTGAGATTGCCGCCGACGGCAATCCGCTTCGCCTCGC
>PFGT01000100.1 GCA_002782005.1 Hydrogenophilales bacterium CG12_big_fil_rev_8_21_14_0_65_61_21 | reverse complement strand
TTTTTCAAACACTCAACACGTCAACGAACAAAAAATGAATTGGTTGCGGGGACAGGATTTGAACCTGTGACCTTCGGGTTATGAGCCCGACGAGCTGCCAGACTGCTCCACCCCGCGATCGGTTGAGAGGGTGGATTATGGAGACCTCTGCCGGTCATGTCAACATCTTTCTATCCCTCGACAATCCACTTCGCATCGATAGGTATCTCTATAAAATTCATCTCGTCTAGCCAATACTTACCATGTCACGATCCAGTCATAGCAGATTTTTATTGTGAACGCGCATTTCAACATTGCCCGCCTACCCCGCATCGAATTCGGCTCCGGCTCACTCGGTAACTTGCCTGCCATCTTGAGTCAATACGGTCGGCGACTGCTGATCGTAACCGGCGCATGGTCGTTTCTGGTCAGTGCCCACTGGCAAACTCTGGCCAACCAGCTACGTGACATGGGGCTGTCCTGGGAGATGGTACAAGTCGATAATGAACCTTCGCCAGCCTTGGTCGATGGCTGTGTGCAAGCGTTTCATGGCCGCACATTCGATGCCGTAGTTGGCATCGGCGGCGGCAGCGCGCTGGATACGGCCAAGGCCATCGCTGGCCTACTCAAACCTGGCAACTCAGTCATGGACCATCTGGAGGGCGTCGGCCCTGAGTTGCCCTACCGAGGCCCGGCCACGCCTTTCATCGCCGTCCCCACGACCGCCGGAACCGGTTCCGAAGCCACCAAGAATTCAGTACTCAGCAGGCACGGGGATGGCGGCTTCAAGAAGTCATTCAGGGATGAGAAACTGGTCGCCGAATATGCCGTGGTCGACCCCGATTTGCTGGCCAACTGCCCGCCTAATGTACTCGCCGCTAACGGCATGGATGCCTTTACCCAACTACTGGAATCCTATGTATCGACCAAGGCCAATCCGTTTACCGATGCGCTGGCACTGAGCGGCATGGAGGCCATACGGGATGGCCTATTGCCGTGGTATGAAGGCACCGACGATGGTGCAACTTGTCGCGGCAAGATGGCTTATGCGGCACTTTTGTCTGGCATTACCCTGGCTCAAGCCGGTCTGGGTTCGGTGCATGGCCTGGCCGCGCCATTAGGCGCCTTCTTTCCGATACCCCACGGTGTAGCCTGCGGTACGCTGCTCGCCGTGGCGACGCGGTCTAATATTGCTGCTTTGCGGGATCGCGCACCCAGCAGTCCGGTACTGGAGAAATACGCCGTAGTCGGCCGTCTGCTTAGCCGCCAACCGCTTACCGGCGCGGCAAGCCATGCCGCTCTGCTCAACATACTGGAAAACTGGACCAAGCGACTGGAGATTCCCCGACTAGTAAACTACGGAATGACGGCAGACGATGTGCCACGCATAGTGGCCAACAGCCGTGGCAGCAGCATGAAAACCAACCCCATCGTGCTGGACGACAACGAGATCGGGCAGATTCTTCGGGCTAGGCTTTAACCTGGCCCGCATGTTGCATAAATCTGCGGTTGTTCCGCCTCGAAACCAGATTGCCGAATTTTTCGATT
>PFGT01000093.1 GCA_002782005.1 Hydrogenophilales bacterium CG12_big_fil_rev_8_21_14_0_65_61_21 | reverse complement strand
TGCTTATTTTCTTTGCGTTTGGCTTTCGCAAATTGAGCAGGTTTTGGCAAATTCGTATATCAGTTGGTTTAATCACACTAACCGCAGTTACCTTAGCAATTTTTGCTTATGTCGCCTACAGCAATGGGATGGTTAGAAAATGAGCGTTGAAATAAATCTCGCGCCTAGCCCGGCAGTCAAGCGGGACGCGCCTTCGGCGCGCCCCTTACTTTTACGTTATGCATTTCACTGAGGAGCGCTGATGAAGTTCGTTGGCAAATATGGTGAATATCGTGTTCTCGCCTGCTTGCTTGAGCAGGATATTGAGGCTTACCCAGCCATTAAAACAAATCAGACCGATTTTGATCTGACCGCCATCCTTGCAAGTGGAAAGGTCGTGAGGATTCAGGTTAAGGCAACGGAACTGAACAACAAGAGCACAAATAACGCCATTGATCGCATCGACAAGCAATATGACTTCTTGGTTGTTGTGATTGTTGGCGAAAACAAAGCGGCTCGCTTCTTCGTTATGACCAAGGCCGAGGCGTTGGCGGCGAAAGGCAATAACAAGCAACTTGGCACGACTCAACAGCGGAAGAAGGAGTTCCAAGTCAAGGACGCCCTCTTACCCTATGAGAATAAGTGGGAGAAGATTTCCAATGCATAACAAGTCCGTCAACCGGACCGTCAAAAAGCTGCGCTTTTTGTCGTCCGGTTACGTCCAACGTTAGCCCTCTCAAAGGAGTATGCACATGAGCAAATGTAGGTACTGCAATTCGTCCAGTTTCGGGGCTGGTTGCCCGAATAGCCCAACCAAGAAGCATGAGCACGCTGGAGACGAAAAAAAGTGTGAGTTTTGCAATTCATCTAGCTATGGAGCGGGCTGCCCAAACAGCCCAACGAAGAAGCATAGACACGGCAGCGGTGCAAATAAGTGTCGTTGGTGCGGTTCAACATCAGTTGGTGCTGGCTGTCCGAATAGCCCATCCAAACATCATGAGAAATAGGAGAAAAACATGGCCCATGAGGTAAGCGCGAAGTTGCATACGAAGGTTGTCGCTCACAAGGACTTGGAGATCGAAGTAAAAACCATCAATGGCGGCAAACCCTCCAAACTTGGAACGTTGCTTATCAGCAAAGGCAATATTGAGTGGCTTCCCAAGGGAAACTCGGTGAACAAGAAGCGCCTTACCTGGGTTCAATTTGCTGCGCTCATCGAAGACCAAGGTAAGACCGTTAAGGTCAAGTAGTGAGAGGGCTAACACTGCGGTGCAGGGGACGCTGCGCGATAAAGCCGCGCAGCGTCCCTGACCTTGAACGTTAGGCGGACCGACCAATGAGCAACGAGCTGACTGGATATTGCGTTTACACCATCGTAAGCCGAGACCGCCTTGATCCCGTAGCGCTAGAGGGAGGGAAGTTTGTGGGCGAAGAGGCTCGCACTTGGAAAGGCGGGGTGCAGCTGAAAGCAGAAGGCGAGATGGAAGGCCAAAGGCTTCCGCTCCTTCTCGCAGACGCAAAGGACTGTTCAAGGCTTTTGTACTGGGGCCTGCTCGAAGACATCCAGTTACTGGATGGCAGGACGCGGTACACGGTTGACCGCCTCCGGGCGTTGCGAGGCCGCCGTTCGCCGCAGGAACTGGTACTTCGCTCGACCGGTGAACCGATCGCCTATGGTTTCATCCGCCCGTATGCCATTTGTCACACACCCACCTTTTTAACTCTCGACGACGATGGGCCCGAACTTGCTCCCGACGAAGGGCCTTCAGAAGGTAGCTTTGTAGAAGGCAGCACGATCCAGGTGACCGTAAATAGGTACGAGAGAGATAGGGAGGCTCGGAGGCGCTGCATTGCTCACTACGGATCCGAATGTGTTGCGTGCGGTTTTGATTTCGGAGCTAGATACGGAGCGCATGGACAGGGCTTCATTGAGGTGCATCACCTTGATCCTCTCAGCCGCAGCGGTGAAGCGCGCTCGGTCGATCCGATAAGGGACCTCAGACCCCTATGCTCGAACTGCCATTCGATGATACATCGCCAGCGCCCTCCTTTGACCATCGAACAGCTAAAGGCTCTTCTCGGGAACGCCGCATAACCCGGAATTGAAGCTGACGGGTGTCAAGTCCCGCCTGTTTATAAACGCGCTTGACGAATAATTCGGGTTTTTCCGTCTGCCATTTTTTCAATGCCTGGATGGGTGTC
>PFGT01000002.1:49162-49923 GCA_002782005.1 Hydrogenophilales bacterium CG12_big_fil_rev_8_21_14_0_65_61_21 | reverse complement strand
TCGTTGAGGTATGCCTGCAGGTGTTGTTCGCTGACACCGTGATGGATGCCGCGAAGCCAGGTTTTAAGATTGGAGAACACGAGGTGAATGATGGGCAGAAAGGTTTCCGCGACTTGCGTGTCGCCTCGCTCGGCGATGGCGGTATGAAGAAATCCGCGTTTTCCGAGCGTCGCATAACTGCACCAGTCATCGGTGATAACGGAGGAGCCTGGCGCAACGGCATGCTCGATGAAACCGACCAGCGACTTGGCGCTTCTATCCGGCACCACCGCGAGCCTGACGCGCCCGGCGTAACGCCCGGTCTTTCGCTTGTTGAGGCTCCCTGTACGCTTGCGCTGGCGTACTTCGACGGCACACGCCACAATGGACATATCGTGGACACCCCGCCCCTTGCCGCGCGTACGTCCGCCCACGTAGGTTTCATCGGCTTCCACAACGATATCCGGCTTGCCGCCGATCCTGTCCTGATCCGGTCGCACCATGCCAGCGCGCAGCTTGTGGAGAATTTGAAACGCCGTTTCGTAGCGCGAAAGCCCGAGCTGGCGCTGAAACTGAACAGCCGACATGCCGGGCGTCTGGCTGGTGACGAGGTACGCAGCCCAGAACCAGACAGAAAGTGGCGTGTGGGTACGCTCCATGACGGTGTCCGCCGTGAGGCGGGTTTCCCGTCGGCAATGCCGACAGCAAAGAACACCAGGGCGAGTGCTGTATCGGTAAGGTTCGCCGGACGTATCACAGTGGGGACACGCGAAACCGTTACC
>PFGT01000002.1:0-49153 GCA_002782005.1 Hydrogenophilales bacterium CG12_big_fil_rev_8_21_14_0_65_61_21 | reverse complement strand
CGCCCGCTCAAGGTAGGCCGCGCACGCGGCCTCATCCGGAAACAGTCGTTGAAACTCCGGCAGCGAGCGCGGGAACGGCAGATCGTCTCGCTCAAGCACGTCGATAACCATCGATTGCTCCTCGTTGGCAAGATACACAACATACTACCGGTAGTGTTTGTCTGTGACAACCGGATAAGCACGGAATAAACCGGATGCAAGAGTTGGCCGACCGATACGGCTTCGCCTTCCTGGGCGAGTCATGGTTACCGGAGGTATTGGTTGTCATCATGGTCGTCACGGCCGTGAACATTGCCGTCTACTACCTGCTTCGCCATGCCGAGAAGGCCGCTTCCAAGACCGCCAACGTCTGGGATGACGCGCTCATCCGCGCCGCCGTGAAGCCGTTGCGCCTGACCATCTGGCTGGTCGGCCTCGCCGCGGCCGCCGACATTCTCGGCAAACACCTGGGCGCGCCCATCTTCGAGTTGGTACCGCCGCTGCGCAACGTCGGCGTGGTGGCCAATCTGGCCTGGTTCCTGATCCTGCTGACCGGCAACGTGGCCGACAACATCATCACCTCCCGGGAAGTGGCCAGCGGGGAAGTGGACCGCGCCACGGTGGATGCCGTCAGCAAGCTGATAAAGCTAACCATACTTGTCGTCAGCGCCCTGATTGTCATGCAAACCCTGGGCATCAGCATCGCCGGGATACTCGCCGCCGGCGGCATCGGCGGCATCGCCATCGGCTTCGCCGCCAAGGACATCCTGGCCAACTTCTTCGGCGGCCTGACCATCTACCTGGACCGGCCCTTCTCGGTTGGCGACTGGGTCCGCTCGCCGGACAAGGATATCGAGGGCACGGTGGAGTACATCAGCTGGCGCCACACCCGCATCCGCCGGTTCAACAAGAACCCGGTCTATGTGCCGAATGCGCTGTTCACCACCATCGTGGTGGAAAACCCTTCGCGCATGAGCAACCGGCGCATCAAGGAAACCATCGGCATCCGCTACCAGGACCTGGACAAGATGGCCGCCATCATCGCCGAGGTGAAGGCCATGCTGCTGAACCACCCGGAAATCGACACCGACCAGACCCTGATCGTGAACTTCAACGAATTCGCCGATTCCTCACTCAACTTCTTCATCTACACCTTCACCAGGACCATCAAGTGGGTGCGCTATCACGAGATCAAGCAGGACATCCTGCTCAAGGTCGCTGAGATCATCGGCCGTCACGGCGCCGAGATCGCCTTCCCGACCCGGACCATCCACCTGGAAAGCGCTGCCGGGGGTGCCGCGTGAACGTGGCGGACGGACTCAGGCGCCTACGCCTGTTTGCCAAACTGCCGGCGGATATCCTCGCCAGGCTGGCCCGGCGCACAAGCAAGGGGGTCCAGCCAAGTAGCATATCTTCCGCATATTTTGGTGTTTGTTGCGTCGAACCTTGTTATAGCGCGCGGTCCGAAAGGGGCTGATCCAGCCAGGCCCGCCATTGCCGGTACAAGGCCGGCGTATTCGCCGCCAGTACCGAGCGGGTCCAGGGGTCGCCTTGCCAAAACGGTTCGCCGTCGATCTGACCGACCTGACCGCCCGCCTCTTCCAGAATCAAGGCGCCCGCCGCGTAATCCCATAACTTCTGCCCGCCATGCAGATAGACATAAAACCGTCCGGCCGCCAGATAACACCAATCCAGGGTGCTGGCGCCGAGGTTGCGCTGGGAACTGTAAGGATGCTCGGCGGCCAGCCGGCCGGCCAGGGCGCGCGGGATGCGCTTGAAATCGACCCCGGCGATGCACCGGTCCAGGCGGTCCGGCGCGGTTTTCAGCGGCAGCCGGGCGCCGTTAAGAAAGGCGCCATGGCCGAACTCGGCGTGAAAGCATTCGTCGGACTGGGGATCGTAGACCACGCCCAGCACCGGCCGGCCCTGCTTCATCAGGGCGATCGACATGGCGAAGAAGGGCAGACCGGTGACGAAATTGGTAGTGCCATCGATCGGATCGACGCACCACAGGCCGTCGCGGCCCTCATCCCAAAGCCGCTGGTGGGCAGCATCAGCCATCTCTTCGCCCAACACCGGGTACGGCGCGATGGCTTGAAGCCGGGCGATCAGGGCTTGCTGGGCCGCCAGGTCGGCCTCGGTTAACAGGCTGCCGTCGTCCTTGCGGGTATGGGCCACCTTCAGATAGCGAGGCATGACCTCGGTGCGCCCGACTTCGCGGACGGCGGCGATGACCTGATCCAGAATGGCGTTCATTCCCGCCACTTGATCGAGCAGCCCATGCTCGGTATCTGTTCAACCGGTCCCCGACCCGTCTCGGCGACCCGCTTCATGGCCTCGAACAGGTCACGGCGGACACCCTCGGGCGCGGTTTCCTTGCGCGATTCATCCAGCCGGCCACGATATTGCAACTCCAACCGGCCGTTGAAACCAAAGAAGTCCGGGGTGCACACGGCGCCATAGGCCTTGGCGACCGCCTGACTTTGGTCGAGCACATAGGGCATAGGGAAGCTCAGTTGCGCCGCCACCCGCTTCATGTTCTCGAAGCTGTCCTCGGGGTACTCGGTGGGGTCGTTCGACATGATGGCGATGGCGCCGACACCCAGCGCCTTGAGGTCGTTGACGTCGCGCACGATGCGCCGGATGACCGCCTTGACATAGGGACAGTGGTTACAGATAAACATGACCAAGAGGCCATTGGGGCCGGCCACATCCCGCAACATGTAGCGTTTGCCATCGACGCCAGGCAGGTCGAAGTCGGGCGCCTGCCAGCCAAATGCGCAAACGGGGGTTTCCATGCGTACCATGTACTAACTCCAATGATGTTTTGCCCGATAATACCATCGACCGAAGAGCCCCCCCTTAAGCCATGCCTATCCCCCGCTTCTACTGCGCCATGCCCTTGCCACCCGGCCGTCAGGTTACCCTGCCTGATGAGGTTGCGCGTCATGCCGTGGGCGTTTTGCGCCTGCGCGACGGTGACGACATCATCCTGTTCAATGGTGATGGCTCGGAGTGTCTCGGCCAGTTGTTCAAAAGCGGCAAGGGCGCAGAAGTGCGGCTCAAGAGCGCCTGTTCGCCCGAGCGTGAATCGCCGCTCGACATCACCCTGGTGCAGGGCATATCGAGCGGCGAACGCATGGACTACACCCTGCAAAAGGCGGTGGAACTGGGCGTGACGGCGATCCAGCCGGTGACGATGAAACGCACCATCGTCCGCCTGGACGATGACAAGCGGCACAAACGACGGCTGCACTGGCAGGGCGTGGTGGTCTCGGCCTGCGAGCAGTGTGGTCGCAACCACGTGCCCCCGGTCGCCGCCATCCTGGATTTCCCGGAATGGCTTGCAAGCGTGCCAAAGCTGGCCGGACAGCGGTTCCTGCTGGACCCGGAGGCGACCTCCAGGCTGCGCGACCTGAGTGCGCCAGTTGAGGTTGTGACCCTGCTGGCCGGGCCGGAGGGCGGTTTTGATGGCAACGAACGGGAGGCCGCCATACGGGCCGGTTTTACCCGGCTGTCGTTGGGACCGCGCATCTTGCGCACCGAGACCGCTGCCTTGGCCGCTCTCGCGGCCATGCAAAGCCGCTGGGGTGACCTTTAATGAAGCGCGTAGCGTTTCATGATCCGGGTTCAATGCGCGGCTTCAAATTCGCAGTACCACTTTTGCAAGTGGGATAAATGGGTGAATGAAAGCGGCGGCCGCTCCTTTGCAATATTGACCGTCGGCAAAGGCCGCTGTCTTAGAATGCGGCCATGGCGCAAACCTTTCAGGCGGCGGCGGCCGCGCTTCTTTCTGATCATCGCGATCATCTGCCCGATCTGTCGGCTATTACCGTGCTGGTCCCGCATCATCATGTCCGGGTGCCTTTCCTTGCCGCGCTGAGCTTGGAGTTGGGCGATACGGTCTTTCTGCCGCCACAATTAATGACCTTGCCGGCCTTGGCCGCAACCCTGCGCGACGCAGCAGAACCCGAGCCGGATAGCCAGCGGCTAGCCAGCGTATACGGTTTTCTGTCGCGCATCGACTGGCTGGATGAGGCGGCGCTTTGGCCCCAGGCCCAGGCGCTGCATGAACTGTTGCTGGAATTGGATGACGCATTGTTGGCGCCGCCGGACCAGTATGCCGGCTTCGCTGCCCAGGTGGAGCAGGCCGCCCGGCGCAAACTGGCCGCGCCACTGGATCGTGAGGCCAGGATGGTGTTTGAGCTTTGGCGGGCCTATCAACAGTCCGAGAACGGCGGCAGGAAGGCCTACGCCAGGCAGTTGGCGCGCTGGTTGGCGACAGCGTCCGGGCCGCTTTACAGCCTGGGGCTACACGGCTTGAGCCAGTTGGAACAGCGTTTTCTGGCGCATTGTCGGGGGTCGGTCGGTCTGCGGGAATTGCCTGTGTCGGCACCCTACCCGGAACGCCAGCCGATGCTGTGGGCGGCCTGGCGGCCGGGAGACGATTCCCTGCCCGCGCGGGCCGCCAAGCTGGCGGCGGCAACGCCGGAGAGTCCGCTGGCTGGCCAGTTGGCCATCCTGGCGGCAACCGATATGGAGATGGCGGCGCGCTCGGCGGCCGACGCGATCAAGCGTTGGCTGGCCGAGGGCCGGCGCGCTATCGCCGTGATTGCCCTCGACCGGCTGGTGGCGCGACGCCTGCGCGCGGTGCTGGAGCGGGATGCCATCCTGATGCAGGACGAGACTGGCTGGACCTTTTCCACCGCGTCGGTCAGCCATGTACTGGATCGCTGGTTCACGCTGTTGCAGGATGACTTTTATCATCGCGACCTGCTTGACCTTTTGAAGTCGCCATTCGTGTTCGGCGACCTCGCGGCCGACCACCGGCTGGCCGCCTTGGCCGAGCTGGAACGCCTGATCGCCCATCGCGATGTGGTGACCGGCTTGTCTCGGCTGATCGTCCTGGCTCAGGTCGAAGCGACCTCGGCCATGCCGATGCTGGCGCGCTTGGCCAAGGCGGCGAATCGCTTCCGCGACGCGCACCGGCAAACACTGTCCGGCTGGCTGGAAATATTGTTTGCGGCGCTGGACGACTTGGCCGCGAGCGCCGCGATCGAGGCCGACCCAGCGGGCCGCCAACTCATGGAACTGCTGCACCGGTTGCACCGGGAGCTGATCGCCGATCGGACCCGTTTGCCGCTGGCGAAGTGGCGCGGCTGGCTTAACCTGCAACTGGATCAGGCGACCTTCCAGGAAAACGAGATCGACAGTCCGATCCGCCTGACCCATCTGGCGGCGGCCCGATTACGCGACTTCGAGGCCGTCGTGATATTGGGCGCCGATGCCGGCCATTTGCCGCCCGCCGCCCCCTCGGCGGTGTTCAACGATGCCTTGCGCCGGCAACTGGGCTTGCCCGGCCAGGCCCAGCGCCAGGGAGAGGCGCTGGAGGCCTTGATCGACGTGTCTAGCCGTGCCGATAGTGTCTTGTTGTGCTGGCAGGCGCGGCGCGGCAAGGAGGCCAACCCACCCAGTCCGTGGTTGAGCTTGCTGACCACCCTGCACAAGCTGGCCTATGGCGCCGATTTGGCCGCCGCTGCGACTCAGACGGCTGCGGGCCAGCCCGCGCGACGAACCGAGGCGGTCGCCTGGCCAGGCTTGTCGCGGCTCCCGGAGCGGCTTTCAGCCAGCGGCTGGCAGCGCCTGGTGAGCTGTCCATACCGTTATTTCGCCCATTACGACTTGGGCCTCGGCGAGGCGGAAGAGGTGGCCGAGGAGATGGCGAAGGCTGATTACGGCGAATTGGTACACGCGATCCTGAACCGCTTTCATAGCCGGCATCCACTATTGGCCGAGACGCCACGGGCGCAATTAGAGGCCGATCTGGAGTTGATCAGTCACCAGATATTCAGCCCCCGCGAAGCGGTCTATTACCTGGCCCAGGGCTGGCGCTTGCGCTGGCAGGGGCGCATCCCGGCGTATCTCGGTTGGGCGCTGGCACGTGAGGCGGCCGGCTGGCGCTGGCAAGCGGCTGAGCGCGAATTCAGCCGCGAGCTGGCCTTGCCGGAAGGCCGGCAAGTGTCACTCTACGGCCGCCTCGACCGTCTGGACGAAGGCCCCGATGGGCTGGCAGTCATCGACTATAAGGCCCAGTCGTTGCAGAAGTTGAAGGGCAAGCTGAAAACGCCGGGCGAGGATGTGCAACTGCCTTTTTATGGCCTGCTGACCGGCGCCGCGCAGGCTGGGCTGGTTGCCCTGGACGACGACAAGGTCGATCTGGTCCTGCTTGGCCAACCCCTTGCCGAGGCCGCTAAGGCCGAAGCCGGGCGGTTGCGGGATACCTTCGCCGCGTTGCTGGATGGCGCCCCACTGCCGGCCAACGGTGCGTCCGAAACCTGCGCCTGGTGCGAGATGGCTGGGCTGTGCCGGAAGGCGCACGACTTCGCCGCCGCCGCCCCAGCCGGAGGTGAATGACCATACCAGTGGCCAGGCTATCCGGGGTGTTTGGAGGAAGCCCTTGTTTGGGCTTAGAATTCCCGCCCTTTTACCCAGACAGTTCGACTGGCGATCAATAAGAAAATGGACGATCGACAAAGCCGCCTAAGCGGCACGCTCTACAGCCCCGATTTCGAGCAGGATAGCTGCGGTTTCGGCTTGATCGCGCAACTGGATGACCAGCCTAGCCACAAGCTGGTGCAGACCGCCATCGCCTCACTGGCCTGCATGACGCACCGCGGCGCGGTCGCTGCTGACGGCAAGTCGGGCGATGGCTGCGGCCTCTTGTTCAAGAAGCCGGATGGCTTCCTGCGAACCGTGGCGGCCGAGGCCGACATCGCTTTGAGCGAACGCTACGCCGCCGGCCTGGTGTTCCTGAACCGGGATGCCGGCCTCGCCCAGCGCGCCCGCGACCTCCTGGCCGCCGAGTTGCTGGGCCAGGGCCTGGCCGTCGCCGGTTTCCGCAAGGTATCCACCGATAACAGCGCCCTGGGTGAATACGCCCTCAAGAGCCTGCCGACGATCGAGCAGATATTCGTCAACTGTCCGGACACGGTCGACGCCGATATCTTCGAGCGCAAGCTGTATATCGCCCGGCGCACGGTGGAAAAGGCGCTGGCCGATGATGCCGCCTTCTATATGCCGACCCTGTCCGGCCGGGTGATCGCCTACAAGGGCCTGGTGATGCCGGATTACCTGCCGGTGTTCTACCCCGACCTCAACGACGCGCGCTTCGCCTCCTCGCTGGCGGTGTTCCACCAGCGTTTCTCGACCAACACCTGGCCCGAGTGGCGGCTGGCCCAGCCGTTCCGCTACCTGGCCCACAATGGCGAGATCAACACCCTACAGGGCAACCGCAACTGGTCGCGTGCCCGCGAGTGCAAGTTCGCGTCGCCACTGATCCCCAATATGGACGACGTCCGGCCGATAGTCGGTGTCAAGGGCTCCGACTCGATGAGCTTTGACAACATGCTGGAAGGCCTGGTCATGGGCGGCACCAGCCTGTTCCACGCCATGCGCATGATGGTGCCGCCGGCCTGGCAGAACGTCACCAACATGGACCCGGAACTCAGGGCCTTCTACGAATACAACTCCATGCACATGGAGCCGTGGGACGGTCCCGCCGGCATCGTCATGACCGACGGCCGCTATGGTGTCTGCCTGCTCGACCGCAACGGCCTCAGACCCGCCCGCTATGTAATTACCAAGGACCGTTTCGTCACCATCTCGTCAGAGGTCGGGGTGTGGGATTATGGCGGCCCCGAAAACATCGTCGCCAAGGGTCGGGTGCGGCCCGGCCAGATGGTCGCGGCTGATTTGCAAACCGGTCGCTTCCTGCTGCCCGAGGACATCGACAACCAACTGAAGGGCCGTCACCCTTACCGCGACTGGCTCAACCAATATGCCCGTCGGCTCGATCTCGGTTCCGAGCAGGATGCCAACGCGCCGGCGATGGCTACCGACGCCGTGACGACTTACCAGAAACTGTTCAATGTCAGTTTCGAGGAACTCGACCAGGTCATCCGGGTATTGGCCGAGGACGGTCAGGAGGCGGTTGGCTCCATGGGTGACGATACCCCGATGGCGGTGTTGAGCCAGAAGGTCAGATCGCCGTTCGATTACCTGCGCCAGCAATTCGCCCAAGTCACCAATCCGCCCATCGACCCGATCCGCGAGGCGGTGGTGATGTCGCTGCACACCGAATTCGGCCGCGAGATGAACCTGTTCGAGGAGACCGCGATCCACGCCCAGCGCATAGCGGTGACCTCGCCGGTGCTGTCGCACGACAAGTTTGTGGCAGTGACCAGCCAGAGCGACCCGGCCTATGCCCCGGTCAGCCTTGACCTCTATTACGACCCGAAGGCGCTGAACCTTCGGGCCGCGCTGGCCAAACTGGCCGCAGACGCGGTGGCCGCAGTCCGCTCAGGCAAGGTGCTGATCGTGCTGAGCGACCGGGCCATCGACCCGGCCCGGCTGCCCATCCACGCGCTGTTCGCGGTTGGCGCGGTACACCATGGCCTGATCGACGCCGGCCTGCGTTGCGACTGCAACCTGATCGTCGAGACCGGCTGCGCCCGCGACCCGCACCAGATCGCCAGCCTGATCGGCTACGGCGCCACCGCCGTCTATCCCTACCTGGCCTATCAGTGCATCCTGGACCTGGTGCGCGCCGGTGAAATCAAGCGCTCGGCCCACCGAGCGCTGGCCAACTATCGCAAGGGGGTCGGCAAGGGTCTCTTGAAGGTAATGTCCAAAATGGGCATCTCAGCCATCGCCAGCTATCGCGGCGCGCAACTCTTCGAAGTGGTCGGGATGCACGAAGATGTAGTGGCTATGTGCCTGAAGGGCTCGGTCTCGCGGGTTTCCGGCGCGACCTTCGAAGACTTCGAGGCCGACCAGCAGCGGCTCAACCGCGCTGCCTTCAATCCGATGCGGCCGATCGCCGCCGGCGGCCTGCTCAAGTTCATGTATGGCGAGGAGTTTCACGCCTACAACCCGGACGTGGTCCAGGCCCTGCAAGCGGCGGTTCGGACCGGCGACTACACGGCCTACAAACGCTATGCCGAGCTGGTCAACAGCCGGCCGCCGGCCATGTTCCGCGACCTGATGCGGTTGAAAGACGCGACGCCGATCGACCTCGCCGAAGTGGAGCCGGTCGAGGCCATCCTCAAACGTTTCGACTCCGCCGGCATGTCGCTCGGCGCCCTGTCGCCAGAGGCGCACGAGGCGCTGGCAGAAGGCATGAACCGCATCGGCGGCCGCTCTAACTCCGGCGAGGGTGGCGAAGACCCGGCCCGTTATGGCACGGTCAAGATGTCCAAGATCAAGCAGGTCGCCTCTGGCCGTTTCGGCGTCACCCCGCACTACCTGGTCAACGCCGAGGTCTTGCAGATCAAGATCGCCCAGGGCGCCAAGCCCGGCGAGGGCGGCCAACTGCCCGGCGGCAAGGTCTCCGAGATCATCGCCCGGCTGCGCTGCACCAAGCCCGGCATCACCCTGATCTCGCCGCCGCCTCACCACGACATCTATTCCATCGAGGACCTGGCCCAGCTCATATTCGACCTCAAGCAGATCAACCCGACGGCCCTGGTGTCGGTGAAGCTGGTGGCCGAACCCGGCGTCGGCACCATCGCCGCCGGGGTGGCCAAGGCCTACGCCGACCTGATTACCATCTCCGGTTATGACGGCGGCACCGGCGCCAGCCCGCTGACCTCGGTCAAGTACGCCGGCACACCGTGGGAACTAGGTCTGACCGAGGCCCAGCAGGTGTTACGCGCCAACGGCCTTAGGGGCCGGGTGAGGGTGCAGACTGACGGCGGTCTCAAGACCGGACTCGATGTCATCAAGGCGGGCATCATGGGCGCCGAGAGCTTCGGCTTCGGCACCGCGCCGATGATCGCCCTGGGCTGCAAGTACCTGCGCATCTGTCATCTCAACAACTGCGCCACCGGCGTCGCCACCCAGGACGCCAAGCTGCGCCGCGAACACTTTGTCGGCCTGCCGGAGATGGTGATCAATTTCTTCACCTTCATCGCCATGGAAACCCGTGAGTGGCTAGCCCAGTTGGGCATCAAACGGTTCGAGGATCTGATCGGCCGCACCGACCTGCTGGAACTTCTGGATGGCGCAACGGACCGCCAGAAGCGGCTGAAGCTAGGCCAGCTATTGAGCCAGGGCGGCATCGCCGAAACCGAGCCACGCTTCTGCGTCGAGGCGCGCAACCCGTCCTTCGACAAGGGCGAGCTGGCCGAACGGATGGTCGAGGACGCGCTGCCCGGCATCAAGAGCAAGACCCCGCAACGGCTGGCATACCCGATCCGTAACGTCAATCGTTCGATCGGCGCCCGGCTGTCCGGCGAGATCGCCCGCGCCCACGGCGCTGAGGGACTGCCCAGCGACTGTCTGCACATCAAGCTGACCGGTTCCGCCGGCCAAAGCCTCGGCGTCTGGAACCACCGGGGCCTGACCCTGGAGCTGGAAGGCGACGCCAACGACTATGTCGGCAAGGGTATGGCCGGCGGCCGGCTGATCGTCTACCCGGACAAGGCATCCAGCTTCGAGGCCTACCGGACCACCATCATCGGCAATACCTGCCTGTACGGCGCCACCGGCGGCGAGTTGTATGCCGCCGGCATGGCCGGCGAACGCTTCGGCGTGCGCAACTCCGGCGCCCTGGCCGTGGTGGAAGGCGTCGGCGACCACTGCTGCGAATACATGACTGGCGGTTACATCGTCGTCCTGGGCGACACCGGGCTGAACTTCGGCGCCGGCATGACCGGCGGCTTCGCTCTGATCTATGACGAAGCCGGCCATTTCGCCGAGCGTTACAACAACGAATTGGTCGACATCAATCGCATCAACGACGAGCCGACCAGCGAGCACCGCGCCTTCTTGCGCGCCCGGCTGGAAGAACACCTGCTCTACACCGGCTCGGCGCGGGCCCGCTGGATGCTGGA
Organism: Hydrogenophilales bacterium CG12_big_fil_rev_8_21_14_0_65_61_21; assembly: GCA_002782005.1. Taxonomy (GTDB): domain Bacteria; phylum Pseudomonadota; class Gammaproteobacteria; order Burkholderiales; family Thiobacillaceae; genus Parasulfuritortus. The sequence continues at coordinate 38,282 of PFGT01000002.1, read as the reverse complement.
AAATATGCACGATGCGGTGAACCGGTTCTGGCTGGTGAAGCCCAAGGCCCTGACCCTGGACAGCCTGTTGAAGGATTAATGCCATGTCCGACGTATTCCAGTTTCTGAAAATCGCCCGCCGCGATGGCGCCAAAACCCCGGCCGAGGTGCGCAAGGCTGAGTTCAAGGAAATCTATGCGCCGATGGACCGCGACCAGGCCAGGGAGCAGGCCGACCGTTGTCTAGCTTGCGGCAACCCCTATTGTGAGTGGAAGTGCCCGGTGCACAACTACATCCCCAACTGGCTCAAGCTGGTCGACGAAGGCCGCCTCATCGAGGCCGCCGAGTTGTCGCACCAGACCAACTCGCTGCCCGAGGTGTGCGGCCGGGTCTGCCCACAAGATCGCCTGTGCGAGGGCGCCTGCACCCTGAATCAGTGCAACTTCGGCGCCGTCACCATCGGCCAGATCGAGAAATACATCAGTGAGACCGCCTTCGCCCAGGGCTGGCGGCCGGACATGTCCAAGGTGGTCGCCACCGGCAAGCGGGTGGCCATCGTCGGCGCCGGTCCAGCCGGGCTAGCCTGCGCCGACGTGCTGGCGCGCAATGGCGTCGCACCGACGGTATTCGACCGCCACCCGGAGATCGGCGGCCTGCTCACCTTCGGCATCCCCGAATTCAAGATGGAAAAAACGGTGATGTCGCGCCGGCGCGCAATCTTCGAAGGCATGGGCATCGCATTCCACCTCGACACCGAGGTCGGCAAGGACGTCGCCTTCGCCGACCTGGTCAAGGACTACGATGCCGTGTTCCTGGGCATGGGCACCTACACCTTCATGCAGGCCGGCATCCCCGGCGAGGATCTGCCGGGCGTGATGCCGGCCTTGCCGTTCCTGATCTCCAATGTCAAGAATTGCATGGGCCTCAAGCAGGACACCTTCATTGACATGAAGGGTCTCAAGGTCGTGGTCCTGGGCGGCGGCGACACGGCCATGGACTGCAACCGCACCTCCATCCGCCAGGGCGCGGCCAGCGTCACCTGCGCCTACCGCCGTGACGAGGCCAACATGCCCGGTTCCAAACGGGAAGTGGTCAATGCCAAGGAAGAAGGCGTGCAATTCCTATGGAACCGTCAACCGGTCGAGATCGTCGGCAACGGCAAGGTCGAAGGCATCAAGCTGGTCACCACCACGCTGGGCGAGCCCGACGCTCGTGGTCGCCGCGTCCCGGTGGTGGTCGAAGGCTCGGAAGAGATCGTGCCCTGTGACCGTATCCTGGTCGCCTTCGGCTTTCGGCCCAGCCCGCAACCCTGGTTCGCCGATTTCGGCATTGCCACGGAGCAAAACGGCCGGGTCGTCGCCAAGGGCTTCAAACACAACTACCAGACCGGTAACGAAAAGGTATTCGCCGGCGGCGACATGGTACGCGGCTCCGACCTGGTGGTCACCGCCGTCTGGGAAGGCCGCGAGGCCGCCAAGGGCATCCTGGAGTACCTCGGGCTGGCCTGATTCCGCCGAGGGAGAACGTGGCGATCTAGTCTGGCGCCGGTTCCTGGTATCCGGTCAGCATGTGATTGAGATAGGCCCTCAGCCTCGCCGGCTGGAGCGGTTTGTGCAATACCGGCAGTCCGGAATTCGAGATCGCCTGGATGGTGGTGGCCGCGGTGTCGCCAGTAAGCAATACGGCGGGAATCGCCGGCCCGAATGCGGCGCGCAATTCGGCGATCGCCTCGACCCCGGTCCGGCCATCGCGCAGCCGGTAATCGGTGAGGATGGCATCGGGCTTTCGGCCCAGTTCCTCTAGGTCCGCCTTGATCTGGTTGACGTCGAAGCCGACCGCGAGGTCGATGCCCCATTGGTCGAATACCAGGGTCATGGCCTCCAGTATCGTTTCATCATCGTCGATGAAAGCGACCAGCGGCGGCAGGCCATTTCTTGCCACGACAGCCTCTTCCCGAGGTGGGGTGATTTCCTCCTGGCTGGTCGGCGGCTCGCAGCGCGTCAGCCGGATACTGAAGCAGGAGCCTTTGCCCAGGGTGGAATGGACCGCAACCGGGCTACCCAGTAGCCGCGCCAGCCGCTGGACGATGGCCAGACCGAGGCCCAAGCCTTTATCCCGGCCCCGTTCCGGGTTTTCCAGTTGGAAGTATTCCTCGAAAATTCGCTCCTGGAACGCCTCGGCTATGCCTTTGCCGCTGTCCCATACTTCGATCAGCGCCCAATCTTGCTGCACCCGTCTCAGGCCGAGGATGACCCGGCCCTGATCGGTATAGCGAATGGCATTGGCGAGCAGGTTACCGAGGATGCGCTCCACCAGCACCGGGTCGCTGAACAACGTGGCGGCCGTGCCATGGACCCGCAATTGAATGCCCTTTTCGGCGGCCAGCGGCCCATACTGGCGCACCAAATGTTGGAACACCCGGTCGACCGCGAAACACTCCGGTCGCGCCACCACCACCCCGGCATCGAGCTTCGATATATCCAGCAAGGCATTGAGCAGAGACTCCATAGCGTGGGCGGAGGCATTAATGAATTCGGTCAGGCGCAACGGTTCGCCGCCCGCACCTCGCAATGTTTCCTTCAATGCCTCGACCAGCAGTATGAGCGCTTGCATGGGTTGACGCAGGTCATGGCTGGCAGCTGCCAGGAACCTCGAACGGGCCTTGACGGCGGCCTCGGCGGCCAACTTCTGGCTGCGCAGTTCGCGGGTCGCTTCCTCGATCCGCTGCGACATTTCCTCGGCGTGCCGCGCTATCACCTCGGCCATCTGATTGACGCCGCGTTCCAGTTCGCCTAGTTCACCCTGGGCCGACTCGCTCACCCGGATGCTTAGATCGCCGCTGGCTACGCCACGCACGGCCGCAATCACGGCATGTAGCGGCCGAGTCAAGGTCTGGCCAAGTCGCCAGGCCAAGGCCCCAGCGGCCAGTAGCAGGATTGAGGTAAAACCCAGTGTAGCCAGCAGGATATGTTGCCTGGCCTGTTCGATGGGTCTGGTGCTCAGGACAACGAGCACCTCGCCCAGCGTGACTTTGGTTTGCTGACCATCGGCCAGATAGGGATCGTTCTCGGCCCGTTTTTGCAGGCTGACCGGGTAACGAAAAAAGGCCAGGCCAGTGGACCTCCAGACTAGCGGCCGGGCCGCCGCGACCGGTACGGGGAGTATCCCGGCCTGGCCGCTAACCAGCCGCCAATGACCGGGCCGGTCGGCGATGCCAAGGGCGATACAGTCTTGCGCCACCCGCTCATAGTCCAGCAAGCGCTTGAGATAGTCATCGTTGCCGGCCGCCAGGTCGAATGCCGCCGATTCGGCGAGCCGTTGCGCCACTTCGCTGCCGCGTTCATCCAGGGCGGCCCACCCGGCAGCAATTTCCCGATGGACGAAATAGACCGCCAACAGGCTGCTGGCCAACAACAGTGGGATCATGGCCACCGCCATGATCCGGCTGCGCAGGCCATGGAACAGCGTTTTGCGGGCAGTCAGTCGGGGCGGCTCAGTCACTTGGCGGGTATCGATGCGCGGTGGTAGGGGCGATGCCATTCAAGCGCCATAGCCCGAACGGCGGTCAATCGGTTTGGCCCAGCCCCATCTTCTGGGCCAATAGCAGCGCCTCAGTACGGCTAGAGACGTCGAGAATACGGAACACCGCCGCCAGATGTATCTTTACCGTCCCTTCGGTGACCTTTAGATTTTGCGCGATCTGTCTATTGTTCTGGCCCTTGGCCAGCTCTCGCAACACCTCGATCTGCCGCCGGGACAGGCTTTTCTGGCGGCCATCGGCCAGCTCGATCAGGCGGGCGGCGCCGTCCGGGGCGCCAGGCGACAGCGAGGGTGGCACATAGACGCCGCCGGCCAGGACCAGGTTCAAGGCGCTGAGTATGACCTCACTGGACGAGTCTTTGCCGATGAAGCCCAGTGCGCCGCAGGCGAGCAGTCGCTCGATTTGATCGCGTTCCTCGACGGCGGACAAGACCACCAGCGGGATGTGCGGAAACAAGGCCCGGAATCGTTTCACGCCGTCGGCCCCGGCCATGCCTGGCATATATAGGTCGAGCAGCGCCAGATCGAGATCGTCTTGCCTTTGCGCCAGCTCAAACGCGGCCGGGTAGTCCTTGGCCTCGAACAACGTAACCTCTGCCGCCAGCTTCATCAGCACCGGCTTTACCCCTTCTCGAAATAGCGGGTGATCGTCGGCCAGCAGGATGCGCATTAGCGATAGGCCTTTATCGAGACAGCCCCAGGCGCTGCCACAAGGTCGAGGTCAAGCCGGCCTGGTTCAGGGTGTAAAAGTGCAGTCCGGGCGCCTCGTTGGTCAACAAACGGTCGCACAACTGAGTCATGAAATCCAGGCCGAAGGCCTTGATCGAGGCGCTATCGTCGTAATAACTCTCCAGCTTCTTGGCCAACCAGCGCGGAATTTCCGCGCCGCACATGGCTGAAAAGCGTGCTAGTTGACCGTAGTTGGAGATCGGCATGATGCCCGGCACGACGGGGATATCAATGCCCAGTGCCAGACACTCGTCACGAAACTGGAAATAGGCATCGGCATTGAAGAAATATTGTGTGATGGCAGCGTTGGCGCCGGCCTCAACCTTGCGCTTAAAGTTGAGCAGGTCCTGCTGATAATTCCGGGCCTGAGGGTGCATTTCCGGGTAGGCGGCCACCTCGATCTCGAACCAGTCGCCGGTCTCCTTGCGGATGAACGCCACCAGTTCGTTGGCGTAGCGGAATTCGCCCGGATCGGCTACCCCGGACGGCAGGTCGCCACGCAGCGCGACGATATGCCGGATGCCGTGGGCCTTATATGTTTGCAGTATCTCGCGGATGTTTTCCTCGGTGGAGCCGATGCACGACAGATGGGGCGCTGCGCCCAGTCCCTCGCTTTGTATTTCCAGCACGGTTTCCAGGGTGCGCTCGCGGGTGGAGCCGCCGGCGCCGAAGGTCACGGAAAAGAATCGCGGTTTCAACTGCGCCAGTTGCCGCCGGGTCTCGCGTAGCTTGGCCGCGCCCTCCGCCGTCTTGGGCGGGAAGAACTCCATGCTGAAGATATGCTCGGCCATGTCTTTTTCTCGTTCTAAGCTTTAATGCGAATTTTAACTCAGGGCCACCCCTAGCGCCCGCCCGATGGCCCAGGTGGCGGCACCGGCGGCCGCGCCGATCAGCAGCATCCGGAAGCCACCCCGCCAGGCCTGGCGGCCGGTAAACAGGCTTAGGGCGGCGCCAACCCCGAACAGACAGACAGCCGTAACCGCCATCATGCCGTACAGCGCCAATGGGCCATGCAGCAGCAAGAACGGCAGCAGCGGCATGAACGCGCCCAGCGCGAAGGCCAGAAAGGACGAGATGGCGGCCGCCGGCGGCGAGCCCAGTTCCTCCGGATTGAGGCCCAACTCCTCGCGCGCCAGGGTATCCAGGGCCTTATTCGGATCGCGAATCAAGTTATCCGCCAATTGTCTGGCTGCCGCGCGCTCCAGTCCCTTGGCCTGGTAGATCAAGGCCAGCTCGGCGGCTTCCTCCTGGGGATACTGGTCGAGTTCCTCGCGCTCCAGACCGATCTGGTATTCGTAAAATTCCCGTTGGGCGCGGACCGATACATATTCTCCGGCCGCCATGGAGAAGGCACCCGCCAACAGGCCGGCGACGCCTGACATGATAATCACCGAGGCCTCGCCCGAGGCCGCCGCCACGCCGACGATCAGGCTGGCGTTGGAGACCAGGCCATCGTTGACGCCGAATACCGCTGCCCGCAGGCTGCCGCCGCCCTGCTTGCCATGACGTTTGCCGACTTGATCGATGCGGGTCGGCACGACATGCGAGAGCGGCGTGTTATAGAGGGCCATGCCGCGTACCTTCATGGCCGCCAGCACACCTTTAAGCGGCGCGACGCCGAGACGGGGAATCAGCAGGCCGACCAGCCTGGCCCGCAAATCCGGCCGGTAGAGCGCCGGCAACGTGCCGCCCGCCTTGCCGATTTCCGCTTGCCATAGTTCCGCTTGCCGTTCCGCCGCCTGGGCCAGTTCCAGGAACAGCATTTGTCGCGCAGTGCCCGATTCAGCATCCGAAACCAGGCGATAGAGATAGGCCGAGCGTTTCTCCTCACGCCACGATTCGAGCGCCTTGTACTTCATTCGATGGCCCCACGGCGATATTGCACCGCCTCGGCGATATGAGCGGCGACTATGGTGTCCCGGCCAGCCAGATCGGCCAGCGTGCGGGCCAGCTTCAACACCCGATGATAGGCCCGGGCGGACAGGTTCAAACGCGAGATGGCCTGCCTGAGCAACTCGGCGCCGGCCGCATCCGGGGCGCAGCGGCTGTCCACCTCCGCCGTTTCCAGTGCGGCATTGGTCTTGCCCTGGCGGTCAATTTGCCGCGCGCGCGCCGCCAACACCCGAGCGCGCACGGTCGCCGACGATTCGCCGTTGGCCGCCGCCATCAAATCGGACTCGGGCAACGAGGGCACCTCGACGTGCATGTCGATCCGGTCCAGCAGCGGCCCCGAGAGTCGGCTCCGGTAGCGGCTCACCTGTTCCGGAGTACAGCGACATTTGCCCGATGGGTGGCCAAGGAAACCGCATGGGCAAGGGTTCATGGCCGCCAGCAACTGAAAACGAGCCGGAAAATCGGCCTGCCGGGCGGCGCGGGAAATGGTGATGCGGCCCGCCTCCAGCGGCTCGCGCAACACCTCCAGCGCCTGGCGGGAAAATTCGGGCAGCTCGTCCAGAAACAGGACGCCGCAATGCGCGAGGCTGACCTCGCCCGGCCTGGGGTTGCCACCGCCGCCCACCAGGGCCACCGACGAGGCGCTGTGATGCGGCGCACGAAAGGGCCGCACGCCCCAGGCGGCGACCTGAAAGAGACCGGCGAGGGACTGTACGGCGGCCGACTCCAGCGCCTCTTGTTCAGTCATGGCCGGCAGGATGCCGGGCAAGCGGCTGGCCAGCATCGATTTACCTGTGCCGGGCGGCCCCCGCATCAGCAATGAGTGACCGCCGGCGGCCGCGACCTCCAGGGCACGTTTGGCCGCCAGTTGACCCTTTACGTCGGCCATATCCAGGTAATTTGCTACGCCAACCGGCTCGGCCGCATCGGGCGCGGTCAATTCGCAGCGGCCGCTCAGGTGCGCACAGACCGCCAACAGGCTATCGGCTTGCAGGACCCTGGCGCCCTTGACCAGGGCCGCCTCACCGGCGCTCGCCCTGGGCAAGACGAAGACACGCCCGACGTTACGCGCCGCCAACAACATGGCCAGCGCCCCCCTGACCGGGCGTAGTTTGCCGTTCAGCGCCAACTCGCCCGCAAATTCATAGTCTGCCAGCCGGTTGCCGGGTATCTGGCCCGACGCCGCCAGCACCCCCAGGGCGATGGCTAGATCAAACCGGCCAGACTCTTTGGGCAGATCGGCCGGGGCCAGGTTGACCGTGATGCGACGGGCCGGAAACTCGAATCCGGATTGCAGGATGGCGGCCCGCACCCGTTCCCTCGACTCCTTCACCTCGGTCTCCGGCAGGCCGACCAGGGTAAGCGCCGGCAGGCCGTTGGCCAGGTGGACCTCTACCGTCACCTCGGGCGCAGCCATGCCGGCCAGGGCGCGGCTGAATAGAACCGCAAGACTACTCATTAACCTTCCCTACCGGTTTGGCCGGCGAAATTACGGCTAATCTTCCAACTTAGTCAGGCGTTGTTCGAGCGCCTGCAACTGCTCTCTGGTCTGGGCCAGAACCTGGGCCTGAACATCGAACTCTTCGCGGGTGACCAGATCCAGCTTGGCCAATCCCCCTGCCAAAACGGCCTTGAGGTTTTTTTCGATATCCTTGGCCGGCGAGGCCGCCATCACCTCGGATAAGCGCGCCGAGACCTCCTCGAACAATTTTTTCTTGAGCATCTTCGATCCCTCCATAGCCACGATTCAGGCAGTTTACCAAAGGCCAGTGGCCAATCGGTCGTACCAGTATGGTGCGGACCGAGTCGCCACCGCACCGTTTCCGTGCGGTTTTCTGGATGAATTCCACAGTGCGTTTGTAACAAATTGTTTTACTTGATTATTTTTTAATGGCACGGGGAATGCTAAAGCAGGTTGTGCGCCTTTGCACCATACACTTTTCATGGAGCCAAAGATGAAGAAATTAACCCCCGCCCTCGTGTTTTGCGGCCTTGTTTCCCTTGTTTCCGCCGCCCTCGCCGATGGCGCCCCCGCCAGCACGTTGACCGGCAATATCGGCGTCGCCTCGGATTACATCTTCCGGGGTGTCAGCCAAACTCAGCACCAACCCGAAATTTCCGGCGGTTTCGATTACAGCCACTCCAGCGGCCTGTATGTTGGCACCTGGCTGTCCAATCAGGCCTGGGTGAATGCCGGCCCGTACAAGACCAACAGCAGCCTGGAATGGGACCTGTACGGCGGCTACCGCGGCAGCCTGCCCGCCGACCTGGGCTATGACGTAGGGCTGATCAGCTATTACTACCCTGGCAATCGCTCAGGCGCCCTTGCGGGAGCCCCTACGCCCGACACCGTCGAGGCCTATGCGGCCCTAAGCTGGAAGATGCTGTCCCTGAAGTACAGCTATGCCGCTTCCGATTATTTCATCGGCTGGGGAGCGGATGGTGTCACCAAGACCCGAGGCAGCAACTACCTGGAACTGAACGCCACCCAGGACCTGGGCGCCGGCTGGGGCGTGCTCGGCCATGTCGGCCATCAGAAGGTCAAGAATGTGTCGGATGCCAATTACACCGACTGGAAGGTGGGCGTCACCAAGGATGTCGGTTATGGCACGGTGACCCTGGCCTATTCCGACACTGATGCGCACGACAGCTCCTACACCTTTGCCGGCAAGAAGGTCGCCAATGGTCGAGTGGCGCTGGCTTTCGGCAAGACCTTCTAACCATGTTGAGCATCGGGAGACAGTCATGAAATTCATAACCGCCATCATCAAGCCTTTCAAGCTCGACGAGGTGCGTGAAGCACTGGCCACGCTGGGCGTGTCCGGCATCACCGTCACCGATGTCAAGGGCTTCGGCCGCCAGAAGGGTCACACCGAGCTATACCGGGGCGCCGAGTATGTGGTGGATTTTCTGCCCAAGGTGAAGGTCGAGGTGGCCGTCATGGCCGTTTTGCTCGACCAGGCCATCGAGGCCATTCAAAAGGCTGCCCAGACCGGCAAGATCGGCGACGGCAAGATATTTGTTTGGGATCTGGAACAAGTGGTTCGCATCCGCACCGGTGAAGCCGGTGAGGCTGCGGTCTGAAGGAGAAGCAGATGAAACGCCTTTTCACTACCTTGATGTTGTTGGCCACGCTCGGGTTCACCGGTCTGGCCCTGTCCGATGATGCGCCTTTGGCCGCCACGGCCCCGGCCGCGACGACGCCAGCCCCCGCTGCCGCTCCGGTGGCGCCAGCGGTTGCGGCATCGGCGGCTCCGGCCGCCGCTGCGGCTGCACCAGCGCCCACGCCCAACAAGGGTGACACCTCCTGGATGCTGGTCTCCACGCTGTTGGTCATCATGATGTCCATCCCCGGCCTGGCGCTGTTCTACGGCGGTTTGGTGCGCAGCAAGAACATGCTATCGATCCTGATGCAGGTGTTCTCGATCTTCGCGCTGATCATCGTGCTGTGGGCCATCTACGGCTACTCGCTGGCGTTCACCCAAGGCAATGCCTTCTTCGGCGGTTTCGACCGGCTGTTCCTCAAGGGCATCTTCAACCCGATCGATGGCAGCGTCGCCAATGCCGCCACCTTCAGCAAGGGCGTGGTGTTGCCGGAGTTCGTGTTCGTGGCCTTCCAGGCCACCTTCGCGGCGATCACCGTGGCCTTGACCGTGGGCGCCTTCGCCGAGCGCATGAAGTTCTCGGCGGTGCTGTTGTTCGCGGCGCTGTGGTTTACCTTCGCCTACATCCCGATGGCGCACATGGTGTGGTACTGGGCGGGTCCGGATGCCTACACCACCCAGGCCGCAGGCGACGCCGCGACGGCAACGGCCGGCTGGCTGTTCCAAAAAGGTGCGCTCGACTTCGCTGGCGGCACTGTGGTGCATATCAACGCCGGGATCGCTGGTCTGGTAGGCGCCATGATGGTGGGCAAACGGATCGGCTATGGCCGTGAGGCCTTCACCCCGCACAGCCTGACCATGACCATGATCGGTGCCTCGCTGTTGTGGGTCGGTTGGTTCGGCTTCAATGCCGGTTCGGCGCTGGAAGTGGGCGGCACGGCGGCGCTGGCCTTCGTCAATACCCTCAACGCCACGGCGGCGGCGGCGCTGACCTGGACCCTGGCCGAGTGGCTGCTCAAGGGCAAGCCCTCGATGCTGGGCGCGGCATCCGGTGCGGTGGCAGGTCTGGTCGCCATCACCCCGGCTTGCGGCTGGGTGGGCGCCGGCGGCGCCCTAGCTATCGGCGCCTTGGCCGGTGTGGTCTGCCTGTGGGGCGTCACCGGCCTGAAGAAGCTGCTGGGCATCGACGATGCGCTGGATGTGTTCGGCATCCACGGCATCGGCGGCATCCTGGGCGCGCTGCTGACCGGGGTATTCAACACCTGGTCCATGGGCGGCACCGGCATCGTCGACTACGTCAACAACAAGGTCATCGATACCGAAATTGGCGCTCAAGTCTGGATTCAGACGCAAGCGGTATTGACCGCCTTGATCTGGTCGGGCCTGGTGGCCTTCGTGGTATTCAAGCTGATCGACCTGACCATCGGTCTGCGGGTCTCGGAAGAGGAAGAACGCGAAGGCCTTGATACCGCCAGCCACGGCGAGCGCGCTTACAACCTGTAAGCCACGATTGCTCCTTCTGCCTGCTTCCCCTCACAGGCAGTTTTACCAAGGCGCCGCAAGGCGCCTTTTTTTATGCTTTGCTATAGTCGCCATCATGAAACTACTGATCCTTGCCGTCGGCGACAAATTGCCCGCCTGGGCCGAGACGGCGGCAGCCGAATACGTCAAACGAATGCCGCGCGAGGCACGCGTCGAGGTCGTGCCGATTCGGCCCGAAAAACGCTCGGGGCAGTCAGCCGAGCGAATCAAGACGCTGGAGGCGGCGCGCATCCTGGAAAAATTGCCGCCTGGTTATAACCTGGTGGCGTTGGATGAACACGGCAAGGAGCCGACCACCCGCGAGCTGGCGCTGACCCTGGACGATTGGCTACAGTCCGGCCGTGATATCGCGCTGGTCATCGGCGGCGCCGACGGTCTCTCGCCCGATCTACTGGGCCGCGCCCAAATGACCCTGTCACTGTCGCGCCTGACCTTGCCCCATGCCCTGGCCCGGGTGCTGCTTGTCGAGCAGTTGTACCGTGCCTGGACGCTATTGGCCAATCATCCATACCATCGGGATTAACAAGGTAGAATCCGGCTCATTATGAGCAAACCGCTTTATCTCGCCTCGCAAAGTCCGCGCCGGCTCGAACTGCTACGCCAGATCGGCCTATTGCCGACCACGCTGCGTTTGGGCGTCGACGTCGACGAGACGCCGCTGCCCGGCGAGGGCGCCGTGGCGTATGTCTCTCGTCTTGCCCGGCGCAAGGCCGAGGCCGGCTTGCTGGCCATCGCCGAGCGCGGGTTGCCGGTCTTGCCGATCGTGGCGGCAGATACCACGGTGACGATAGACGGCGCAACCCTGGGCAAGCCCGCCGACGCCGGCGAGGCAGCCGATATGCTGCGCCGTTATTCTGGCCGCGCCCATACCGTGCTAACCGGCGTGGCGGTCGCCCTGGGCGGTCGCCTGAAGTCGGCCGTTTCCGAAAGCGAGGTCTATTTCAAGCCGCTTTCCGAGACCGAAATCGCCGCTTACGTAGCCAGCAAGGAAGGCTACGACAAGGCTGGTGGCTACGCCATCCAGGGCCGCGCGGCGGTATTCGTGACGCGGCTTTCGGGCAGCTATTCGGGGGTTATGGGGCTGCCACTGTTCGAGACATCTGAATTACTGAAAGCCGTGGGCTTCGTGGCGCTGTAGCAGCGAGTCGAGAGTCGGGCATGAAGTGCGTGGCCGACTCTCGACTCTCCACTATTGCGGGCCGACCATGAGCGAAGAAATACTGATTAACGTCACCCCGCAGGAAACGCGGGTTGCAGTGACCTATCTGGGCGCGGTACAGGAGGTGCACATCGAGCGCGCCAGCCAACGCGGCCTGGTGAGCAATGTCTACCTGGGCAAGGTGAGCAGGGTGCTGCCCGGTATGCAGTCGGCCTTCATCGACATCGGCATTGAGCGCGCCGCCTTTCTGCATGTCGGCGACATCTGGGATGCCCGCGATGGCGACACCCTGCGGCCGATCGAGCGGGTCCTGCACGAAGGCCAGAACATCCTGGTCCAGGTCATCAAGGACCCAATCAGCGCCAAGGGCGCGCGGCTATCGACCCAGATCAGCATGGCCGGCCGCTTCCTGGTTTACCTGCCGCAGGAGACCCGCATCGGTATCTCTCAGAAGATCGAGGACGAGGCCGAGCGCGAACTATTGCGCAGTCGTCTGCAAGGCCTGCTGCCGCAGGACGAACATGGCGGCTTCATCATCCGCACCATGGCCAACATCGCCGAGGACTGCGAGTTGGCGGCCGACGTCGAGTATCTGCGTACCTTGTGGGATGCCATCAAGAACCGCGCCAACACCAGCGAGGGGCCGGCCCTGATCTATCAGGAGCTGGATCTGGCTCACCGTGTTCTGCGCGACTTCGCCAACGACCAGACCGACCGCATCCTGATCGACTCGTGCGAGACCTATCAGCGCATGATGGGCTTCGCCGAGGACTTCACCCATAACCTGGTCAAGAAGATCAACCTCTATGTCGCTGAACGGCCGCTGTTCGACCTGTATGGCGTCGAGGATGAAATCGAAAAGGCGCTGAGCCGGCGGGTGGACCTGAAATCGGGCGGCTATCTGATTATCGACCAGACCGAGGCGCTGACCACCATCGATGTCAACACCGGCGGCTATACCAGCGGTCGGACCTTCGACGAGACCATCTTCAAGACCAACCTGGAGGCCTCGCAGGTCATCGCCCGGCAACTGCGTTTGAGAAACCTGGGCGGCATCATTATTGTCGACTACATCGACATGGACGTGGCGGCGCACAAGGAGGCTGTACTCAACGAGCTGACCAAGGGCATCGCCAGCGACCGCACCCGCATCACCGTCAACGGCTTCACCACGCTCGGCCTGGTCGAGATGACCCGCAAGCGAACCCGCGAGAGTCTGGCCAGGCAGATCTGCGAGCCCTGTCCGACCTGCCAGGGCCGGGGTCAGATCAAGACCGCCCAGAGTGTGTGCTACGAAATTCTGCGCAACCTAATGCGCGAGGCGCGCCAGTTTGACGCCAGCGAGTTCCGTATCCTGGCCTCGCCAACGGTGATCGACTTGTTCCTCGACGAGGAATCGCAAAACCTGGCACAACTATCCGACTTTATCGGCAAGCCGGTCTCGCTCCAGGTCGAAAGCCTGTTCACCCAGGAGCAGTACGACATCATCCTGATCTAAGGGGCTGCCCCTAAGGGTCAGGGCAACGCCCCAAGCCAAGTCATTTCACCAGCGTTTTGGGTTCTCTGGACTCGCCCGCGTCCGCCAGACGACGCAGATATTCGCGCCAATAGACATCGTAATGCTGGCCCAGGTCATATAGATAATCCCAGGAGTAGATACCCGAGTCATGCTGGTCGTCGAACACCAGTGTCACGGCGTACTGGCCGACCGGCTCGACGGCGGTGATATCGACCTCCTTCTTGCCGACTTGCAGCGTCTCCTGGCCGGGGCCATGACCGCGCACCTCGGCGGATGGAGAAAACACGCGCAAGCCCTCGAACGGCAGATTGAAACGGCTACCGTCGTTAAAGGCGATCTCCATGATCTTCGACTGCTTGTGCAGCTTGATCTCGGTCGGGATGGGTGTTTGGTTGGACAGACCGGCCATGCAAGTTCCTTGGTTGATTTGCGAGAAGGTCTAGTGTGCCAGTCAGCAGCCAGCACGGCAATGCCATAGTCGTATTGTCAGGTATTAACTCGCGCTCACCCAACGTTACCCAAATGTACTATCGCCGCCACGTCGGTGTGCATCATACTTAACAAACAACTTTAAGTGTGGCCTCTATCATACTAATTAAAATCAATTGGCGAGTCTTTTGTCGTGGTTGTAAGTCATTGTTGCCATTAAAAAAATCAAGGTTCGTCGCTTGACGCCACAGTATTTCCTTCTCTATAGTGGGCATTAGTGGGACAGAGTGGAGGAAAGTGGGGTTTTAGTGGAAACACCAACCCTTTGGAATCAAGATGTTTCGCGGCGCGACACCCATTACCCTAGACGGTAAAGCCAGGTTGGCGATACCGACCAAGTTACGCGACCTGCTGATGCAGCGTTGTGGGGGGCATCTCGTCCTGACCCTGGATCTGGCCGGCTGTCTTCTACTTTACCCATTCCCCGAGTGGGAACCGATCGAGCGCAAGCTCAATGCGCTACCTAGCTTCAACCCCATAAGTCGCCAGATGCAGCGTCTGCTGGTCGGCAATGCCACCGACCTAGAAATGGACGGCTCGGGCCGTATCCTCTTGCCGGCCTTGCTGCGCGAACGCGCGAGCCTGGACCGAGAGGTCATCCTGGTCGGACAGGGCAATCGATTCGAGGTCTGGAGTGCGGCGGGTTGGCAGACGCAGTGCGACAGCGCTGCCGATCTGCCCGCCCAGTTGAATGAAGCACTAACCAAGGGCGAGATTCCAGATGAACTCAAGGGCTTCTCGCTGTGAGCCCGGCCCAGGACATGGGCCACGCCGCAGTCCTGCTCTACGAGGCGCTGACGGCGCTGAACGTGCGCCCGGATGGCGTTTATATCGATGCCACCTTCGGCCGTGGCGGCCACAGTCAGGCGCTCCTCGACCGGCTTGGGCCGACTGGCCGCTTGCTGGCGCTGGATCGCGATCCCGAGGCCGCCACCGTGGCACGGACTTGGCGCGATCCGCGCTTTTCAATCGCCCATGTATCTTTCAGTGGTATGGCTCAGGCGGCGCTGACGCACGGCATAACCGTGGCCGATGGGGTGTTGTTCGATCTGGGCGTTTCCAGTCCGCAGATCGACACGCCGGAGCGAGGTTTCAGCTTTCGCCACGATGCGCCGCTGGATATGCGCATGGATACCAGCCGCGGTCTCAGCGCGGCACAGTGGCTGGCTCTCGCCCAGGAGGACGAATTGGCCCGAGTGGTACGTGATTATGGCGAAGAGCGGTTTGCTAAGTCGGTTGCAAGGGCGATTGTCGCGGCGCGCGCGGAGCAACCGATCGCCACGACCGGCCAGCTTGCGCGGATCGTGGCGGGCGCGGTACACAGCCGCGAGCGCGGCCAGGACCCGGCCACGCGTACCTTTCAGGCTATCCGGATTCACATTAACCGGGAACTTGACGAGATCGTCGAGGCATTGCCGCAAGCGGTCGATTTGTTACGTCCCGGAGGGCGGCTGGCAGTGATTAGCTTTCATTCCCTGGAGGACAGGCTGGTGAAGCGATTCATGCGCGCCGAGGCGAGTGGTGAGGACGCGCCGAAAGAGATTCCCCTGCTTGCGAATCAGTTGAAACCCGGCCGGCTGCACTTGATCGGCCGCGCGATCAAGGCCTCGGATAAGGAAATCGCGGGCAATCCGCGCGCCCGCAGCGCGGTGCTCAGGGTAGCCGAACGCAGTATGGCAGGATTTGTGGAGCCGACATGTACCGGCTGAATCCAATCCTGGCGGCGATCCTGGTCGTCTGCTCCCTTGCGGTTGTCACAGCGCGCCACCAGGCGCGCGAATTGTTTATGGCGCTCCAGACCGAGCAGAACAAGAGCCGGCATCTGGATATCGAATGGGGTCGTTTGCAACTGGAGCAGAGCACCTGGGCCATGCCCTCGCGGATTGAACAAATCGCCCGTGGCCAATTGCGCATGTCGGTGCCGGATGCGAAACAGATTCAGGTACTCAAGACGCCGGATAACAAATCATGAGTCGCGCCCGTAACCCCATCCTGCAACTCGATCTGCAATGCTGGCGTAAACGCCTGCTGATGGCGCTGGTGTTCGGCGGATTCACCGTTTTAACCGCACGCGCCGCCTATCTACAGGGCTGGCGCAACGATTTCCTCAACCAGCAGGGTGATATGCGGGTCCAGCGCGTGGTCGAAATGCCAGCCCATCGCGGCATGATTACCGACCGCAGGGGCGAACCGCTGGCGATCAGCACACCGGTCGAGTCGATCTGGCTCAACCCACGCGAGGCCGACGCCACGCCGAGCCAGATACAAGCGCTGGCCAGCAAGCTGGACTGGGATCCGGATAGCCTGGCGCGTCTGTTCGCGAACAAAGGCAAAGCCTTCGTCTATCTAAAACGGCAATTGCCGCCCGAGGTCGCCGACGCGGTGCAGGCCATGGCGATCAAGGGCATCCATACGACCCCCGAATACCGCCGCTATTACCCGGCCGGCGAGGTGATCGGCCAGGTGTTGGGCGTGACCGGGGCCGACGACAACGGCCTGGAGGGCATCGAATACGCCTATCAATCCTGGCTGGGCGGCGAACCGGGCGCTAAGCGGGTAGTCAAGGACCGCCTGGGCAACACCATCGAGGACCTCGAACTGGTCCGATCGCCCAAGCCGGGCCGGGACCTGACCTTAAGCCTGAACCTGCAATTGCAGTACCTGGCCTATCGCGAGTTGTCTGCGGCGGTCGCGGCCAACAAGGCCAGGGCCGGCGCGCTGGTGGCGCTCGATACCCGCACCGGCGAGATACTCGCCCTGGCCAACGTGCCGACCTTCAACCCCAACAACCGCGCCACCATGACCCCGGAGCGGGACCGTAATCGGGCGGTCGCCGACACCTACGAGCCCGGTTCCACCATCAAGCCATTCCTGGTCTCAGCGGCGCTGGAGGCCGGCGCGGTAACCCCGGAAACCCGCATCGACACCGATCCGGGCTGGCTGCAAATCGGCGAAAAACGCATCCACGACGTCCATTCCAAGGGACTGCTCAGCGTCGCCGAGGTCATCCAGGTCTCCAGCAACGTCGGCGCGGCCAAGATCGCCCTGGCCATGAAGTCCGAGGACTACTGGAAGGTGTTGAGTCATGCCGGCTTCGGGGCGGCGCCGGGTTCCGGCTTCCCAGGCGAGGCCGGCGGCAAATTGCGTCCCCATGAGACCTGGCGGCCGATCGAAAAGGCCACCATGGCATTCGGCATGGGCATGTCGGTCAGCCTGCTGCAACTGGCGCGCGGCTACTGCGCCTTTGCCGACGACGGCGTGCTGCCCCGGATCACCATCCTGAAGCGTGACGCCCCGCCTGTCGGGGTCCGCGTGTTGTCTGCCAAGACCGCAAGGGCGATGCGCGACATGCTGGAAAGCGTAACCCAGCCCAATGGCACGGCGCCCCAGGCCCGGATTACCGGCTACCGGGTCGGCGGCAAGACCGGCACCGCACACAAGGCCGTGGCCGGCGGCTATTCGGCCAACAAATACATCGCCTCGTTCGTCGGCATGGCGCCAATGTCCGACCCGCGCGTGGTGGTGGCGGTGATGATCGACGAACCGACCGGCAAGGAATACTACGGCGGCCAGATAGCGGCCCCGGTATTCGCCAAGGTCATGGCCGACAGCCTGCGCTTCATGGCCATCCCGCCCGACCGACCGCTAGAAATAGTGCCGACGGCGAGCGGCAGCGCGGAGGAACCGACCTGATGGCCGTTGCCGCCCTGATCGCCAAATTGCATCGCCTACCGGGGGTGACCGGCCTGACCGCCGACAGCCGCCAGGTGCGGCCCGGCAATGTCTTCCTGGCAATGCCCGGCGCCACCCATGACGGCCGCGCGCATATCCCGGCCGCCATTGCCGCCGGCGCCGCCGCCGTAGTCTGGGAGTCCGAAGACTATGCCTGGCCGGCCGAGCTTGCCGTGGCCAATTTCCCGGTTAACGGCTTGCGGGCCAAGGCACCGGCCATTGCCGCCGCCTGGTGGCAAGACCCGTCGCAATCGCTCTGGATGACCGGCATCACCGGAACCAACGGCAAGACCTCGTGCTGTCACTGGCTGGCCGAGGCGTTTGGTCGCCTGAAGCGCAAAACTGCCGTCGTCGGCACCTTGGGCAACGGCTTTCCGGGCGAATTGCAAGGCGCCCGCCACACCACGCCGGACGCCGTCACGCTACAGGGGCTACTGGCCGGATACCGCGCTGCCGGCGCAGCGGGCGTGGTCATGGAGGTATCCTCCCATGCCCTCGATCAGGGCCGGGTCGAGGGCGTGGCCTTCGATGTCGCGGCGCTGACCAACCTGTCCCGCGATCACCTGGACTATCACGGCGACATGACCGCCTACGCCCACGCCAAAATCCGGCTATTCGACTGGCCCAACCTGAAATGGGCGGTGCTCAACCTGGAGGACAGACTGGGCCGCCGCCTGTACAACGACCTGGCCGGACGCGACGTACACCGACTCAGTTATGGCCTGGGCGTCGGCGAGATTTGCGGCGAGGCGTTGCGGCTGAGCGCCGAAGGGCTGACCATGACGGTAGCGACCCCGTGGGGCCACGGCGAGTTGCACGCCGGTCTGATCGGCCGCTTCAACGCCGAGAATCTGCTGGCCTGCCTGGGGGTTCTGCTGGCTAGTAACGTGACGCTGGACGACGCGCTCGGCGCCCTGCAACCGACCCGTCCGGTAGCCGGCCGGATGCAGCGCCTGAGCCACAGCGGCCAACCGACCGTGATCGTCGATTACGCCCACACCCCCGATGCCCTGGACAAAACATTGACCACCCTGCGCGACCTGACCGCCGGCCGGCTGATTTGCGTATTCGGCTGCGGCGGCGGCCGGGACAAGGGCAAGCGGCCGCTGATGGGCCAGACGGCCGCCCGTCTGGCTGACCGCGTTATCGTCACCAGTGACAATCCGCGCCACGAGCAACCGGCCGAGATCGTCACCGACATACTGGTCGGGATGCCGGCCGGCCAGACCGTCGAACTGGACCGGGCCGCCGCCATCCGCGCGGCTGTCGCCGAGGCGACAGCCAAGGACATTGTCCTGATCGCCGGCAAGGGCCACGAGGACTATCAGGAGATCGCCGGGGTCCGGCGCCCCTTCTCGGATGTAGCGACAGCGGAACAGGCATTGAGGGAGACCCGCCATGCGCTTGCATGAAGCGGCCCTGGCCTTGAACGCCCGCGCTATCGGCCCGGATGTCGAATTCGGCGCGGTCGCCAGCGACAGCCGTAACCTGCTGGCTGGTGCGCTGTTCGTCGCCTTGCGCGGCGAGCGCTTCGATGGTCACCGCTTCGCCGCTCAGGCGCTGGCCCAGGGCGCGGCGGCGGTGATGGTCGATAGCCAGGCCAACCTTGATCTGGCGCCCGCCATCATCGTACCGGATACCCGCCTGGCGCTAGGCCAGTTGGCCGCCTGGCAGCGCCGCCGGATGCCGGCCAAGGTGCTGGCCATCACCGGCAGCAACGGCAAGACTACGGTCAAGGAGATGCTGGCGGCGATCCTCAAGCGCAGCGCCGGCGAGTCGGCCGTGCTGGCTACCGTCGGCAATCTGAATAACGACATTGGTATGCCGCTGACCCTGCTGCGGCTGACCCCCGAACATCGTTATGCCGTGCTGGAAATGGGCATGAACCATCCCGGCGAGCTGAACTATCTAAGTCGTCTGGCCCAGCCGGATGCGGCCCTGGTCAACAATGCACTGCGCGCCCACCTCGCTGGACTAGGCAGTGTCGAGGCAGTAGCAAAAGCGAAGGCCGAGATTTATGCCGGTCTGAAAGCGGACGGGGTCGCCCTGGTCAACGCTGACGATCCCCATGCCGCGTTATTGCGCGCCCTGGCCGGCTCGCATCGCTGCATCGATTTCGGTCTGGCACAGGGCGACATCCGGGCGGATTACCGGCTACACGATTTCGCTTCGGATATGACCCTGCATACACCAGCCGGCGCGGTCGAGCTGACCCTGAATGTGCCCGGTTTGCACAACGTCTGCAATGCCCTGGCCGCTGCCGCCATGGCCCACGTCGCGGGCGTGTCGCGGTCCGACATTGGGCACGGTTTGGCGGCTTACACCGGCGTCAAGGGCCGGCTCCAGCCCCATGCCTGCATCCTGGGCGCGAGGCTGATCGACGACAGTTACAACGCCAATCCGGATTCGGTTGCCGCCGCGATCGCGGTACTTGCGGCGCAGCCGGGCAAACGCATCCTGGCACTCGGTGACATGGGCGAGCTGGGCGCCGGTGCGGCCGGGCTGCATGGCGAAATCGGCGTGTCAGCAAAACGGGCCGGCATCGACCGCTTGCTCTGTCTGGGCGAGTTGACCGTGCACACGGTCCAGGCATTCGGTCCTGGCGCCATGCATTTCGAGCGCATCGAGGAATTGCTGGCCGAGCTGGAACAGGCCCTGGGGCCGGAGGTCACGGTGCTGGTAAAAGGTTCCCGCTTTATGCAAATGGAGCGGGTAGTAAAGTCGTTTATCGAGGAGCACGTATGCTCCTGACCCTTTCCCAGTGGCTTGGCCACGACATCCGCGCCTTCAACGTCTTCGGCTATATCACCTTGCGCGCGGTGTTGGCGGCGCTGACCTCGTTGCTGATCTCGTTCCTGCTCGGTCCCTGGATGATCCGCAAGCTGACCTTGTTGAAGGTCGGCCAGCCGGTGCGCGACGACGGCCCCCAGACCCATCTGGTCAAGGCCGGCACGCCGACCATGGGCGGCGCCTTGATACTCGCCTCGATTACCGTGACCACGCTGCTCTGGTCCGACCTCTCCAGCCATTACGTCTGGGCCTTGCTGCTCACCCTGCTCGGCTTCGGCGCCATCGGCTGGGCCGACGACTGGCGCAAGGTGGTGGCCAAAAATCCCAAGGGTCTGGCCTCGCGCTGGAAATATTTCTGGCAGTCGGTCATTGCCGTGATCGTCGCCGCCTGGCTGGCCTGGTTGGCCCACCTGCCGGCCCAGACCGAGCTGATCGTGCCCTTCTTCAAGCACTTCGTCATGCCGCTAGGCACAGTGGGCTTCGTAACCCTGGCCTATTTCGTCATCGTCGGCTCAAGCAACGCGGTCAACCTGACCGATGGCGCCGACGGCCTGGCCATCCTGCCCACGGTGATGGTGGCCGGCGCCCTAGCCATCTTCGCCTATGTCGCCGGCCACGCCGTGTTCTCGCACTACCTCGGCCTGCCGCATATTCCGGGTGCCGGCGAACTGGTGATCTTCTGCTCCGCCATCGTTGGCGCGGGGCTGGCCTTTCTATGGTTTAACGCCTATCCGGCCGAGGTCTTCATGGGCGATGTCGGCGCCCTGGCGCTGGGTGCGGCATTGGGTACCGTGGCGGTCATCGTGCGCCAGGAAATCGCGCTGTTCATCATGGGCGGCGTATTCGTGGCCGAGGCCATCTCGGTGATGCTCCAGGTCGGCTCCTTCAAGTTGCGCGGCAAGCGGGTGTTCCTGATGGCGCCGATCCACCATCACTTCGAAAAGAAGGGCTGGAAGGAGACGCAAGTCGTCGTCCGGTTCTGGATCATCAGCATGATCCTGGTGTTGATTGGCCTGGCCTCGTTGAAGCTGCGGTGACGATGCGCCCCTCACTCCTCCCCCCTCACTCCTCACTCCAAGGCAAGAAGGCGCTGGTCGTGGGTCTCGGCGATAGCGGCGCCGCCTGCGTGCGCTGGTTGGTCGAGCATGACGCTCGGGTGCGCGGCACCGATACGCGCGCCGCGCCGCCCCATGCTGTGCATCTGGCCGAGGCATTCCCGGAGGCCACACTCACCCTGGGCGGCTTCGTCACCGCCGATTTCGACTGGTCCGATCTGATCGTGGTCAGCCCAGGTGTGGCCGTGGCCACGGCCGAGATTCAGGCGGCAAAGGGGGCCGGCAAGGACGTCCTCGGCGATGTCGAACTGTTCGCCCGAGCCATCGCCGGCAGCCGCTCCAAGGTCATCGCCATTACCGGATCGAACGGCAAGAGCACCGTAACTGTACTCGCCGGCCACCTGTGCGCCGCCGCCGGGTTAGACGCCGTGGTAGCCGGCAATATCGGCCTGCCGGTGCTGGACGCCTTGACTGAACGCGAGCTCGCAGATCGGCTGCCCGACGTCTGGGTGCTGGAGCTATCGAGCTTTCAGTTGGAGACCACGACCAGCCTGCGCCCTGACGCCACCACGGTATTGAATATCTCCGAGGACCACATGGATCGCTACCGCGATCTGGCTGATTATGCCGAGACCAAGGCGCGCATCCTGAGCGCCGGCGTCCAGGTGCTGAACCGCGACGATCCGGCTGTGATGGCCATGGCCCGCGCCGATCTGACGCGGCGCACCTTCGGTCTGAACGCCGGCGATTATGGCCTGCTTGAACGCCAGGGCCGGACCTGGCTGGCCGAGGGCGAACAGGCCTTGTTGCCGGTCGACGAGTTGCCCATCGCCGGTCTGCATAACGCCGCCAACTGCCTGGCCGCACTGGCCTTGTGTCGGGCCATCGGCCTGCCCTACGAAAAGCTGCTGCCGGCCCTGCGCACCTTCAAGGGCTTGCCGCACCGGGTCGAAAAGGTGGCGACCGTGGCTGGGCGAACCTTCTACGACGACTCCAAGGGCACCAATGTCGGCGCCACGGCGGCCGCGCTGAGGGGTTTTAGCGTACCGGTCGTACTGATCGCCGGCGGCGATGGCAAGGGCCAGGATTTCACGCCATTGCGCGCGGCGGTCGGCCATACCCGGGCGGTAGTCCAGATCGGTCGTGACGGGCCGTTGGTCGAGGCTGCCCTCGCCGGCGCCTGCCCCGTCGTCCGGGCCGAGACCATGGCCGAAGCGGTACGACACGCCTACGCTTTGGCGCAGCCCGGCGATGCCGTGCTGCTGTCGCCGGCTTGCGCCAGTTGGGACATGTTCCGTAACTATATCCATCGTTCCGAGGCGTTTATCGCCGCCGTCGAGGCACTGGACCCGGAGGCGGCCCATGTTCAATAACGCCGCTGTCCGTCGCACCTCGCTGGCGCCTGTCGACTGGTCGCTGCTGTGGACGGTGTTCGCCCTGCTCGGCCTGGGCCTGGTGATGGTCTATTCGGCGTCCATCGCCATCGCCGAGGCCAAGAGCGCCTATCATCAATCGACCTACTACCTGATGCGCCACGCCGCTTACCTGGTGGTCGGGTTGGCCGCCGCCTATGGCGCCTTCCAACTGCCCTCCAGCCTATGGCAAAAGATGGCGCCCTATCTGTTCTTCGGCTTGGCACTCTGCCTGATCGCGGTCTTGATACCGGAGCTGGGCCGAGCGGTCTATGGCAGCCGACGCTGGATACCGCTTGGGCCGCTGGGTAATTTTCAGCCCTCTGAGTTGGTCAAGTTGTTCACCGTGATCTATGCCGCCGATTACGCGGTGCGCAAAGCGGCCCTGATGCAGAACCTGAGACATGGCTTCATGCCGATGTTCATGGTCATGCTGGTAGTCGGCTGGCTATTGCTGATGGAACCGGACTTCGGCGCCTTCGTGGTCATCGTCGCCATCGCCTTGGCCGTGCTGTTCCTGGGCGGCCTCAACGGGCGGCTGTTCGGCGGCCTGATCGTCATGTTGGCGATCGGCTTCGTGCTGCTGATCTGGCTGTCGCCCTATCGCTTGCAACGGGTGATCGGCTTCATGGACCCCTGGGCCGATCCCTATGGCAAAGGCTATCAGCTCACCCATGCCCTGATCGCCCTGGGCCGGGGCGAATGGTTTGGTGTCGGTCTGGGTGAGAGCGTGGAAAAACTGTTTTATCTGCCCGAGGCCTATACCGACTTTCTACTCGCGGTGACTGGCGAAGAACTCGGCTTCATGGGGGTTACGGCGATCATTGGCCTATTCGCCTGGCTGGTCTGGCGGGCCTTCGCGATCGGCTGGCAGTCGGCGCTCATGGGCCGCAATTTTCAGGCCCTGACCGCCCAGGGCATCGCTGTCTGGCTGGCCATGCAAAGCCTCATCAATATGGGCGTCAATCTCGGCCTGCTGCCAACCAAGGGGCTAACCCTGCCACTGATGAGCTATGGCGGTTCCGGCATCGTCGCCAACTGTCTGGCTATCGCGCTATTGGTGCGGATCGACTTCGAGAATAGGTGTCTCATGAAAGGGAAACGGCAATGAATCTCGGCCAGGAGGCCACCCGCCCACGTCCCTTGCATACCGCCCTGGTCATGGCCGGCGGTACCGGCGGCCATGTCATGCCGGCCCTGGCGGTGGCCGAATCCTTGCGCGATGACGGCTGGCGGGTGGTCTGGCTGGGCACCCGGCAGGGCATGGAGGCTCGCGTCGCGCGCGAGACCGGCTTCGAAACGGCCTGGATCGATTTCGCCGGGGTCCGTGGCAAGGGCCTGGCACGACTTATCAAGCTGCCATTCCAGATGCTGATCGCCTTCCGCCAGGCGCGCAGCGCCATCCGCCGTGTCAAACCCGACGTGGCGGTCGGCCTGGGCGGTTATGTGGCCTTTCCAGGCGGGGCGATGGCGGCCCTGAGCGGCAAGCCGCTGGTCATCCACGAGCAGAATGCCGTGGCCGGGCTGACCAACCGAGTCCTGTCTTGCCTGGCCAAGCGGGTCTTGCTCGGCCTGCCCGGCGCCTTCGAACAAGGTATGGACAAACCGCTGCCGTGCGGCAAGGTCAAGACCGAATGGGTGGGCAACCCGGTGCGGGCAAAGATCGCCGCCCTGCCCACCCCAGCCGAACGTTATGCCGGACGCAAAGGCCGGCTACGTCTGCTGGTGATCGGCGGCAGCCTGGGAGCGAAGGCGCTGAACGATGTTGTGCCGCATGCCCTGGCCCAGATGCGAGCCGAGGTCCGGCCGGAGGCCAGGCATCAGTCCGGCGCCAAACATATCGACGCCCTCAAGGCCAACTATGCCGCCGCTGGGGTCACGGCCGAGTGTCTGGCGTTCATCGACGACATGGCCGCAGCCTTATCCTGGTGCGACGTGGCCATCTGTCGCGCCGGCGCATCGACGGTAGCCGAGCTGGCGGCCGCCGGCGTGCCGGCCGGCCTGGTGCCCTACCCGCACGCGGTTGACGACCACCAGACCCTCAACGCCCACTTTCTGGTCGATGCCGATGCCGCGTGGCTACTGCCGCAAAGCAAGCTGAGCGCGGACGAGCTGGCGGTCTGGTTGGGCAGCCTGACCCGGACCGAATTGCTGCGCCGGGCCGAACACGCCCGCGCCCTGGGCAAACCCGATGCCGCGCAGCGAATGGCCACCATCATCAAGGAAGTGGCGCTATGAAACACAAGGTTCATCGGATTCATTTTGTCGGTATCGGCGGCGCCGGGATGAGCGGCATCGCCGAGGTGCTGCTCAACCTGGGCTATCAGGTCTCGGGCAGCGACGCAGCCGGTAACGCGGCTACCCGGCGCCTGGCCGGCATGGGCGCCGAGGTGTTCCAAGGCCATGCCGCCGGCAATATGGTCGGCGCCGACGTGCTGGTGGTCTCCAGCGCCATCAAGCAGGACAACCCGGAGGTTCAGGCCGCCCGCGCCGCCCACATTCCGGTGGTGGCGCGGGCCATGATGCTGGCCGAGCTGATGCGCTTCAAGAAGGGCGTGGCCATCGCCGGCACCCACGGCAAGACCACCACTACCAGCCTCATCGCCAGCGTGCTGGCCGAGGCCGGTCTGGACCCGACCTTCGTCATCGGCGGCAAGCTGCTGGCCGCCGGCGCCAACGCCAAGCTGGGCAGCGGCGAGTGGCTGGTGGCCGAGGCGGACGAGTCGGATGCCTCGTTTCTGCACCTGTCGCCGGCAATATCCGTAGTCACCAATATCGATGTCGACCACATGGAGACCTACGGCCACGACTTCGAGCGCTTGAAGTCGGCCTTTGTCGATTTCCTGCATCGTCTGCCTTTCTGGGGCATGGCGGTGCTGTGCGCCGACGACCCGGTGGTACGCGAGTTGCTGCCCCGGATCGAGAAACCGGTAATGACCTATGGCAGTACCGACGATTGCACCATCCAGGCCGTGAACATCCGGGTCGAGGATGGCCGGATGGCGTTTACCGCGCTGCGCAACGGCGCCCGCTCACCGATCGACATCCGCCTCAACCTGCCGGGTATGCACAACGTCCTGAATGCCCTGGCGGCGATCGGCGTGGCCTGGGAGTTGCAGATTCCGGATGCCGCCGTGCAACGGGCGCTGGCTGGTTTTTCCGGGGTCGGCCGGCGCTTCCAGCGTTATGGCGAGATCGAATTGGCCGATGGCCGGCGTTTTACCCTGATCGACGACTACGGCCATCACCCGGTCGAGATGCGCGCCACCCTGGCGGCCGCGCGCGACGCCTTTCCCGGCCGCCGACTGGTGCTGGCCTTCCAGCCGCATCGCTACACCCGCACCCGCGACCTGTTCGAGGACTTCGTCCAGGTCTTATCGCTGGTCGATGCGCTGTTGCTCACCGAGGTCTATGCCGCCAGCGAAACGGCCATCGTGGCCGCCGATGGCCGTAGCCTGGCCCGCGCAGTGCGGGTGGCCGGCCGGGTGGAACCGGTGTTCGTGCCCGAGGTAACTGACCTGCCGGCAGCGATTGCCGATTTTGTCCAGAACGGCGACGTGGTGCTGACCATGGGCGCCGGCTCGGTCGGCCAGGTACCGATCAAGCTGGCCGCGCTAGGAGCCTGTCAGACATGAAGAATCGAAGCGAAGCGGGTCAAGCAGGCAAGCCGCAAAGCGGCTGCTCGCAAAAATCGGCTGAACGAGGACAGATTTCGACGATTTCGCCGGGCAATAGCCGTTCTATTGCCCAAGAAAGCGGCGGAATATGGACCGTTCCAACGGTTTTGCAGCCGATTTCATTTAAGTCCGACAGACTCCTAGGGACCAAGTCATGATGGCCGAACGGCAAACCCGGACAGCGTCGCCGCGCGGCGAGTTGGCGCGCGACGTGGCCATGAGCCGTTATGTCAGTTGGCGGGCCGGCGGCCGGGCGGAACGCCTTTATACCCCGGTCGACCTGGCCGACCTGTGCGCCTTCCTGGCCACCGTGCCGGAAGTCGAGCCGATCTATTTCATCGGTCTGGGCAGCAATCTGCTGGTGCGCGACGGCGGTCTCAAGGGCACGGTGATCTGCCTGCATGGCGTCGTCAACCGCATCCAGATGGAGACCGCCGGCGACATGACGGGCGTCGGCCAGGGCGTCATTTATGCCGAGGCCGGGGTCGCCAGCCCCAAGCTGGCGCGTTACGCCGCCAATCACGACCTGGTCGGGGCCGAGTTCCTGGCCGGCATACCCGGCGCGGTGGGCGGCGCTTTGGCCATGAATGCCGGCTGCCATGGCCACGCGACCTGGGACCATGTCGCGCAAGCGCTAACTGTGAACCGGCGCGGCGAGTTGCGCCGGCGCGGCCCAAGCGAATTTTCCATCGGCTACCGCCATGTCGAACCAGATAGCCCGCGTGACGAGTGGTTCGCGGCGGCCTGGTTCAGGTTCGAACGCGGCGACGGTCAGGCCAGCCGGCGCGAGATCACCCGCCGGCTGGAACAGCGTATCGCCAGCCAACCGTTGCAATTACCCAATGCCGGCTCGGTGTTCCGCAACCCGCCCGGCGACTTCGCCGCCCGGCTGATCGAATCCTGTGGCCTCAAGGGCTGCCGGATCGGCGGCGCCCAAGTCTCGGAAATGCACGCCAATTTCATCGTCAACCGGGGCGGGGGCAGCGCCACAGACATTGAGAACCTGATCGACAAGGTGGAGCAGACGGTAGCGGAACAGACCGGCGTTCGATTGCAAAGGGAAGTGAGGATCATCGGTGAAAAATAAATTCGGCAAGGTCGGGGTCATGATGGGCGGTCGCTCCGCAGAGCGGGAAATATCGCTGATGAGCGGCAAGGCGGTGATCGCCGCCTTGCTGGAAAAAGGCGTGGATGCCCATGCCTTCGATCCGGCCGAGCGCGATCTGGCGGCGCTCAAGGCCGAGGGCTTCGACCGTATCTTCCTGATACTGCATGGCCGGGGCGGCGAGGATGGCACCATGCAGGGGCTGCTGGAACTGCTCGGCATCCCCTATACCGGCAGCGGAGTGATGGCCTCCGCCCTGGGCATGGACAAGTGGCGCAGCAAGCTGATCTGGCAGGCGGCAGGCATCCCCACCGCGCCGTTCGCGATGCTCGACGAGCATACCGACTTCAGTCATGTGATCGAGACGCTGGGCCTACCCCTGTTCATCAAACCGGCGACCGAAGGCTCCAGCATCGGCGTCACCAAGGTCAAACGCGCGGCAGACCTGGCGGCGGCCTACCGGGCTGCCGCCGAGTACGACAAGCTGGTGCTGTGCGAGCGTTATATCGCCGGCCGCGAGGTGCAGTTCCCAATCCTGGGCGATCTGGTTTTACCCTCGATCCTGGTCGAGACGCCCTGCGAGTTTTACGACTACCAGGCCAAGTACTTCCGCGACGACACCGTGTACCACTGCCCCGGCCTGCCGGCCGATGCCGAGGCGGCGCTGGCCAAGACCGTCCTGCAGGCCTTTCAGATCCTGGGTTGCAGCGGCTGGGGTCGGGTCGACGTGATCCTAGCCGACGACGGTACACCCTATTTCCTGGAGGTGAACACCGCTCCAGGCATGACCAAGCACAGCCTGGTGCCGATGTCGGCCCGCACCCTGGGCATCGATTTTCCCGATCTCTGTCTACGCGTGCTGGAGTTGGCCCATGTGGGATAACCCGGCGATCCTGAACCGCGTGACCCGGATGC
This sequence comes from Hydrogenophilales bacterium CG12_big_fil_rev_8_21_14_0_65_61_21, assembly GCA_002782005.1. Lineage (GTDB taxonomy): Bacteria > Pseudomonadota > Gammaproteobacteria > Burkholderiales > Thiobacillaceae > Parasulfuritortus. Next base: position 9,642 of record PFGT01000002.1, on the reverse strand, counting down.
TCCTGCTGGCAACGTTGTTGTTCGCGCTCGTCATGGCGGGCAGGCAGGCCGCCGAGACCTGGCTGCCGGTGCGCGAGGTGACGGTGAGCGGCGTGCTACACCCGGAGACGCGTCAGGCTATCCGGCCGGTGTTGGCCGGGCTGTCCGGCGGTTTGTTCTCGGTCGATCTGGCGGCAGCCCAGCGCGGTTTCGAAACCCTGCCCTGGGTACGGAGCGCCAGTGTGCGCCGGGTATGGCCGCACGGTCTGGCCGTGGCCCTGGAAGAGCGCGTGCCCGCCGCAGCCTGGAACAATCTGGCGATCCTTGATGTGCATGGCGAGGTCTTCGCGGCGCGGCCGTGGCCGGACCTGCCCCGATTATCCGGTCCGGATGGGATGGCCAAGGAAGCGGCTCGGCGCTACGGCGAATTCGTCTTGGCCCTGGCGCCGGGAGGCTGGCGGATCGCGGCGATCCAGGTGGATGCCCGACATACCTGGACGGTTGCCCTGAGCGGGGGGCCAACCATCGATCTGGGCCGTGACCGGCTGGCCGAACGGCTCAAACGCTTTGTCACCTTCTACCCATTGGCGGCAAGCCGGATGGCCACCATCCGCCGGGTCGACATGCGTTACCCGAATGGCTTTGCCGTCCAGGGCGGAGTGGGCCAGAGCGGCCCGGCGGAGGAACAACGAACATGAGTTTAGCGAGTGTGAACAAGATGCGAGACAGCAAGGAACTGATCGTCGGCCTGGATATCGGGACGTCGAAAATCGTGGCGCTGGTGGCGGAATCGCCACCCGAGGGCGGTGTCAATATCCTGGGCATGGGCCTGGCGCAGTCGAACGGCTTGAGAAAGGGCATGGTGGTCAACATTGAGACCACCGTGTCGGCCATCCAGCGCGCCCTGGAGGACGCCGAGCTGATGGCCAACTGCAAGATCGGCGAGGTCTACACCGGCATCGCCGGCAGCCATATCCGCTCGCTGAACTCCCACGGCATGGTGCCGATCCGGGACCACGAAGTCACCCAGAACGACATCGAGCGGGTGGTCGAGACCGCGCGCGCGGTCAACATCTCGACCGACCAGCAGATCATCCACGTCCTGCCCCAGGAATTCATCATCGACGGCCAGGAAGGCGTGCGCGAGCCACTCGGCATGTCTGGCGTGCGTCTAGAGGTGAAGGTGCATATCGTCACCGGCGCGGTGTCGGCGGCGCAAAACATCGTCAAGTGCGTACGTCGCTGCGGGCTGGAAGTTAAGGACCTGATACTGCAACCGCTGGCCTCGGCGCTAGCGGTGTTGAACGACGACGAGAAGGACCTGGGCGTCTGTCTGGTGGACATCGGCGGCGGCACCACCGACCTGGCGGTGTTCACCCATGGCGCCATCCAGCATACCGCAGTGCTGCCGATCGCCGGCGAACAGATCACTAATGACATCGCCATGACCTTGCGCACCCCGACCCGCGAGGCCGAGGACTTGAAGATTCGCCATGGCGTCGCCCTGCGACAACTGACCGATGCCCGGGAGATGATCGAGGTTCCGGGCATCGGCGAGCGCGGCGCTCGGATGCTGTCGAAGCAATTGCTGTCCGAGGTGATCGAACCGCGGGTCGAGGAACTCTACAGCCTGGTTCAGGCAGAGCTACGGCGTAGCGGCTTCGAGCAACAAATCTCCTCGGGCATCGTGCTCACCGGCGGTTCGAGTCAGATGAAGGGCATGGTGGAACTGGCCGAAGAGGTCTTCCACATGCCGGTGCGGGTCGGCGTGCCGGAGTACGTCGGCGGTCTGTCGGAGCGGGTGCGCAGCCCGGCCTACGCCACCGGCGTGGGCCTGTTGCTGGCCGGCATGGAGAAACACCAGTCGGATCAGGAGGCCAAGATGCAGAACGCCAGCTTCGGCCAGGTGCTGGAACGGATGAAGGCATGGTTCAAGAACACGTTTTGAGTGGCAAGTACTTAGGTCGGGCCATGCCCGACAGGTCGGCCACGCAGTTTCGTCATGGTTTTATTTTTTTCGCGCGTAAAGGAGAGAGACATGCTGTTTGAACTGGAAGACATCGATGTACAGGACGCCATCATCAAGGTTATCGGCGTTGGCGGTTGCGGCGGCAATGCCGTGGATCACATGATCGGCAAGGGCATGACCGGGGTCGAATTTCTGGCATTGAATACCGATGCCCAGGCGCTGCGCCGCAATCAGGCGCCGCTCCAGTTGCAGATCGGCGCCAATGTCACCAAGGGTCTCGGCGCCGGCGCCAAGCCCGAGGTTGGCCGCGAAGCGGCGCTGGAGGACCGCGAGCGGATCGCCGAGGTGATTGACGGCGCCGATATGTTGTTCATCACCGCCGGCATGGGCGGCGGCACCGGCACCGGCGCGGCCCCCGTGGTGGCCGAGGTGGCCAAGGAACTGGGCATCCTCACCGTGGCCGTGGTGACCAAGCCGTTCGCCTTCGAAGGCAAGCGCATGCGGGTGGCCGAACACGGCCTGAAGGCCCTGGCCGAGCATGTCGATTCCCTCATCATCATCCCCAACGACAAGCTGCGCTCGGTGTTGGGCGGCGCCATGAAGCTCAACGATGCCTTCATGGCGGCCAACGATGTACTGCATAGCGCGGTCGGCGGCATCGCCGAGATCATCAGCAACCCCGGCATGATTAACGTCGATTTTGCCGATGTCCGCACGGTGATGAGCGAGGTCGGCATGGCCATGATGGGCACCGCTCAGGCGGAAGGCGAAGGCCGCGCCCGCGAGGCCGCCGAGGCCGCCGTGAAGAGTCCGCTGCTAGAAAACGTCGATCTGCGTGGCGCCCGAGGCGTAGTGGTCAACATCACCTCCGACGACAGCCTGACCATGGACGAGTTCTATGAGGTCATGAACACCATCCAGTCGTTCACCGCCGAAGAGGCGACGGTCATCGTCGGCACTGCCATGGATCCGGCTATGGGCGGCATACTGCGGGTCACCATGGTAGCCACCGGCCTGGGCAGTCCGTTGGGCAACAAGAGTAGCAAGCCTCAGGTCGTGATCGACAACGATCGGGCCACAGGCACCCACGGCCCGATCGTCAGCGGCCGTGCCGTGCCGGTCGATACGGATTACGACACGCCCACCGCGCTGCGGATGAACCCCAACCGTGGCTCCGGCTCCGGCTCCGATGCCACCCAGCAACATGAAGGCATCGATATTCTGGACATACCGGCCTTTCTGCGTCGCCAGGCCGATTAACCGGGATTAAGACTAACGATCATGACGCGGCGCCGCCCCAAACCATGAAACGCCATAGGGCTGCGTGAGTTTCACGCTAAAATTACCTGATGATTAAGCAGCGAAGCATCAAGACTCTGGTACGCGCAACCGGTGTCGGCTTGCACTCGGGGCAGAAGGTGGCGATAACCCTGCGTCCGGCGCCGCCCGACACCGGGATTTTTTTTCGCCGCGTCGATCTGCCCAAGCCGGTTTCATTCCGGGTCGACCCGCATCGGGTCAGCGATACCCGCCTGTGCACGGCGCTTGAGTCCGATGGCGCGCGGGTCGCTACCGTGGAACACCTGATGTCCGCCCTGGCCGGGCTGGGCATCGACAACCTCTTCATCGACATCGACGCCTCTGAACTGCCCATTCTGGACGGCTCGGCCGCGCCCTTCGTGTTCCTGCTGCAATCGGCGGGCATCGAAGAGCAGAATGCGCCGCGCCGCTTCATCGGGCTAAAAAAAACGGTCCGGGTGGAAGATGGCGACAAGTGGGCCGAGATCGCCCCCTATGTCGGTTTTCGGCTATCGTTCAAGATCGATTTCGAACACCCGGTACTGCAACGCTCGGGCAATGAAATCAGCATCGACTTCGCCGAGACCTCCTATGTCAAGGAGATCAGCCGCGCGCGCACCTTTGGTTTCATGCAGGAGGTCGAATATCTGCGCGCCAACGGCCTGGCCCTGGGCGGCAGCCTGGACAATGCCATCGTCATGGATGAATTCCGGATATTGAACGCCGATGGCCTGCGCTATGCCGACGAGTTCGTTAAGCACAAGGTGCTCGACGCGGTAGGCGACTTCTACCTGGCCGGCCATCCCCTGCTGGGCGCCATCACCGCCTACAAGTCCGGTCATGGCCTCAACAACAAGCTGCTGTGCGCCGTAATTGATGACGCCGAGGCCTGGGAATGGGCCACGTTCATCGACCCGGCGCAAACCCCTCAAGCGCTGCTCAATCTCGTTACCCTGCCTATCTGATGCTGGCGATACGGCTGTTTCTCGGTTTGATTGGCGTGATACTTGTGGTATCCCTGCTCGGCTACGTGGTCAACCGCGACCCACGCTGGCTGCGCTTCGCCGGGCTGACCTTCAAGGGCGGCATCGCCCTGATGATCGTGCTGATGCTGGTCTTTCTGTTGGAGCGGCTGCTGCTGTTTGTTTGAGCGGGACGGCGGCCATGACCCGCCCTATACGTCTGATAAAAAAGGCCCGCCACGATGTGGCGGGCCTTTTTGCGGGTGAACGTGGCCGAATCAGGGGGTCACGGTAAGGGTAACCGTCTTGGCCTGACCCGAGCCATCGGTTACGATCAATGTGGTCGAACCTGCGGCCACCAGGGTCGCTGTGAAATGATACTGCCCGCCCGATGAGGTGACTGGGCTCGTCGTTGCCACGGCAGCATTGTTGGACGTGGCAGCATAATTCGGGCTACCTCCGGTAATGACGAAGGTCAGGGTGCTGCTGCTTACCGGGGCACTCACTGTCGCCGGCGTCACCACCAAGGTAGGCGGCGGCGTGGGCGTATACACCGGTGGGGCCGTGTAGGTGTATTGGACGGTGAATTGCTTCGATACCGTGGTACCCATGGCATCGGTCACCTTGACCACGAAGGGGTAGACCCCGCTGGTGGTCGCCGATGGCAGGCCGTAGAGAACCCCGCTTGGCATCATTCCAAGACCGCTCAAGCCGCCAGAAACGATCGACCAGGTATAAGGCGCGGTGCCGCCAGTGGCCTCAAGCAACGCGGCATACGGAATACTGCTGGTCGCCGCCGGCAAGGTCGCGGTAGCGATGGCGACCGGGGTCGCGCTCATCGGGGCCTGGGTTACCGCAGACACGGCGACATAGTTATAGATAGGCTCACCGATGCCGTTGGCGACATCGTTGTCATCACGATCGGCTTGAGCCATCAGCAGGATGCTGCCTGGATTGCTGCCGCTGACCAGGGTGATCTGGGCCTGGCCATTGATGCTCTGGACCCGGATGGCGTCGCCGGCGACCGCTTGGCCAGCGCCATTGACGCTGCGCAACGTGGCGTCGTTTTCAGCCAGCGTGGCGGCATCGGGAACGATGCTGACCAGAAGATTATCGACGCCGGAGGCCGGGTTGGCGATCTTCTGACCGGCCTCGTCCACCAACTGGAATTGGATCTGTAGATGGGTGGTTCCGCCGGTGCCTTGAACCCAGAGGTAGTTCGGGCTCTCAGTGGTGGCAACAATCTGCGAGACCTTGCCGCTCGGGCTGCCACCAACCTGGATCGAGAGGTCGGCGCTACGCTGAACATTGTCAGGGTCGGTGACGGTGCAGCGGACGGTTGCCGTGCCCGCTATATCGGTGGCGTGATAGTGGAAGGTGGCGCCGCCCGAGTTGGAATCCAGCGTGATGCTGCGATAGGCGTTTTGCGTGGTGATCTCGGCGCCGTTTACGGTGGTTTTCGTTTCGTGCTCAGGCTTGCCATCGAGGTAATAGAGCGGGCCAGAATCCAGGCTACCCACCACGGCGCAACCGAATATGCCAGTGCCGCCGGGTATCGGGTTGCCGGCATTGTCACGGGCATCGACATACAGCGTGGTCGTATAGGGGCCGCCTATGTTCGGCCCCACGCTTGCGATATTTAACGGCAGCTCGGTCTTGTCCGCGCGCAGGGTGATGGTGTAAGCGGCTGCCCCGCCGCCGCCGCCCGCACCGCAACCGGCCAGCAGGCCGATCATGCCCACCGCGAGGGTGGCTCGTACTATCGCAAGACTGTGCATCTCTTCAATCTCCTAAATTCTGGCGTTGCCGGTCAGTATACTTCAGCGAGCGCATGGTCCGGACCTCATTGCAGGATGCGCGGGGTCAGGAAGATCAGCATCTCGCTCTTTTCGTCGGCCTTCGAGTTGTTCCGGAACAAGGAGCCTAGAACCGGGATATCGCCCAATAGCGGCACCTTGCTGGTGTCGTTGCGCTGGGTCTGTTCGAAGATGCCGCCCAGCACCGCCGTCTCGCCGTTCTTGACCCGAACCTGGGTCAACACCCGCTTGACGTTGATGGCCGGCCCGGCGCTGGTGTTCTCGCCTTGCGCATCTTTCTGCACCTCGACGTCCATGATGATGTCGTCGTTGTTGAGCACTTGGGGGGCAACCAGCAGGCAGAGCAGGGCGTCCTTGAAGGTGGTCTGGGTGCCGCTCTGGCTGATGGTCTGATAGGGTATCTGCCGACCCTGCAGGATGACTGCGGGCTTCAGGTTGGTGGTGATGACCTTGGGGTTGGACAGTATCTTGCCGCGATTGTCCTGCTCCAGTGCCTGCAATTCGAGACTCAGCAGCGTCTCAGCAGCGGCGCTGAAGAGGGTAAACCCAAGCGAGGATGCCGAATTTGAATAGGAAAGAATATTCGCGGGCAGGTCCACGTTGTAACTTGGCGTCGAAGTTGTGGTTACACCATTTATGGCAGCGGGAGATGAACTGTTACCTGTGCCTATGCCAATGCGGTTGCCACTGATAGTCCCACCCGTTTGGACACCCAGCCGGGCGCCCAATGTCCGGCCGAAGCTGTCGTCGGCCAGGACGATGCGGGCCTCGATCATGACTTGTCTGGACGGCAGATCAATGCCCTTGAGCACCTCTTCCACCTTGGCATGGCGGTCGGCGATGTCGGTAATGATCAGGGTGTTGCTGGTCAGGTCGTAGGAGGCGGCGCCGCGTATCGACAAGACCCGGTTGTTGGCCTTGGTTTCCACAGCGCCGCGTTGGTTGGAAATCGTGGCGCCGCCGCTGGTGTTGGCCCCCGAAGACGCATTTTGCAGCTTGAGCCCTTCGGAGCTGGGCGAACAGGTGGGCGCGTTATCGACGTTGTTGGCGCTGCGCGAACCGCCGGAGATGATGGTCATCGCATCATCGGCGCGGACGTAATTAAGCTTGTAGTTGCGGGTGAGGAGCGGTTCCAGTTCCTCGCTGCTCTGACGGGCCCGCTTTTCTTCTTCTTCCTTCTTGGTCAGCGCATCGCTTTGTTCGACCCAGATGACGTTGCCGTTCATCCGTTTGTCCAGGCCCTTGGCACGCAGGACGACATCCAGTGCCTGATCCCAGGGCACGTCTTTCAGGCGAATGGTGACGTTGCCGGTAACTGAGTCGGCGGCGACAATGTTCTTGCCGGTGAAGTCGGCGATGACCTTGAGCACCGAGCGGACGTCGACGTTCTGGAAGTCCAGCGAAAGTTTCTCGCCGTCATATTTCTTCTTGTCGGCGGCCTGCCCGGTGACACCCTCCAGCGAGGTAACCTCCAGGATGAAATTGCGGCCGGTCTGGTAGGCGACGTAATCCCATTTGCCCTTCGGCTTGACGATCATGCGCGTGGCCTTGCCCTGCGCGAAGGTCTCCACCGTTTGCGCCGGGGTGGCGAATTCGCTGACGTCGAGCCGGCGTTGGAGCGCCTGGGGCAGCGTGGTATTGAGGAAGTCCAACTGTATGGCGGCGCCTTTTTGCTTGATGTCGATGCCGACTCCAGGGTCGGACAGATTGACCTCGATGCGACCCTCGCCGTTTTTGCCGCGCCGGAAGGCGACATCGCGAATGTTGAAGGTCGTGCCAGCGTCGGCGCTGGCGAAATGGGCCGGCTGAGCGGCGCCCGGCGCAACTCGGGCACCATGTAAGGCGATCAGCAGGATATTCTTGTCCTTGCGCAAGCTGTAGGTGGCCGGGCCGTTCAGGTCGACCACCACGCGGGTACGGTCGGCCGCGTGGACTACGTTGTAGCCATGCACGACGCCGGCGTCGACGGTTTCCGAGCGACGCCCCATGGCGTTGTCGACATTGGCGAAGTCGAGGACGATACGGTGCGGGTTGGTCGTGGCGAAATACGGGGGCATCGCGGCGAGCGCTTCGCTCAGCGTGATCTTGACGACCTGGCTGTTTTCGGCGCCTTGACTGACGTTTACGGCCTCCAGGCTATTTGCCTGCGCGGTAACGGTGGAGATAAGGAGACCGAGCGCGGCGATTGCCTGGAAGATTCGGGTCCGAGTCGTGTGCGCCATATGCAACCTCAATTCGTTTAGTGTGTTCGGGACGGCGATCATTGTTTCGCGCCCTCTTCGGCTAGGGTCATGTTTGCCTTCGATTCGGTCCATTCGCCGCTGCCGTCCTGAATGAGTTCCTTGATCTGCAGGCCATCTTCGCCGATTTTCAGGATGGTGCCGAAGTTTTGCCCGATCCGGTCGCCTACCTGCACGGTGTAAAGCGTGCCTTTGGGCGCTTTTATGATGGCCTTCAGGGATTTGCCAGGTCGGGTGATGGTCCCGACCATTCTAAGCGCATCAAGCGGGAATTCCTCCAACGGCTGTTTGGGCCGTCCGACATCGGGTTGCAACCCGCCCTTGCCGGTTGGCCGCAAGCTACGCGCCATGAATGGATCCGATAAGGCGCCTTGCTGGTATTCGAATGCTTCGACCTGCTTGACCTGGGGCAACGGCTCGATCTTGCTCGCGCCATCCTTGCCCACGGAGTCCATCCAGGCGCGTAAGTCGTCGAATTCGCTGTTGCCGCAACCGGCCAGCAACAGGGTTAGTGAGAACGATGCGATCGGGAAAGCCCTCATTTTTTGCCGCCCTTGCCTTTGCCGCTATCTTTCGTTTGCATCTCGCTTTCGTCCAGATATCGGTAGGTTTTGATGGTCGCATTCATGGCCAGCTTGCCGTTCTTGCCAGGCGTCATCTCGATGTCGTGTATCGTCACGATACGGGGTAGCTTGGCGACGTCGCTAACGAAATTGCCCAAGTCGTGATAGCCGCCGTTGACCTTGATTGCGACCGGCAACGTGGCGTAAAAGTCCGCAGAGGCCTCGGTGCTGGGGCGGAACAGGTCAAATTCGAGTCCGCGACCGATACCGGCCTGGTTGACGTCCGCCAACAGATTGTCCATCTCCGATTTGTTCGGCAATTGTCGGAGCAACGCGGCCAGCGCCTTTTCAGTATCGGCCAGTCGCCGTTTGTAGGCTGCATAGTTGATGGCCTGGCGTTTCTTGTTGGTGTAGGTGTCACGTAGTGTTTGCTCTTCCTGTTTGGCGGTATCGAGCGCCGTCAGGGCGGGAGACCAGTCTGCGTAGTAACCCAGGCCAATGATGAGCAGGATGATGAATGCCGCCGCCACGGCCTTGATCGTCGTTGGAGCCTGAGCAAGTTCCTTCAGGTCTAGATTGTTAAGATCGGACAGGTTCATGGCGTGCCGGCCTTATTTGTGCCTGCCGCGCCATGGTCGACGGGCTGGCTCGCGGTTGGAACGATCTGTTGGGCTTCGAGGCTGAAGGTATTCACCCGTTGCTTGTCCTGGTCCGCGGCCTGTACCTCGATCAAACGCGGCGCGGTCAGCCATCTGGATGACTCGATATTGCGCATCAGCGTGGAAACGCGGGCGCTGGATTGGGCAAAACCGG
>PFGT01000112.1:12202-50544 GCA_002782005.1 Hydrogenophilales bacterium CG12_big_fil_rev_8_21_14_0_65_61_21 | reverse complement strand
CGCGCCAGGTCGGTGATGACCTCTTCGTGGGTTGGACCGAAGCAGAAATCGCGGCCATGACGGTCCTTGATCTTCAGCATCTGCGGCCCGAACACCGCCCAGCGGCCCGATTCCTGCCACAACTCGGCCGGCTGCACGGCGGGCATCAATAACTCGATGGCGCCAGCCCGGTTCATCTCCTCGCGGACGATGGCCTCGACCTTGCGCAGGCAGCGCAGACCCAGCGGCATCCAGGTATACAGACCGGCGCCCAGGCGTTTGATGAGACCGGCGCGCAACATCAGCTTGTGCGAGATCAGTTCCGCCTCGGCCGGGGCCTCCTTGCTGGTGGAGAGGAAAAATTGCGAAGTGCGCATGGTAGGCTAGCGAAATTATCGAAAGGTTGATTTTACCTAAATGCGCCTCTTTGCAAGACAACGACGGCAATCCGATTTCGAGCCGGTCGAGATCAGCGAGAAAAAAGGTATCCGTTATCTGCACCTGGGCGGCCCAGCCATCCAGAGCGCCATGCGGATCAAGGAACCGTATGCCCTGGAGCTGGAATATACCCGGGCCATGATGGCCTTTTTGCTGTTCAACCCGGCGCCCAGCCGGATCGCCCTGATCGGCCTGGGTGGCGCCTCTGTGGCCAAGTTTATCCATTGCAACCTGGCCGATTCCAGTCTGACCGCGTTGGAGATCAATCCGGAAGTGGTAACCGCCGCGCGGAGTTTTTTCCTGCTGCCGCCGGACGACGAGCGTTTGCGGGTTGTCGTAGGCGATGGCGCCGAGTATGTACGCGAGCAGGATGGCGGCCTGGATACGCTGCTGGTGGATGGCTATGACGCCAACCGCATCGTTGAGGCGCTGGCCTCGCCGGATTTTTACGATGCCTGCCTGCGCGCCCTGGCGCCGGGCGGCGTGGCGGTGTTCAACCTGTGGGGTAGCGACCGGTTTTTCGACATCTATTTCGACCGGGTGGCGAAGGCCTTCGCAGACCGCACCCTGACCTTGCCGGCCGAAAAGAAGGGCAACATTCAACTACTCGCCTTCAAGCCGCCGTTACCCCACGCCGGGTTTGCCCATCTGGCGAACGAGGCTAGGGTGTTGGAAGCCCGGTTGGGCCTGGAGATGCCGGTGTTCGTCGAGCGGATGCGGCATTTCAACCTGGTCTCGGAGCGCGGTTTTGTGGTTTGACCGGCCAAGACCGACTTTGCAAGCCAGGCGAAGGATGCGAGAATTCAAACAGTTAATGATTTTCGGGGACGGCCATGATCGACAAGGATGGTTACCGGTCGAACGTGGGCATTGTCCTGTGCAATGCCCGCAATGAGGTCTTTTGGGGAAAACGGGTGCGTCAGAATTCCTGGCAGTTTCCCCAGGGTGGCATCAAGTACGGGGAAACCCCCGAACTGGCCATGTTTCGTGAATTGAATGAAGAAGTTGGCTTGCTGCCCGAGCATGTCCGAATACTGGGCCGGACGCGGCAATGGCTGCGTTACGATGTGCCCAGGGAATGGGTGCGACGGGAGTGGCGCAGCCATTATCGAGGCCAGAAGCAGATATGGTTCCTGCTACGTTTGACTGGCCGCGAATGCGACGTCTGTCTGCGGGCGACCAATCACCCCGAGTTCGACGCCTGGCGCTGGAACGGTTACTGGAATCCGGTTGACGCAGTGGTGAACTTCAAGCAGGAGGTCTACCGCAAGGCGTTGGAGGAACTCCGACAGTTTTTACAGGGCGATAGCCGGGTACACCATAGTCAGACATACGGCCATGGGCTTAGTGCCGAGAACGGGCGTTGATTCGCCCATCCGCCAAGGAGAAAAGAGGATCATGACTGCTACCTATCGCGTTTTACCGGTGGCGCCGTTGCAGCAAGGGGCGACCTTCGTGACGCCCAGGCAACAGGTTGCCGAGACGGTGACTATGGACCAGCCGGCCCTGTCGGTGATGACCGATTTCGCGCAGGTCACAGCCCATACCATCCTGCCGCTGGAGAGTATCGAAGCCGCGCGCACCCGCATGATCCATGTCGGCGTCCGCTCGTTGCTGGTGGCCGACGACCAGAACCGCATACTTGGCATCATCACCGCGTTCGACCTGAGCAGCGAACGACCGATGCGCATCATCCAGAACCAGGGCATACGCCATGCCGATGTGCTGGTGAAAGACATCATGACGCCGTGCGAACAACTGGAGGTTATCGCCATGGATGACTTGCGTCCGGCCAAGGTGGGCGACATCGTCGCCACCCTTCAGACACAGGGCCGTCAGCATGCCCTGGCGGTGGAGCGGCGGGCGGGCCAGAGCCCGGAGTTGCGCGGTTTGTTTTCCGCCTCTCAGATTGGCCGCCAGTTGGGCGCCACCATCCAGACTGTGCCGGTGGCCCACAACTTCGCAGAGATTGGCGAACATTTGAACAACTGATGGCGACGGCGTGCAGATTGGCTGCCCAAGCGCCCGATAATCGAGTAGACTTGTCAAGTATAGCTCCCTGGCCAGGCGGCCTTGATTAAGGCGAGTCCGCCCTCACTTGGCCATCACCCTTTTTTTGTTTATCGAGGTACGTTATGCCGGTTTCCGAACAGCAGGTCCAGACCGCTCTGAAAGAGCTGGTCGATCCCAATACCCAGAAGGATTTCATTACCTCCAAGTCGGCCAAGAACATCAAGGTGGAGGCCGGTAAGGTCACACTCGACGTGTCCTTACCCTATCCCGCGAAGATGGTCATGAACCAGATCAAGGCGCTGGTCGAAGACAAGATCAAGTCGATTCCCGGCGTGACGGCCGCCGAGGCCAATGTCTCCTGGAAGGTCAACGCCCATAGCGTGCAACGCGGCGTCAAGCTGATCCCCGGGGTCAAGAATATCATCGCCGTGGCCTCCGGCAAGGGCGGCGTCGGCAAGTCGACTACCGCCGTCAACCTGGCCCTGGCATTGGCCGCCGAAGGCGCTACCGTCGGGGTGCTGGACGCCGATATCTACGGCCCGTCGCAACCGACCATGCTGGGTATTACCGGCCGGCCGGAGTCGGCCGATGGCGAATCGCTGGAGCCGATGATCGGCCACGGCCTGCAAGCCATGTCGATCGGCTTCCTGATCGATGTCGATACCCCCATGGTCTGGCGCGGCCCGATGGTCACCCAGGCGCTGGAACAGTTGCTTAACCAGACCAAGTGGAAGGACATCGATTACCTGGTGGTCGACCTGCCGCCCGGCACCGGCGACATCCAGTTGACCCTGGCCCAGCGCGTGCCGGTGACTGGCGCGGTGATCGTCACCACGCCCCAGGACATCGCCCTGATCGACGCCCGCAAGGGCCTCAAGATGTTCGAGAAGGTGGGCGTGCCCATCCTCGGCGTGGTCGAGAACATGTCCCTGCACATCTGTTCCCAATGCGGTCATGAAGAGCCGATCTTCGGCACCGGCGGCGGCCAGAAGATGTGCAACGACTATGGTGTCGAGTTCCTTGGCGGCCTGCCGCTCGACATCCGTATCCGGGAAGAGACTGATGCCGGCAAGCCGACCGTGGTGGCCGAGCCGGAGTCGCGCATCGCCGAGATCTACCGCGCCATCGCCCGCCGGGTCGCGGTCAAGGTCGGCGACCTGGCCGTCGACCACAGCGCCAAGTTCCCCAGCATCGTGATTCAAAACACCTGATTTAGCTGGTAGCGGGTAGCGGGTAGCTAGTAGCATATCGACCGCGCCTCCGGGCGCGGCTTTGCTTTTTGCCATAAGCTACCGACTACTCGCTACAGGCTGCCTTTATATGTCTATCAAATCCGATCAGTGGATCCGCCGCATGGCGGCGGAGCAGGGCATGATCGAGCCGTTCGAGCCGGGCCAGGTGAAGTCGGCGAACGGACAGAAGATCGTCTCCTACGGCACCTCCAGCTACGGCTATGACGTGCGCTGCGCCAATGAATTTAAGCTGTTTACCAACATCAACAGCAGTATCGTCGATCCGAAGCACTTCGACCCGAATTCATTCGTCGAGGTGCAGGGCGAGTCCTGCATCATCCCGCCCAACTCCTTCGCCCTGGCGCGCACGGTCGAATATTTCCGCATCCCGCGCAACTGCCTGGTGGTCTGCCTGGGCAAGAGCACCTATGCTCGTTGCGGCATCATCGTCAACGTGACGCCGCTGGAGCCGGAGTGGGAGGGTCATGTGACCCTGGAGTTCTCCAACACCACGCCGCTGCCGGCGCGTATCTACGCCAACGAGGGAGTGGCTCAGATGCTGTTCTTCGAGTCCGATGAGGTGTGCGAGACCTCTTACCGCGACCGGGGCGGCAAATACCAGGGCCAGACCGGCGTCACGCTACCGAAAATTTAATTATTCGGCCGGACGCAGTTCGTATAATTCCGCGAGTAACTTAACCGTCCAGCGAGGACAGGCCATGCGCTTCCATTTTCCGGTCATTATCATCGACGAGGACTTCCGTTCCGAGAATGCCTCGGGTCTGGGCATCCGTGCCCTGGCCAAGGCACTGGAGGAGGAGAGCATGGAGGTGCTGGGGGTTACCAGTTATGGTGACCTGTCCTCCTTCGCCCAGCAGCAGAGTCGAGCCTCGGGCTTCATCCTGTCGGTCGACGACGAGGACTTTTCTTCCGGAGAGGCTGACGAGACCATCGCCGAGCTACGTTCCTTCGTTGAGGAAATTCGTTTTCGCAACGCCAATATCCCAATCTTTCTGTATGGCGAGACGCGCACCAGCCGGCATATCCCCAACGATGTACTGCGCGAGCTGCATGGCTTCATTCACATGTTCGAGGACACGCCGGAGTTCGTCGCCCGCCTGATCGTGCGCGAGACCAGAACCTATCTCGATTCGCTACCGCCACCGTTCTTCCGCGCGCTGGTGCACTACGCCGCCGACGGCTCCTATTCCTGGCATTGTCCCGGCCACTCGGGCGGCGTCGCCTTCCTCAAGTCGCCGGTCGGCCAGATGTTCCACCAGTTCTTCGGCGAGAACATGCTGCGCGCCGATGTCTGCAATGCGGTCGAGGAACTCGGTCAACTGCTCGACCATACCGGCCCGGTCGCCGCCTCGGAGCGGAACGCGGCGCGCATCTTTCACGCCGATTACCTGTTCTTCGTCACTAATGGCACCTCGACCTCGAACAAGATCGTCTGGCATTCCGCCGTGGCGCCGGGCGACGTGGTGGTGGTCGACCGCAACTGCCACAAGTCGGTGCTGCACGCCATCATCATGACCGGCGCTGTCCCGGTCTTCCTGATGCCAACCCGCAACCACTACGGCATCATCGGGCCGATCCCGAAGTCCGAGTTCGAGTGGAAAAACATCAAGAAGAAGATCGCCAATCATCCCTTTGCGGCCAAGGACGCCAAGCCGCGCGTGTTGACCATCACCCAGTCAACCTACGACGGCATCCTGTACAACGTGGAGGAGATCAAGGAGATGCTGGATGGCCGGATCGACACCCTGCACTTCGACGAGGCCTGGTTGCCGCACGCCACCTTCCACCCCTTCTACCGGGACATGCACGCCATCGGCGTTGATCGGCCGCGCTGCAAGACCTCGATGGTGTTCGCCACCCAGTCCACGCACAAGCTGCTGGCTGGTTTGAGCCAGGCATCGCAGATACTGGTGCAGGACTCGGAGACCCGCAGGCTCGACCTGGATGTCTTCAACGAGGCCTTTCTGATGCACACCTCGACCTCGCCGCAGTACGCCATCATCGCCTCATGCGATGTCGCGGCAGCGATGATGGAAGAGCCGGGCGGCCGGGCGTTGGTCGAGGAGTCCATCGCCGAGGCCCTGGACTTCCGCCGCGCCATGCGCAAGGTTGATGCCGAGCTGGGCAAGGATTGGTGGTTCAAGGTCTGGGGGCCCAAGGACTTATCGGAAGAAGGGATAGAAGAGCGCGAGGCTTGGATGCTCAAGGCCGGCGAGAAGTGGCATGGTTTCGGCAAGCTGGCGACCGGTTTCAATCTGCTCGACCCGATCAAGGCCACGGTCATCACCCCCGGCCTGGATGTCGACGGCGACTTTGCCGACTGGGGCATCCCGGCCGCCATCTTGACCAAGTATCTGGCCGAGCACGGCGTCATCGTCGAAAAGACCGGGCTTTATTCCTTCTTCATCATGTTCACCATCGGCATCACCAAGGGCCGCTGGAACACCATGGTGACCGAACTGCAGCAGTTCAAGGACGACTACGACCGCAACCAGCCATTGTGGCGGATCATGCCGGACTTCGTCGCCAAGCAGCCGCTGTACGAGCGGACCGGCCTGAAAGAGCTATGCGATAAGATACATGAAGTCTACAAGGCCCACGACGTGGCGCGGCTTACCACCGAGATGTACCTTTCCGACATGGTGCCGGCCATGCGCCCGGCCGACGCCTACGCCAGGATGGCGCACCGCGAGATCGACCGGGTCGAGATCGATGACCTCGAAGGCCGCATCACGTCCATCCTGCTGACGCCCTATCCGCCGGGCATCCCGCTGTTGATACCGGGCGAACGCTTCAACGCTACCATCGTCCGTTACCTCAAGTTCACCCGCGAGTTCAACGAGAAATTCCCTGGCTTCGAGACCGACGTGCATGGCCTGGTCAAGGACAAGTCCAGCGGCAGCACCCGCTACTATGTCGATTGCGTAACCTGATCCTGTTCGATGGCCTTGGCAGCGGCCAGGCCTTGGGCGATGGCGGTCGGCACGCTGGGCTGGATGCTGTCGGTAATGTCACCGGCGGCATAGATACCTGGCACGGTGGTCTGTTGGCGGCGATCAACATGAATATGACCGGAGGCGGTCAGCGTCGGCCGGATGGCGGGCTCGAAGACGTCCAGTAGGTCGTTGTTGGGCCGATAGCCATACATCACTAGTAACCAGTCGTAGCGTTCCTTCCGGTCAGGCCAAGCGGCCTTTATACCGTCGTCGTCCGCCGCCAAAGCCGTGGGCGCCTGGCCGCTGACCAATTCAATCCCCGTACACGCGTCACAGGCGCCCTGGAACTGTCTACGGGCGCTGAATCGGCTGCGCGCGGATACGGTCACGTGGTTGCCGCGCTCAGCCAGAAACAAGGCATGGTCCAGGGCATTGTCGCCGCCGCCCAGGACCAACACCCGGGCATTGCGCACCTCGTCACGAATACGGTCGTTGAGCGGTCCGATGACCACCCGGCGGGAGTGCCGGCCAAGGGCCTCCAGCTCCGGCGTGGCCCGAGGTCGGGAGCCAGTGGCCAGCACCAAGGCGGCGACCACCTGTTCGGATTCGCCTTCCGGGCCGGCAAGGCGCAGGTTAAAAGCCGTACCGGCCCGGGTTACGGCCAGTAGCCGCGTATTCATGAGGGTGGTGACGGGCAGGTCGAAGTAATGCCGGGCCAGTCGTTCGGTGATCTGGCAGCCGGTTTCGCCGGGGATGCCGAGCATCCACAGGTTAGGGTGGAAATTGGCCCGCTGGATGCCGCCGACCTGAGCGGCGCGTTCGATCACCACCGGCTCCAGTCCGAAGCTGAGCAGGGCGTTGGCGCAGGACATGCCGGCCGGCCCGGCGCCGATGACCGCGACCTTCATTTCCTGCGTCGGCGAGGTTCGTAATGGACCACGGCGCGCATGATCTCGGAATAGGGAAAGCGGCCGATCTCGCCGAAGCGCAGGCGGCCTTCAGCCACCGACAGGGCGACATCCGTGGTCGGCCCGGCCGGGTTTTCCAACGTCTCCGCCAGACCCAGGACGCCGCCGCACTGGACGCGGATTTCCTTGCCGAATGGCCAGGGTTGATTGGGCTCGGCATGAAGGGCGAAGCGGGCATTCTGGTGTAACTCGGCGTGAAAACGCTGACACAGGTCGCAGGCCGTCTGCTCGGTACAGCTTATGGCTTCCCGTTCCGCCAGGAGCAGGCGATGGGCCTTGTCGCAGACCACGCAACGCGACAGCAGCGCCCGCTCGAATGGGCAGATCAGGCCGATGGCCGACTCGCGGGCATCCTGGTAGGCGTCTTCGTTGTAGCCGGACATGGCCAGGTTAAAGCTCGGTTAGCCGGTCGATCTTGGCGGCGCAGATGAAGTCGCTCTCGGACAGGCCGCCGATGGCGTGGGTGATGTATTGGACCCGGCAGGTGTTGTAGCCGACCGCCAGGTCGGGGTGATGGCCTTGGCTGTGGGAGACCCAGGCCACGGCATTGACGAAGGTCATGGTCACATAGTGGTCGGGAAACTTGAAATCCTTGGCCAGCTTGCCGTCGACCGCCGCCCAGCCGTTCAGGCCTTTCAGCAGGGTCTCGATTTCGTGCGCGGACAGCGGCGGGATGCCGCCTTCGCAGGGTTTGCATTTGCCCTTGGCCAGATCGCAGAAGGTCTCGCTCATTGCCGGCCCCTCAGTAGTCGTCGCCGGCCAGCGAATCGCCAACCTCGCGTGGTTGGGACAGGATGTCCTCAGCCAGTAATTCGTTTTCGGCGAAGATCATCTTGATCTGAAGGCCGCTATTAGGGTCCAGGTCCTTGCGTAGCACATTGGCTTGGGCCTTGGCCTCCTTGAAGCTGGCGGCTTGGCCGCGCTTGTTCAGTATCTTCAGCGGGCCAATTTCGTAGATGAAGTAGGGCATCCGACAACTCCGTTAAATGTTGACAAGAATTGTCGGATAAAACGCCCGGCCAGGCAAGCCGTTTGGCGAGATCAGTTCAACTGCCCGTGGCAATGCTTGTACTTCTTGCCCGAACCGCAGGGGCAGGGGTCGTTGCGGCCGACCTTGGGTGATTGCCGCTCGATCGGTTGCGGCGGCGCGGTCTCTTCGATCGCTTCGTCTTCGCCGGCCAGGGCCTGGTCGAAGTCGGCATGGTGGTAATGGACGTTGCTCAGCTCCGGTTCCTGAGCCTCGACCGCCTCGACGTCTTCCTCGGCGCGGATCTGCACGGTCAGTGTGACCCGGGTCACTTCCCGGGCGACGGCGCTGAGCATGGTCTCGAACAGATCGAAGGCCTCGCGCTTGTATTCCTGCTTGGGGTTCTTAGCGGCATAACCGCGCAGATGGATGCCTTGGCGCAGGTGGTCCATGGCGGCCAGGTGCTCGCGCCAGTGGCCGTCCAGGGTTTGCAGCAGGATGGCGTGTTCGAACTGGTGCAGGTTGTCGCCGGCCACGACCTCCTTCTCGGCATAGGTGGCGCGGGCGGTGGCGATGATCTTGTCGCGCAGGCCATGCTCATCCAGCGTGTCGTCGCTGTCCAGCCAGTGCTGGATCGGGCATTGCAGCAGGTACTCGGAGGCCAATACCCGCTCCAGGCCGGCGACGTCCCATTGTTCGGCCATGCTGCCGGGTACGATATGTTCACTAATCAGGTCGTTCAGCACCTGACCGTGCATGTTCAGTATGCCGACCGCGATGTTGCTGGTCTCCAGCAACTCGTTGCGCTGGCTGTAGATGACGCGGCGCTGGTCGTTGGCGACGTCGTCGTATTCGAGCAGTTGCTTGCGGATGTCGAAGTTGCGTTGCTCGACCTTGCGCTGGGCCGATTCCAGGGAACGGTTGACCATGCCGTGTTCGATTGCCTCGCCCTCGGGCATTTTCAGGCGTTCCATGATCGCGCCCAGACGGTCGCCGCCAAAGATGCGCAGCAGCGAATCTTCCAGTGACAGATAGAAGCGCGATGAGCCGGGGTCGCCCTGGCGACCGGAACGGCCGCGCAACTGGTTGTCGACCCGACGCGACTCGTGCCGCTCGGTGCCGATGATGTGCAGGCCGCCGGCGGCCAGGACCACGTCGTGCAGCTTCTGCCAGTCAGCCTTGATAGTGGCCAGGCGGGCGGCCTTGTCGGTCTCGGTGAGGGCCGCGTCGTTCTCGTTTGCGTCGATCTCCTTGGCAATGCTGCCGCCCAGGACGATGTCGGTGCCACGGCCGGCCATGTTGGTGGCGATGGTGACGCCGCCGGGCAGGCCGGCCTGGGCGATCACCTGCGCTTCCTGGGCGTGCTGTTTGGCGTTCAGTACCTGGTGCGGCAGTCCGGCCTTTTTCAGTCGTTCGGACAGAAATTCGTTGATCTCGATCGAGGTGGTGCCGACCAGCACTGGCTGGCCGCGCTTATGGCAATCGGCGATGTCGGCGATGACCGCTTTCCATTTTTCGTCGCCAGTACGATAGACCAGGTCGTTCATGTCCTTGCGGATCATGGGTTGGTTGGTTGGGATGACCACCGTTTCCAGGCCGTATATTTCCTGGAACTCATAGGCCTCGGTGTCCGCCGTACCGGTCATGCCGGCCAGCTTTTTGTACATCCGGAAGTAGTTCTGGAAGGTGATCGAGGCCAGGGTCTGGTTTTCGCGCTGGATTTCGACGCCTTCCTTGGCTTCGACCGCCTGGTGCAGGCCGTCGGACCAGCGGCGGCCAGTCATCAGGCGGCCGGTGAATTCATCGACGATGACCACTTCGTTGTTCTGCACCACGTAATGCTGGTCGCGGTGGTACAGGACATGGGCACGCAGGGCGGCATAGACGTGGTGCATCAGGGTGATGTTGGCGGCGTCGTAGAGCGAACCGCCGGCGGGCAGCAGGCCCATCTCGCCGAGGATGGCCTCGACGCGCTCGTGGCCCCGTTCGGTCAGGGTCACCTGGTGGGTCTTCTCGTCCACCACATAGTCGGCGATGGCCGGTCGCTGGTCTTCCGGCTCGTCATCCTTGATGTCCCGCTCCTGGCGTTCCAGGCGGGGCGGCACCACATTAATGGCCTGGTACAGGGACACGTTGTCGTCGGCCTGACCGGAGATGATGAGCGGCGTCCGGGCCTCGTCGATCAGGATCGAGTCCACCTCGTCGACGATGGCGTAGTTGAGCGGTCGCTGCACGCGCTGGTCCGGGGCATAGACCATGTTGTCGCGCAGGTAGTCGAAACCGTATTCGTTGTTGGTGCCGTAGGTGATGTCAGCGGCGTAGGCGGCCTGTTTTTCTTCCTGCGGCTGTTGGGACTGGATGACCCCCACGGTCATGCCCAGGAAGCGGTAGATCTTGCCCATCCACTGGGCGTCGCGGGAGGCCAGGTAGTCGTTTACCGTCACCACGTGAACGCCCTTGCCGGGCAGCGCGTTCAGATAAATGGGCAGGGTCGCCATCAGGGTCTTGCCCTCGCCGGTCCGCATTTCGCCGATCTTGCCCTGATGCAGGGTGATGCCGCCGATCATCTGGACATCGTAATGACGCAGCCCCAGGGTCCGCTTGCTGGCTTCGCGCACCGCCGCGAAGGCCTCCGGCAACAATTGGTCCAGGGTCTCGCCCTTGGCCAGCCGAGCGCGAAACTCCGCCGTTTTGCCGAGCAACTCCTCGTGGCCAAGTTTTTCGAAGGCCGGTTCCAGGGCATTTATCTTGCTGACGATGGAGCGGTATTGTTTAAGTAGCCGCTCGTTGCGGCTGCCAAATATTTTCTTGAGTAGATCGACGAACATGAACGGTATAAACCACTTATTCAATTAGAAAAATTGCCGAATGTTACCATAGGAGCCCAACTCGGCTTTTTACATTTCCATGGCCTTCCAGCAGCCGCTTCGCCGCATCCGCGCCCTCATAGGCGAGGACCGAGGATTAGCCGTTCTATTGCCCGAGGCGGAACGCCTGCGGGAGATGAACCTGCGCCTTGGTCGCGCCCTGCCTCCGACCGTGGCCGACGCTTGCCATGTGGTCGCAGTGGCCAATGGCGAGGCCAGGGTGTTTTGCGCCAACGGCGCCGCTGCGTCCCGTCTGCGCAGCCTGGCGACCACGGCGGCCAAGGCACTGTCCAGTTCCGGCTGTCCGGTCGATCGTCTGCGAGTTCGGGTCGAGGCTGGCTGGAGCCGACCCGATCGGCCGGAAAAAAAGGCCTTGGGTCGGAGTGCCCTGTCGGCATGGGACGCACTCGACCGGGAATTGCCCGAGAGCGGACTCAAGGCCGCAGTCGAACGCCTGCTCAGTCATCAGCGCAAGCCCTGATCGCGTAAAATCGGACCATGATTCCAAGCGACAACCTCTTCCTGATCGGCCTCATGGGCGCTGGCAAGACCACGATCGGGCGGCTGCTGGCCAAGCACCGCAATCTGGCCTTCGCCGATTCCGATCACGAGATCGAAGTCCGCTGCGGGGTCTCAATTCCTACCATCTTCGAGATCGAAGGCGAGGCGGGGTTCCGGCGGCGCGAGGCGTGCGTGATCGACGAGCTGTCGCGGCGCCATGGCATCGTTCTGGGCACCGGCGGCGGCGCGATACTCGATCCGCTCAACCGTGACCGGCTCAAGGCGCGCGGCACGGTCATCTATTTGCGTTGCCATCCTCATGAGTTGTACCTGCGCACCCGGCACGACCGCAACCGGCCCCTGTTGCAAACGGATGATCCATTGGCCCGCTTGCAGGCGCTGTATGAGATGCGCCACCCGCTATATATGCAGACCGCCGACATCGTTCTCGATACCGGCCGGCAGAGCGTCCATTGCCTGGTGCGCAAACTGGAAGGTGTGTTGACCCTGGATGCCAGTCGCAAGACAGATGGCTTAGCTGCCCTCAGCGAGACAGAGAGGGCGGATGATTCACCGTCTTCCTGAGCAGATAAAGCAGCGCCAGCCAAGGCCATAAGGCGGCCAGATGGCGGGCTAGGCCGACCAGGTTGAGCGGGCTGCCGGAAGGCCACAATGGTGCCGGAACGAACAGCAGTCGGGCCAGGTCGGTGGCGATCAGTAAGGCGATAGCCACGCTTCGGCGGCGTCTGGAAACAGTGGGCAGGAGTAGTAGCCACAGCGCGACCACAAAGGCGGCTAGGGTCTCCGGCGATAGGATGCCGCCCATGACCTTAGGTTTTAGCAGCACGGCCCAGGCCAGCAGTTTGAGGCCGAGGACGCTGACCAGGAGCAGGAAGATGGCGCCGACATAGCGGCCTGGTCGCAGCAGGCAAGCGGTGAAGGCGCCGATGACGATCAGCTCCACGAGCATGGCGAAGAACCAGGGCGCGTCGAACAACTGAACACCGGCCGGCGCCGGGGCGACCGTATACAGGCGAATCGCTGGCCAGCCGACGCCGGGTTGCGGCACCAGGGCGAACTGGGTCACGGCCCAGAGCGCCAGCAACCAAAACCCCAAGGTGGTGTCGCCATGGTCCTGAAACCAGGTGCGGCGCCAATGATATAAGGCCTGTCCGGCGCGCAGCCAGCGGCTGTGATGCAGCGCCAGCAGAGCGCCGGTCAGGGCGCCCAGACTGTTGAGGAAGATGTCCAGGTTAGAGGCGATACGGCCCGGCAGCAGGACTTGCAGACCCTCCATGGCCAGGCTGAATAGCGCCCCGAACAGCAAGGTCGGCAGGATAGACAGGTTGCGGTGGCCAGGCTGGGACAGATTCAGCGCCAGCAGATAGCCGAGCGGCAGATAGGCCAGCAGGTTGGTGCTAACGTCGTTACGGGTAAAGTAGCGGGGCGGCGGCGCGAACAGAAAGTCGGCCGACCAACTCGAAAGCGGCCGCCAGCCGGCGAACGGATACAGGCTGCCTAAGCCGATGGCGATGACATAGGCGATCAAGACATATCGGAACGCGGCCGACTTATTTGCGAACATGGACGTAGTTGAAATGTGCCATCGGGTTTACGGCCTTGAGCCTGCCCATTTTTAAGGGAAAGCACAATGATTTTTGACGTATTCAATGGCGATGCCGATGGCCTCTGCGCCCTGCACCAACTTCGCCTGGCCGAGCCGGCCGAAGCCGCCTTGGTCACCGGGGTCAAGCGAGACATCGGCTTGCTGAAGCGCGTGACGGCCGAGGCTGGGGACCGGGTCACGGTCCTCGACATCACGGTGGAGAAGAACCTGGCCGCCTTGCAGTCGCTGCTCGCCAAGGGGGTGAAGGTGCGCTGGTTTGACCACCACAACCCCGGCGAGCTGCCGGTGCAGCCCGGCTTTGAGCCCCACATTGACACGGCGGCGGAGGTCTGCACCAGCCTGCTGGTGGATCGCTATCTCGCTGGCCGGTATCGGGCCTGGGCTGTGGCCGGGGCCTTCGGCGACAACCTGCACCAGGCCGCCCGGCGGGCCGCCGAGCCATTGCAATTGGCCCTGCCGCAACTCGCCGCCTTACAGGAGCTAGGCGAGTGCCTCAACTACAATGCCTATGGCGACAGTATCGACGACCTCTACTTTTCTCCCGCCGAGCTGTATCGACGCTTGCATGGCTACGCCGACCCATTTGCCTTCATTGCCGAGGCGCCGGAATTCGTCCGGCTCAGGGCGGGCTATGCCGAGGACATGCGGTTGGCCGAAGCAACTTGGCCCTACGTCGAGCGGTCCTCCGGCGCGGTATTCGTGCTGCCCCATGCCGCCTGGGCGCGGCGGGTCTCGGGCGTCTACGCCAATGCCCTGGCCCAGGCCCGTCCAGACCGGGCCCATGCCCTGCTGACGCCATTGGCCCAAGACCATTACCTAGTCAGCGTGCGCGCCCCAGTCAATAACCGGGTAGGCGCCGACAGCCTTTGCCAGCGCTTCGAGGGCGGTGGCGGGCGCAAGGCGGCGGCCGGGATCAACAACCTGCCGGAGGCACAACTCGACGCCTTCGTGCAAGCCTTCTACGAGACCTATCCGGGTTAATTCAAGGGCCGGGTCCAGGGTTGGATTTCTTGTCTGGAAGTCTGCAAAGAACCTGAAGCCGTCGTAGAAATTCGCTCAACCGAACTCACCCTTTGCACCCGGTGCAGCCATTGGTCGCGTCAATGGTCTAACGGCAGGTAACCGAGTGCAGCAGACCCCCATTGCGCGTACTCACGGACAAGTGCTCGGCCTAAGCGGCCCTTTGTTCAGCACGGAAAATACGTCTGCTATAGGCTTCTGACCGGTCGATCGTGGATCAATCAACGTGCAAGCTCATGAGTGCGCCACTTGCGGCGCGTCCCCTGGAGCGCAGGGTTGGGCATGAAGCTTGAGACCCAGAGCGCCCATTACCTTCAAGATGGTGTCGAATGCCTTTTACGGCAAACCGTCAGCGGGCCGTGCGGCGGGCCGACAGCCGTTCCAGATAGAGGTAGATCACCGGGGTGATGTACAGGGTGAGGAACTGCGATACGACCAGGCCGCCGACTACCGCCAGACCGAGTGGTTGGCGCACCTCGCCGCCGGCGCCGATGGCCAGGGCGATGGGCAGGGTGCCGGCCAGCGCCGCCAGGGTGGTCATCATGATCGGCCGGAAGCGGATCAGGCAGGCCGAGTAGATCGCCTCGGCCGCTGCCATACCTTCTTTGCGCTGCCGTTCCAGGGCGAAGTCGATCATCATGATGGCGTTCTTTTTGACGATGCCGATCAGCATGATGATGCCGACGAAGGCATAAAGCGACAGGTCCACCTTGAAGATGTACAGGGTGAGCAGGGCGCCCAGACCGGCGGAGGGTAGGCCGGACAGGATGGTCAGCGGGTGGATGAAGCTTTCATAGAGGATGCCCAGGACGATATAGACCACCAGCACCGCTACCAGCAGCAAAATGCCTAGCCCCTTCTGTGAGTCCTCAAAGGCTTGCGCCGTGCCTTGCAGGCTGGTGCTGACCGAGGCGGGCAGACTCAGCGCCTGTTCCAGGGCGCGGATGCGGCTGACCGCCGTGCCCAATGACACGCCGGGGAGCAGGTTGAAGGAGATCGTCACCGCCGGCAATTGGCCTTGGTGGTTTACCGTCAGGGCCTGGTTCTTGCGGGTCAACCGGGCAACGCTGTCGAGCGGCACCAGCGTGCCGTTGCCGGCGCGGACCTTGAGGCGCGCGAGCATGGCGGGGTCGGCCTGGAACTCGGGCGCCAGTTCCAGGATGACCTGGTACTGGTCGCTGTCGCCGTAGATGGTGGAAATCTGCCGGCTGCCAAAGGCCGATTGCAAGGTATCTTCCACCTGGCCAAAGGTCAGGCCCAGCGGCGCCAGTTTATCCCGATCGACATCAAGCGAAATGACCGGGCTCTTGTTGTTGAGGTTGCTGTTTACGTCGACCAGGCCGGGCAATTGCCGGACGCGGTCGAGCAGTATGTCGTTCCAGCGATAGAGTTCGGCCAGGTCGATCGACTGTAGCGTGTACTGGTATTGCGCGGTGGTGAGTCGGCCCGACAAGCGAATTGGCGGTGGGTTTTGCATAGCGACCTTGATGCCGGGAACAGCGGCGAACTTGGGCCGCAGCTCCTGAATGATCCGGTCGGCTGCGAGGCGTTGCCCAAATGGTTTGAGCTTGAACAGCATGAGGCCGGTGTTGACGGTGGGCCGCGAGCCGCCGGCGCCGACCACCGACATGAAGGTTTCGATGTTGGGGTCCTGGGCGGCGATGGCGGCCACCTGGCGCTGCTTCTTCACCATGGACTCGAAAGAGGCGTCCTGCGCCGCCTCGGTGAAGGCGACGATCTGGCCAGAGTCGCCGCTGGGTAGAAAGTCCTTCGGTATCTGGAAATAGAGCCAGGCACTGGCCAGAAAGGTGCCAAAGAAGACCGCCAGGATCAGGCGCGGATGGCCCAGCGCCCAGGTCAGACTACCTCGATAAGCGGCCAGCATACGGTTGAACAGCGTTTCGAGCAGGTTGTAGACACGGCCGTGTCGTTCGGTGTCATGTGGCTTGAGATAGCGGCTGGCCAGCATTGGCGTCAAGGTCAGCGAGACCAGGCCGGAGACCAGGATTGCGGCGCTGATGGTGACCGCGAATTCGTGCAGCAACCGGCCGATGACGCCGCCCATGAACAGCACCGGGATGAACACCGCGATCAGGGACAGAGTCATGGAAATAATCGTGAAGCCGATCTCGCGCGCGCCTTTGATGGCGGCCTGGAACGGCGGTTCGCCGGCCTCGACGTGGCGCGAGATATTTTCCAGCATGACGATGGCGTCGTCGACCACGAAGCCGACCGACAAGGTCAGCGCCAGCAGCGACAGGTTGTCCAGGCTGAAGCCAAGCGCATACATCGCCGCGAAGGTGCCGACCACCGAGAGCGGCAGCGCCAAGGCCGGGATCATTGTGGCCGAGGCATTGCGCAGGAACATCAGGATCACCAGGACCACCAGACAACCGGCCAGCACCAAGGTGAACTGCACATCGGCTATCGACTGGCTGATGGAAATGCTGCGGTCGTAGAGCACACTCAATTCGATGGAGGCGGGCAGTTTCTCCTGGAAGGCGGGCAGGATGGCCTTGATGGCCGCTACCGTGGCCGGGGTGTTGGCGTCCGGCTGGCGCTGGATGGCCAGGACGATGGCGCGCTGGTCGCCCAGCCAGTTGGCGCGCTTGTTGTTCTCCACGTCGTCGCGCACCGTGGCCACTTCTTCCAGCCGTACCGGCGCGCCGTTCTTGTAGGCGACGATCAGTGGCCGGTAGGCGGCCGCAGATTCAAGCTGACCGTTGGCCCTGATCGCGAAGGTCTGGTGCGGGCCTTCCAGCGTGCCGGTCGGCTGATTGACGTTGGCCGACTGAATGGCCTGGGATACCTCGTCCAGACCGATGCCGCGAGCAGCCAGCCGATCCGGATCGACCTGGACCCGCACGGCGAATTTCTGTGAGCCGTAGACATTCACCTGGGCGACGCCGGCGATGGTCGAGATACGCTGCGCCAACTGGGTCTCGGCGTAGTTGTTGACGACCGACATGGGCAGCGTGTCTGAGCGCATGGCGAGGTAGAAGATCGGCGAGGCGGCCGGGTTGACCTTGCGGAAGGACGGCGGCGCCGGCATGTCGGTGGGCAACTTGCGCTGCGCGGCGGCGATGGCCGATTGCACATCCTGGGCGGCGGCGTCGATGTTGCGATCGAGATCGAATTGCAGGGTGATGGAGGTCGCGCCCTGGGCGCTAGTGGAGTTGATCGAGCTGACCCCGGCGATGGTCGAGAACTGCGCCTCCAGCGGTGTCGCCACGGTTGCCGCCATGGTCTCCGGCGAAGCGCCAGGCAGCGCCGCGCTGACCGAAATGGTCGGGAAATCGACCTTGGGCAACTCCGAGACCGGCAGGCCGCGATAGGCGATAAGACCGAAGATCAAGAGCGCCGCCATGAGCAGCGTGGTCATCACCGGGCGGCGGATGCACAGTTCAGATAGTTGCACGGCGCGGCCTCACTGTTTGGCGGATTGGCCGCCATCCGCTGTCTTGATCTTTACCCTGGATTTCGGCGTCAACCTCAGATGGCCGTCGGTCACCACCGTTTCGCCGGCCTTCAAGCCGCTGGCGATGGCCGACAGGCCGTCGCGGCTGGCGGCGACATTCGTCTTGCGGATGGTGATGCTGTGGTCCGGGTTGATCACATAGACTACGCTGCCTTTCGGTCCTTGCTGCACCGCCTCCGAGGGCACCACAACGGCGTCCTTGAGAGTTTTCGGAATCAGCGTGACGCGCAGGTATTGGCCCGCCGCCAGCCGCTCGTCCGCATTCTCCAGCCGGGCCTTCATCAGCACCGTGCCGGTGGCCGGGTCCACCATGTTGTCGACGAAATTCACACTGGCCGGGTAGGCGATTTTCGGGTCGTCCGGTATACCGATGGTGGCCTTTAGATCGCCCTGGGCGAGTGCCTTGCGTAGTTCTGCCAGGTGGTTCTCAGGCAGTGAGAAAGCGACTAGCAGCGGCTGCACCCGGTTGATGATCGCCAGCACCGTGTCATTGGTCTTGGCCGCCGTGCCGGGGAAGGCCAGACGGGCGCCGACGATGCCCGAAATAGGCGCGCGGATCGTGGCATAACTCAATTGCAGACGGGCCAGTTCCAGGCTGGCCCGATCGGCGTTCACCGTCGCTTTGGCTGCCGCCTCGGCGGCGTGCAGGCCGGTCAGTTTTTCTTCTGAGACGAAGCCCTGTTCTTTCAGCGTCTGGTAACGAGCCGCATCGGCCTGGGCCTGTTTAAGCAGCGCGCGATCCCTGGCCAGGGTGGCCTCGGCCTGCTGCCGGCGGGCATTGAAATCAGATGGGTC
This sequence comes from Hydrogenophilales bacterium CG12_big_fil_rev_8_21_14_0_65_61_21, assembly GCA_002782005.1. Classification (GTDB taxonomy): domain Bacteria; phylum Pseudomonadota; class Gammaproteobacteria; order Burkholderiales; family Thiobacillaceae; genus Parasulfuritortus. Next base: position 31,702 of record PFGT01000112.1, on the reverse strand, counting down.
GAGACGCAACAGCACGTCGCCGGCATGGACGTGCTGACCTTCTCGGTACAACACAGTTTGCACCTGACCATCAACGCGGGACTTGAGCGAGACCGACTCATAGGCCTCGCCACGGCCGACCAGGTCGATGGCAATGGCTAGATCGCGGGTGATCGCCTGAGCCGCCAGGACAGGAACCGGGGTGGTGTCTTTTTTCTCACTGGTCTTGGCGGATGGCGCTGGGCGTTGGTAAAGATAAATGCCGCCGGCCAGGGCCAGTATGACAATGAATACCTTGAGAAAAAAACGCATGTATCGCCTCACGGAAATTATTTCGGCAAATGGCGGTCGGATACTCGTCGTCGATACGACAACCGATCACCGCCAACGCTACAGGAGGTCGCCATCATGGCTGCCGATTCCACACCGCGCATTCTACCGACTGAAATTACGCCCGAGAGGGTATATGAAAGACGCCGTGAGTTTCTTACGGGTTCGCTCGCCTTGGCGCTCTGTGCCGCTCTGCCAGCACGAGCCGCTCTGCCGGCCTGGAAGAAGACCACAGTCGGCGGCGGCCAGACGGCCAACAGTTGGCGAGAGATCACCAGCTACAACAACTTTTACGAGTTCGGCACCGACAAGGAAGACCCTGCTAAGAACGCCGGCAGCCTGCGCACGCGGCCGTGGACGGTGAGCGTGGAAGGCGAATGCCTGAAGCCGAGGGTCTGGGACATTGATGCGCTGACCAGGGCATTCCCGCTGGAGGAACGCATCTACCGTATGCGTTGTGTCGAGGGCTGGTCCATGGTAATCCCCTGGCTGGGCTTCCCGCTCGCTGAACTAATCAGGCAGGCCCAGCCGACCGGCAAGGCCAGGTATGTCGAATTCATTACCCTGCACGATGCCAAACAAATGCCCGGTCAGCGCTGGCCGGCGCTCGACTGGCCCTATGTCGAGGGCCTGCGCCTGGACGAGGCGACGCACCCGTTGACGCTCATGTCGGTCGGCCTGTACGGCCGGGAATTGCCGAATCAGAATGGCGCCCCGATCCGTCTGGTAGTGCCCTGGAAATACGGGTTCAAAAGCGGCAAATCGATCGTCAAGATACGCTTCGTCGAGCGCCAGCCGATCAGCGCATGGATGGCGGCGGCGCCGCGTGAGTATGGCTTCTATTCGAACGTGAATCCGGACGTCGATCACCCACGTTGGAGCCAGGCTCGCGAACGCCGCATCGGCGAGTTCTTCAAGCGCAAGACCGAGCTGTTTAACGGTTATAGCGATCAGGTGGCGCGGCTCTATGCCGGCATGGATTTGAAGAAATATTTTTGAACGGCGTGACCAATGAGACGTGACGATAAAGGCGTAATGGGTGACGATTCGGCGGGTCTTTATCCTGCAGATATTGTCACGTATCTCTGGTCACGCTTTTCCCGCTATACCGTTTTCTTGTTATGCCTGCTGCCGCTGGCGCGTCTGTTCGCGCTCGGCCTCGGCCACGGACTGGGTGTCAACCCGATCGAGTTCGTGACTCGCTCCCTGGGCACCTGGACGCTGAGCCTACTGCTCATCACTCTCGCCATTACGCCGCTGCGCCGCCTGACCGGTGATGGCCGTTGGCTGCGCTACCGCAGGATGCTGGGTCTGTTCGCCTTCTCCTACGGTGTACTGCACCTTACTGCCTATCTATGGCTGGACCAGTTCTTCGACTGGATGGCGATCTTTAAGGACCTCTACAAACGGCCCTTCATCACCGCCGGCATGGCGGCGTTACTGATGCTTGCGCCGTTGGCGCTGACCTCGAACGACCGCTCGGTGCGAGTGTTGAAACGCAACTGGCTGCGCTTGCACAGGTTGGTCTACCCTGCCGCAATCTGCGGCGTGCTGCATTACTACTGGCTGGTGAAACAGGATGTCACCCTGCCGGTCATTTATGCTGCCGTACTCGCTGTTTTGTTGGGGGTGCGGCTATGGTGGCGGCGACAGAAACAGGCAACAAAAAAGGCAGGGTGACCCGCCTTTTTTGTTTGTGGCCGGAAAGGATTCAGGCCTTCTTGGCGGCCGCCTTGGGAGCAGCAGCTTTCTTCGCGGCAGGTTTTGCAGCGGCCTTGGGCGCGGCCTTCTTGGCGACAGGCTTGGCAGCAACCTTCTTTGCAGCGGGCTTGGCGGCCGCCTTGGGAGCAGCCGCTTTCTTCGCGGCAGGTTTTGCAGCGGCCTTGGGCACAGCCTTCTTGGCGACAGGCTTGGCGGCAACCTTCTTTGCAGCGGGCTTGGCGGCCGCCTTGGGAGCGGCCGCTTTCTTCGCGGCAGGTTTTGCAGCGGCCTTCTTCACAGCAGGTTTGGCAGCGGTAGTCGCTGTAGCGGGTTTTGCTTTAGTGGATTTTGCAGCAGGCATGTCTCACACTCCTTATGGTTGGAAGGCCGGAAAGCCTTATGCCTCAATGAGTTCCACGCATGTGCGTGTTGCTCGTGATTCTAGTGCAAAAAAACTGCAATACATCAAGGGGTACAAGTATTTTTTTAGCGCGCGTTTCAGCGTTGTTGTCAGCGTTCGACGATTTCATCGTCGAACAACATTTCCAATCGTTCCCTGCGTCGAATCAACGTGGTCTGTTCACCGCTCACCAAGACCTCAGCCGCACGTGGTCGGCTGTTGTAATTCGAGCTCATGCTCATGCCGTATGCGCCGGCCGAAAGCACCGCGAGAAGGTCGTTTTCAGCCAATACGAGTTTGCGATCATGAGCCAAAAAATCGCCACTTTCACACACCGGGCCGACGATTTCATAACAACGTTTTTCGCCTTCGCGCAGACGCACTGGCTGCACATCGTGCCAGGCATCATAGAGGGCCGGACGCATTAGATCGTTCATCGCTGCATCGACGATGGCGAAGTCTTTCGCTTCGCCATGCTTGAGATACTCGACCTTGGCCAATAGCAGTCCGGCATTCGCTACCAGCGAACGACCCGGTTCCAAAATCAGTTTTTGCCGGCGCTCGCGCAGTCGCGACAACAGCACGCTTGCGTATTCGTGCAATGCCGGCGGCGCCTCATCCTGATAGCGCACGCCGAGTCCGCCACCCAGATCGATGTGACTGAGTTCAATGCCGGCCGAGGCGAGGCGCTCGACCAGGTCGAGTACTTTGTCGAGCGCCTCGGCAAAGGGCGCTGTTTCGGTGAGTTGCGAGCCGATGTGGCAGTCCACGCCGATGACCTTCAGGTGTGGCATTCGCGCGGCGAGTTGGTACAGACGCGGTGCGTCGGCGTAGGCGATGCCGAACTTGTTTTTCTTCAGGCCTGTGGCGATGTAGGGATGCGTCTTGGCATCGACATCGGGGTTGACCCGGAAGCTCACCGGCGCGATCTTGTGCAGCCGTTCCGCCACGGCATTCAGGCGCGTGAGTTCGCGTTCCGATTCGACATTGAAGCAATGAATGCCGGCGTTCAATGCCGCGACCATTTCAGCCTCGGTCTTGCCGACACCGGAGAACACCACCTTGCCGGGGTCGCCGCCGGCGGTCAGCACGCGCACCAGTTCGCCACCCGAGACGATGTCGAAGCCAGCGCCTAGTTCTGCGAATAGATGCAGGATCGCCAGATTGGGGTTGGCCTTCACGGCATAACAAATCAGGTGCTCGTGCTCGGCGAAGGCGTCGTCGTAGGCGCGGTAGGCGGCGGTTAGTGCGGCGCTGGAATAGACATAGCAGGGCGTTCCGAATTCGCAGGCGATGGTATCGAGTGCGACTGACTCACAATACAGAAAGCCGTCATGGCGGGTAAACGGATTCATTGGGCAGATGATTGAGTCGCTACTGGTTTCGTGCTGTCGGGTAGGTACAAAGCGCCCTTTTTTCCGCAGGCTGTGAGCAGTAAAACCGTGACTATAAAGAGGAAAATCAGGCGCATTGGAATCTGGCTACAATGTGATGGACCAAGTCTATCACGCGAGAGGTTGACCATGACCGAGAGCGAATACGCTCAACTAGCCGATGCCTTTTTTCACCGCCTGGATCAGGCCCTGGAGGCGACCGACATCGATTACGAACTGGCCACCGGCGGCATCCTGGAAATGGACTTCGACGACGGCTCCAGGATCATCGTCAACCGGCAGACGCCGATGCAGGAAATCTGGGTGGCGGCCAAGAGCGGCGGTTTCCACTACCGCTGGCAGGATGGCCAGTGGCGCGACACTCGCAGCGGCGACGAGCTGTTCGCCGCGCTGGAACGGATGGTGTCGCAGCAGGCTGGCGAGGCGGTCAGACTGGCTTGATGACGTACTGGTGGGTCAACTGGCTACCAGGCCCAAGATGCGCGTCTTGAACTCTCCGGCCTGCTGGCTATCGTCGATCTCCTGCGCCAGATGAGAGACGATGGTGTGGACTTGCTCGCGGCTGGCGGCGGAACGCAGTTCCTGTTCATACTCCGTCGCCACCACGCGGGCGACCGGTCCAAGATACCGGGTGAGTTCGCGTACCACGGTTTCGAACAGTTCGCCGCCGCCGATCTGCGGGCCGCCAGAGGCCGATGGCGGCGATACCTCAGCCGCCGCCGTTCCCTGCATGTGCGCGCTAGCCGGCGGCGGCGCGAAAAAAACATCCTGATCGGCAAAGACATCTCGATCTGGGATCGCCGCGAGTTCTGCGAAGAAATCGATATCGCTGGCCTGCGCCTCCCCGGATATGATCCCCGATACGATACCGGGAACCTCCTCCGTGAAGGCGTATTCCCCGGACTGAATCCGACGGATCAGGGAAATTGCCTTCGGTCCTCGGTGCATTCGGTAGTTGTATGAAACGATGCGCCCCTGGGCCAGACCAATACGCACCGAATGGTCCGATTCGGTGCGTATGAACATGATCCCGGTATGTTTATCGCGCACCAGTATCCGCAACTCCTCGATGAGTTCGTCGTAGCTCAGATGTTCATGTTCGCGCATGGCTCGTCATTCCCGACCGGCGAAAGCGACTAAGAGGACCATCAGCCCTGTTAGGACCGCTTGGCCAACAAGGCGAGCGATTTTTTCAAGCTCACTCTCATCCGTTCGAAGGCGTGTATGAGTAGCCCGATCTCGTCTTCCCTTTTGGTCTCCAGCTTCTTCTCGACGTTCCCCATGCTGATGTCGTTGGCTTGTTCCGCGAGCGATACCAGGGGATCGATGATCTCGACCCGCAGATACCTGAGCGCCACGATGAAGCTGATGACAAAGATCGCCACCGAGATAAGGATCAGTAAGAGTAAGGATGAACGTTGGCTGTGAATCTGGTCGGTCACATCGCTCAGCGCCAGCACCACGCCCACCTGCCTGCCGGCCGCGTCCTTGAGCGGGAATACCCCCTTCGCAAAGGTGGCAGGGCCGTTAGTGACCGTCCCCAGATAGGAGGCGGTCTTGACCGCGCGAAGCTGATCTCCCTGTAGGGAAGAAACTACCCTGGTAGGGTCGTCCAGTGTGCTGTTGACCATGACGTAGTCCTTCATGGCGTCCCAGTTGTCAGGCCGGTTTTTTACCTTCATGCCACCCCGGTAATCGGCCTCCTGCAAAAAGCTCTTCGCCACCAATACGGCAACGTCCACGCCGGTCTGCTTTTTCATCAGGCTATTGAAATGGTCGATTTCCTCGCCGAACTCCAGATAGCCGATCAAGCTGCCGTTGTGGATGTACGGCATGATCCGGCGCAGCGCAAATTCACCGTGCTTCCCGAGTTCGATCCCGCTGGCCGCTTGTCCCGAGGCCCTGGCCTGCAGGAATGTTTCACGGTCGATGGTATCGCCAAAACTTCCCGCATTGTGCACTCGCAGGTAGCAGGTTCCATCCTTGTCGATGAAGTACATATGGCTGATGCCATAGTGGAGCTTATTACTGCGATAGAGGTTCTGTGTGGCGGCCAGAAGCTGCTGCCTATCCTGATGGTCGAGGTAGATTTGTTTGACAGCGGAATTGGTGTCGAATGAATCCAAGGCCGCGCCTAGCATCTTGGTATCGTTCTCCATGAGAAGGCCAAAAACGCCTTGCGATTGCTCCACTGCTTTTTGCGAATTCAGGTTGATGTTCTGACTCGCGGAGTAGTAGAGGACGCTGGCATAACAGGCCACCAGCAAAATTTCCAGGGCAAGAACCCCGCCCAGTATTTTGACCCGAATGCTTCCCTTTAATGTTCCGCTATCCATCTTGAGATTCCCCTTCTAGCCGATGATTGTTTCGATCACGTATCGTGTTCGGTGGCGGCATCGTCAATACTTAGGTGTCGTCGAGTTGTATATCCGAATATGTTAAAGATAACACGAATGGATAAAGGCCAGCTATTTCTAACGAGATAGCCGTTGCCGCGCCCGCTTGATCGCTGCCCGCACCTGCGCCGGCGCGGTACCGCCGATGTGGTTGCGGCTGGCCAGTGAGCCTTCGACGGTGAGCACTTCGAATACATCCGCCTCGATCAGCGGCGAGAATTCCTTCAGTTCTTCCAGAGCGAGCTGTGGTAGGTCGCGGCCAGTGGTCTCGGCGATCCGCACGGCCTTGGCCACGGCGCCATGGGCGTCGCGGAAGGGCAATCCTTTCTTGACCAGATAGTCGGCCAGGTCGGTTGCGGTGGCGTAGCCCTGGGTCAGCGCGGCACGCATATTGGCGACGCGCACGCCGTGCTCCTTGACGCCCAGTCCGGCCAGCATATCGGCATAGATGCGTAGGCTGTCGATCACGGTGTCGACAGTATCGAACAAGGGTTCCTTGTCTTCCTGGTTGTCCTTGTTGTAGGCCAGCGGTTGCGACTTCATCAGGGTCAGTAGCGCGACCAGGTGACCATTGACCCGGCCGGTCTTGCCGCGCACCAGTTCCGGCACGTCCGGGTTCTTCTTCTGCGGCATGATCGACGAGCCGGTGCAGTAGCGGTCTGGCAGGTCGATGAAGCCGAAACGCGGACTCATCCACAGGACCAACTCCTCCGACAGGCGCGACAGGTGGGTCATCAAGAGGGCGCAGGCGGCGGTGAATTCGATGGCGAAGTCACGGTCCGAGACGGCATCAAGCGAGTTCTCGCACACTCCATCGAAGCCCAGTTCGGCGGCGACAGACTCGCGGTCGATGGGGTAGCTGGCGCCGGCCAGGGCGGCGGCGCCGAGCGGCAGGCGGTTGACCCGGCGGCGGCAGTCGAGCAGCCGTTCCCGGTCGCGCTGGCTCATCTCGACATAGGCCATCAGATGGTGGCCGAAGGTGACCGGCTGGGCGACCTGCAAATGGGTGAAGCCGGGCATGGGCGTGGCGGCGTGCCGTTCCGCCAGGTCGAGCAGACTAGTCTGGAAGTCGCCGATCAACTCGACGATGCGGTCGATCTCGTCGCGCAGCCAGAGGCGGATATCGGTGGCCACCTGGTCGTTGCGCGAGCGGCCGGTGTGCAGGCGCTTGCCGGCGTCACCGATCAGGGCGGTCAGGCGCTTCTCGATGTTGAGGTGGACATCTTCGTCGTCCAGGTTCCAGACAAACTCGCCGCGCTCGATCTCGGCGAGTATGGCCGTCATGCCGGACTCGATGGCGGCGAGGTCATCGGCCGGAATGATGCCCTGTTTCACCAACATCCTGGCGTGCGCCAGCGAGCCCTTGATGTCGTGGCGGGCCAGCCGCTGGTCGAAGGAGACCGACGCGGTGTAGCGCTTCACCAGTTCTGAAACGGGTTCGGAAAAACGTTCGGACCAGGTTTTATCGGTGCTGGACATGGCGGATCGGAGGGTCGGCTTAAAGGTGAATTATGCCACTGCCCCAGTCTCAGGGCGGCGGTGTCTGGCCGCGCACCTTGGCCACGGCGGCGTCTATGGCTTGGTCCAGATACAGGCCATAGTATTCGGGCGTGGTCAGACCGACCAGCGGCTCGCCGAGCAGGCGTCCCTGGCTGTCGAGCAGCACGACCGCGGGCACGATCTGCTGGCCATAGCGGCCGGCGATAGTTTTGGCTGGGACAAGGCGGCCATCGAAATCGGTGATATTTGTCTTGCCCGAAACCTTCAGCCGGCGCATGACCAGACGGCGCCGATAGTCCCGGTTGCGGCTCATCGGAATGAGGAAATCGTCGAGCGCGTGTTGGCAATAAACGCAGCCCTTTTCCACCAGGACCAGAAGGATGGCGCCATGTATGGCCCGAGCGGCCACGCCATCCTTATGCAGGTTGCGAACCGGCGGCACGCCTTCTGCGGCCCATGCGCCGAACGCGGCACATGCTAATATTGCAGTCAACCATGCAACAACTTTTTTAGTCATACTCCGCACTCCATTAATCCTGGCTCGATTCTAGCCTACCTTCGCCGGCCCACCCTCATGCCCAAAAAACTGATCATCGCCACCCGTGAAAGCCAGCTTGCCCTGTGGCAGGCGCACCATATTCGAGACCGCCTCCAGGCGTTGCATCCCGGTCTGACCGTCGAGTTGCTGGGCATGACCACGTTGGGCGATCAGATACTCGATTCGCCCTTGTCCCGGGTTGGCGGCAAGGGTCTGTTCGTCAAGGAACTGGAGCAGGCCATGCTGGCCGACCAGGCCCATTTGGCGGTGCATTCGCTCAAGGATGTGCCCATGGACCTGCCGGCAGGCTTTGAGCTGACCGCGATCCCTGAACGTGAGGATCCGCGCGACGCCCTGGTCTCGAACCGATTCCGGTCACTGGCTGAACTGCCCCAGGGGGCCAGGGTCGGCACATCGAGCCTGCGCCGGCAGGCGCAGTTGCGCGCCCGCTACCCGCATCTCGATGTCGATACCCTGCGCGGCAACGTCAACACCCGTCTGCGCAAGCTGGACGAGGACCAGTACGACGCCATCATATTGGCCTCCGCAGGCCTGAAACGACTAGGTTTCGCCGAGCGCATCGCCGCCATCCTGTCGCCCGAAGAAAGCCTGCCGGCGGTGGGTCAGGGCGCACTGGGCATCGAGATTTGCAGTGGTCAGCCGGAGATCGCCCAACTACTGGCGCCGCTCAACGATCCGGTCACGGCGGCCTGCGTGCGGGCTGAACGGGCCATGAGCCGGCTGTTGCAGGGCGGTTGTCAGGCGCCTATCGGCGGCTATGCAACGGCCAAGAATGGCCGGCTCCATCTGCGCGGCTTTGTCGCCGACCTGGAAGGTTTGCGTGTCTATCGGGCTGAAGCCGAAGGCGAGCAAGCCGATCCCGAGGCGTTGGGCGATCGCGTTGGCCGGGCACTGATCGACCAGGGCGCGGATCAGTTGTTGGCCGAATTGATTAAGCGCCTGGGATGAGCGCTGGCCCCTTGGCCGGGCGCGGCATCCTGATTACCCGGCCGGCCGAGCAGTCCGAGGGCTTGGCCGCGGTCGTCGAGGCCCAAGGCGGCAACGCTATACTGTTCCCCGCACTGGCCATCGCCCCGCCGGAAAATACGCGTGCGTTGGCCCATGCCATCGGTAATCTGCGCGACTACGACCTCATTATCTTCATCAGCCCAACCTCGGTTGAGCGGGTCTGGCCGTTCATTCTGGAACGGCATGGCGACTGGCCGCATGGTTTTGCCCTGGCCGCAGTCGGCCAGGGCACGGCTCGCGCGCTGGCGAGTTATGGCGCGGGGACGGTGTTGGTATCTGCGGTGGGCGCCGACAGCGAGAGCCTGCTTGACCTTCCCGCCCTGCGCGAGTTGGTCGGCAAACACATCTTGATCGTGCGCGGCGAGGGTGGCCGGGAGATGCTGGCCGATACCCTGCGCCAGCGCGGTGCGACGGTGGCCTATGCCGAGGCCTACCGGCGGGTCAAGCCGTTGGCTGATGCGCGGCCCTTATTGGCGTTATGGCGTCGAAACGCTATCCAGGCGGTGACCGTGACCAGCCGGGAAATAGTCGCCAACCTGTTCGAACTGCTGGGCCAGGAGGGCGCCGAGCTGTTACGCGCCACGCCGTTGTTCGCCATGCACGAGCGCATCGCCGCCGCCGCTCGCGACCGTGGCGTGACGACCGTGATCGTAACTCCGCCGGGCGACGCCGGTCTGGTTGCAGGCTTGCTGGACTGGTACAGTGTCCGACATGACTGAAACGACTATCTCTTCGCCATTGCCGAGCACAGCGCCGGGACGCGGCTGGCTGTTGTCGCTGGTCTTGATCCTGGCGCTGCTGATCCTGGCCGCTGGCGGCGGCCTGTTCTGGTATATGCAGACGCGCATCCATGACCTGGAATTTCAGTTGGCCCGGCGGATAGGCGAGTTCGACAGTTCCAGCAAGGAGGCGCGCGCCGCCGCCCGCGAGGTGCGTACGACCGTCGATGCCCTGGCGACGCGTACTGCGGCCCTCGATGCCAGGGCGCTGGAGGCTCAAAACCAGCAACTGGCGCTGGAGGCGATGTATCGAGAACTGGCTCGCGGCCAGGATGAACGGCTTTTGGCCGACATCGAGCAGACCCTGTTGTTGGCCGATCAGCAACTGGCGATGGCGGGTAATGTCAGGGCTGCTGTACTCGGTCTGGATGGCGCGGCGGCCCGCATTGCGCGCATGAAGAAACCCCAGTTCGAACGTCTTCAGGCCGCTATCAGCCGCGATTCCGCCCGGCTCAAGTTGTTGCCGGCGGCCGACGTGGTCGGCATCAATGCCCGACTTGATGCCCTGCTGCAAAATGTCGACAAGTTGAAACTGGAGTCCGATCGAGAAACCCCCGTATCGCCCAGCGTCGAAAAACGCACGGGCGCGATGGATTGGATGGGGCGGCTGGGCGCCGAAACCTGGGGTGAGATCAAGCAACTGGTGCGCATCCGCCGCCTTGATCGACCCGATCAGGCGCTGCTGGAACCGCCGCAAACCTATTTCCTGCGTCAGAATCTCAAGCTCAGGTTGCTGTCAGCACGGCTGGCGGTATTGCAACGTGACGAGGCCACCTTCCGGGCCGACATTGCCGCCTGCCGGCAGTGGCTGGACCAGTATTTCAACCGCAACGACGGCCTGACCCGTAGCGTGGCGCAAGACCTGAAAGAATTGGCAACCATGCCGGTAGCCCTGCAAAACGCCAATCTGAACGACAGCCTGGGGGTGCTGCATTCCCTGGCCGGGGCGGTGCGCTGATGCGTCCGGTGCTGTGGTTTTTGCTGCTGTTCGTCCTGGCGGTGGCGATCACATTGTTGGCCCGCTTCGATGCCGGTTATGTCGTCGTCGTTCTGCCGCCCTGGCGATTGGAGATGTCCTTCATGTTGGCCGCCATCGCCCTATTGCTGTTGTTCGGCATTGTCTATGTCGGCGTCCGCCTGGTGCGTCTTGCCCTGCGGCTACCGGCCGATGTCCGGGCCTGGCATCGGCGTCGGCGTAGCGATAAAGCGGAAGACGAGTTGTCCCGTGCCATGGCCGCCTACCTGTCCGGCCAGACTGCCCATGCCCTCAGCCTGGCGGACAGTGCCCTGAAAAAGGAACACCTGCCCCTGGCGGCCTTGATCGCCGCCCATGCCGCCCTGATAGAAGGTAAAAATCAGGTCGTCGAGTATTACCTGAAGGATATAAAAACCGAGGTCGGGGAATTGGCCGCCGCCCGCCAGAGCGCCGAAAAAAAATTGCTCGAAATGGCTCAAACATCTGCCTTGTAGGAACGGCGGCAGCCGCGATAAGCCACCGTGTTTGAGCCTCGCGCCCCCTCGCGGGCAAGCCCGCTCCTACTGGAAGGCAAACGAGTCCGAGAAGAATTCAGCCTCGGGCAGCCCCTTGGTCATGAAATCCCGTTTTGCCGCCTCGATCATCGGCGGCGCGCCGCAGGCATATACCTGGTAACCCGATAGATCGGCGTAATCAGCCAGCACAGCTTGATGCACCAGGCCGGTCCGGCCTGACCAGTCGGCGCCGGGTTCGGATAGTACCGGGACAAAGGCGAAGTTGCCGTGTTCAGTCTGCCATTGCGCCGGCAGCGCCGCCAGATATAGATCGGCCAGCGACTTTGCGCCCCAGTACAGCGTCATCTGGCGGTCGCCGCCATGATGGAATGCGTGCGTCAAGATACTCTTGATCGGGGCAAAGCCGGTGCCGCCGGCCAGGAAGATGATGGGCTTGTCCGATGTGCGCAGGAAAAAGCTGCCCAGCGGTCCGTTGATGCGCACGATGTCCTTGACCTTCATGGCGCCGAACACCTGGTCGGTGAAGAAACCGCCGAGCACATGGCGGATGTGCAGCTCCAGCAGGGTGTCGTCCTCCGGCGCGTTGGCCAGCGAAAAACTGCGCCGTTTGCCATCCTTGAGGAGAAAGTCGATGTACTGGCCAGGCAGAAACTGCAATCGTTCGTTGCTGGGCAGTTTGAGCCAGAGCGCCATCACGTCGGCGGCCCGCTTTTCCATCTTTTCCACCCGGCAGGGCAGGGTCTTGACCGGGATGTCCTGGGTCGCGCCGATCTCCTTGGCCTCGATTACCAGGTCCGAGGTCGGCTTGGCGGTGCAGAACAAGGTCAACCCCTTGGCCTTGTCCTCGTCCGGCAGCGTGCCGGCCTGATGTGCGCCGTGGTCCACCGTGCCAGATAGCACACGGCCCTTGCAGGTTCCGCAAGCGCCGTTGCGGCAGCCATACGGCAGGGCCAGGTTTTCCCGCAGCGCGGCTTCCAGCACGGTTTCGTCATCCTGCACGGTAAACTGACGGCCGCTGGGTTGGATGGTGACCTGGTGAGACATTGTTAATTCCTCTTGAAGACTGAGCATGTTACGAATACTGATCGTTGGCTGTGGCGACATCGGCCTCAGGGCCGCCCGACAACTGCGCGGCAAGGCCCGCGTCTACGGCCTGTTGCGCTCGCCGGAACGGGCGGCCGAACTGCGCGCCGCCGGCGTGATGCCGGTCATCGGCGATCTCGACGACCGCCGCCACCTGCGTCGCATCGCCGGCCTGGCCGATGCCGTGTTCCACTTCGCGCCGCCGCCGCTGGAGGGCGAGAGCGACCCGCGCACCCGCCACCTGATCGCCGCGCTATCCAACCCGAGGATGCCGGGCGCGGCGAGTTTACCCCGGACCTTGATCTACGTCAGCACCAGCGGCGTCTATGGCGACTGCGCTGGCGCGGTGGTGCTGGAGACCCGGCCGACCCAGCCCAAGAACGCCCGCGCCAAGCGCCGCCTGGATGCTGAATGGCAGTTGCGGCGCTGGGCCGCCGCGACCGGCGTCGGCCTTGCCATCCTGCGCGTGCCCGGCATCTACGCCGGCGACCGACTGCCCGAGGAACGGGTGAGGAAGGGGCTGCCCGCGCTGTTACCGGCCGACGACATCTACACCAACCACATCCACGCCGACGACCTCGCCGGCCTGGCCATCACCGCCTTGTTCCGCAGCCGTCGCAACCGTCTCTACCACAGCGTCGACGACAGCGGCCTGAAGATGGGTGACTGGTTCGACGTGGTGGCCGATCATGTCGGCGTGGCGCGACCACCGAGGTTGCCGAAGGACCAGGTGATGGCCGCCGTGACGCCGGCCATGCGCTCGTTCCTGAGCGAATCCAGGCGCCTGACCAACGATCGCATCAAGCGCGAGTTGCGCTATCGGTTGAACTATCCGACGGTGCGGGAAGGGCTAACGATAAAGCCATAGTGAGGCCTGCACTTCGCGCCAGGCGGCTTCGTCGGCCGCGGCCAGGGCGTCGAGGTCGCCCGGCAGCGCCGCTGCATCGTCCACCCATTCGCGCAGCAGCGGGCTGCCGTTGATCAGGTCGATGGCTAGGCGGTCGCGCTCGTATTCATAGGGAAAGTCGCGCCACAGCGGGTAGTCCGGTTGCAGCGTCCGGATCGCCTTGAAAGCCAGTGCCATAAGCCGCCAGGGCTTGAATTTGTGGTGGTCGTAGCCGGTCTCGACGTGGATCTGCACGCCGGAACAGAGCTTGCCGGCGTGTTTGTGGAAGGTCGGCTCGAACCAGCATTCGCGCAAACGGCAGCCTTGCAGCCAGTGGAGCGCCTGTTCGTGCATTTGCGCGATGACCGCAGCCGCGTCGATGTCGGGCGCGCCGAACAGCTCCAGCGGCCGGCTGGTGCCGCGGCCTTCGGACAGCGTGCTGCCTTCCAAAAGCACCGTGCCGGCATAGCAGCGCGCCATGGATAGATTCGGCGCATTCGGGCTGGGGTTGATCCAGTCGCGTTCGCCTAGTGGCCAGCCGTAGCCAGGCGCGGCCTCGGGCCGCCAGCCCTGCATCTCGATGACGCGGTAGTCGAGGTCGAGCTTCATCTCGCGCAGGAACCACAGCCCCATCTCACCCAGGGTCAGGCCGTGGCGCATGGGCATGGGGCCGGCGCCGACGAAGCTCCCCCAGCCGGCGCGCAGGGTGAGGCCTTCGACCGGCCGGCCAGCGGGATTGGGCCGGTCCAGCACCCAGACTGTTTTGCCATGTTGGGCGGCGGCCTCCAGCAGGTAGCGCAGGGTGGTGATGAAGGTGTAGATGCGGCAGCCCAGGTCTTGCAGGTCGACCAGCAGCACGTCGAAGCTGTCCAGCATGGTGGCGGTCGGCCGGCGCACGGCGCCGTACAAACTGAACACCGGGATGCCGTGCACCGGGTCGAGGAAGTCGGGCGACTCCACCATGTTGTCCTGCTTGTCGCCACGCAGGCCGTGTTGCGGCCCGAAGGCGGCGGTGAGATTTATGTCCGGCAGCGCCGCCAGGGCATCCAGAGCGTGAGCCAGGTCGGCGGTCACCGACGCCGGGTGCGCCAACAGGGCAACCCGCCGGCCCTTGAGCGGGGCGCGTAGCGATGGGTCGTCAAGTAGGCGGTCAATGCCGAATTTCATGCGCGTTCGAGTTCCAGTACGAAGCCACCAGTATGATGGAAATCGGGCTTGTCCACAGGGTGGCGCAGCGCCCAATAACTCAGCGTGCCGTTCGTGTGTTCCAGTACCGCCGAGAGGCCCAGATGCAAGCGGGCGCCAGGCGGTAGCACCGCTCTGGTCAGACGGGCTTCGAGTTCGAGCGCGCTGTCGCCGGCGCGGCAGACAAGGGTTGGCTTGGGCGCGGGCTCCAGTGGGCTGCCGTCACGATAGCCCTGGAAGGCATAGGCGGCCCATTCGCCTGAGGGCGAGAAGTTGAATTCCCGGTAGCCCGGTCCGTCCCCCGCCATGATGAAGGCCTCGAAGCAGGTGTGGCGCCAGAGTGCGTCGCGGCGGTCCGGCGTCGTCGGCCCTGGGATCACCAGGCCGCTGACGGCGCCCGAGAGCGTGTAGGTCAAGGCCAGCTCGCCGCCGGGCTGGACCGCGACGCGGACGTCGATGCCGAGCAGATTGGGGCAAGGACCGGCCGGGTGCGGAATAAGACTGGCGTGACGCATGGTCTATGACCGTTCCTTGAAAAGCGCCAGGGTGCTGGCGCGCGCCCGGCCGTGATCGACGATCGGCGGCGGGTAATCGCCGCCGATATGGACGCCGCATTGCGCCTGCACGGCGGCCGGCATTTGCCAGGGCGCATGGATGTACTTGTCTGGAACCTGGCCGAGTTCCGGCAGCCAGCGGCGGATGAAGCGCCCCTCCGGATCAAACCTTGCCGATTGCGTCACCGGGTTGAAGATGCGGAACCAGGGTTGGGCGTCGGTGCCGACCGAGGCGCACCACTGCCAGCCGCCGATATTGGCGGTCTGGTCGTAGTCGAGCAGCTTTTGCGCGAACCAACGCTCGCCCAGGCGCCAGTCGCTGTGCAGGTCCTTGACCAGAAACGAGGCGGCAATCATGCGCAGGCGGTTGTGCATGAAGCCGGTCTGATCGAGCTGGCGCATGGCGGCGTCGACCATGGGGTAGCCGGTGCGGGCCTCGGCCCAGGCCTCGAAGTGGCCAGGCGGGTTGGGCCATGCGATCGCGTCGAATTTGTCCTGGAAGGCGTGTTCGACGGTCTTTGGGTAATGCCACAGCAGCATCTGGTAGAACTCGCGCCAGATCAGTTCGGATAGCCAGGTTTGCGCGCCCTCGCCGCCACGCTCGTAGGCGTAACGGGCCAGCGCGCGGATCGACAGGGTGCCGAAACGCAGGTGCACGGATAGCCGGGAGGTGGCGTCCAGCGCCGGGTAGTCACGGGTTTCGTGATAATGATCGATGCGCCGCTGGAATACCCGCCACAGGGCGTCGGCCGGCGGCAGGTCGAGCGCGACGGGCTGGAAACCCAGGTCGGTCAGCGCCGGCATGGCGCCGGCCGCAACCGGGGCGAGGCGGTCCAGATGGCGCTCGACCGGATAAGCCGCGAGCCGGCCCGGATCGAGCTGCGCCAGCCAGGCGCGTTTATAGGGCGTGTAGACATGGTAAGGCCGGCCGGCGAGGTTGAGCAGCTCGTCGGTCTCGAAAACGACTTGGTCCCGGTGAAGCTGGAGCGTGCGGCCTTGGCGGGCCAGTGCGGCGGCGACCGCCTGGTCGCGCCGGCGGGCGTAAGGCTCGTAATCGCGGTTGGCATGGACGGTGTTGACGCCAAGTTGGGCGGCCAGTTGCGCAATCGATACGCGGGCCGCGCCGTGCAATACATGCAGCCCACCACCGTGCCGTTCCAGCTCGACCTTGAGCTGGGTCACCTGGTCGTGGATGAACGCCACCCGCCGGTCGGCGCGGTCGGCGAGGCCGTCGAGGATGTCGGTGTCGAAGACGAAGGCGGCGTGCACCGGACCGCCGGCGGCCAGCGCCTGATAAAGCGCGGCGTGGTCATTGAGGCGCAGGTCCCGGCGGAACCAGACTAGGGAACGATTCATTTCGACATTGTAGCGGCATGTTGCGGCGTGGCCTGGAGAGGTACAATTCATCGCCATGGAAAACGCCAATTTCACCGATCATTTTCTGATCGCCATGCCCAACATGACGGACCCCAATTTTGCCGGGGCGCTGACCTATATCTGCGACCACAATCCAGAGGGCGCGCTGGGTGTGGTAGTGAACCGGCCGACCGAAATGTCGCTGGACACGCTGTTCGAGCAGATTGGCATCAAGCTGGAAAATCAGGCGCTGGCCAAGCAGCCGGCCTATTTTGGCGGCCCGGTGCAGATCGAACGCGGCTTCGTGTTGCACCAGCCGGTGGGTAACTGGAACTCGACCCTGCTGGTCAATGACCACATCGGCTTGACCACCTCCAAGGATATTCTCGAGGCGACCGGCCACGGCGAGGGGCCGGAGCAGATCATCGTCGCTCTGGGCTATGCCGGCTGGGGCCCCGGCCAGTTGGAGTCGGAGATCAAGCAGAACGCCTGGCTGTCGGTATCGGCAGACCCAGCGGTGATCTTCGGTTTGCTGCCGCAGGAGCGTTTCGCGGCGGCGCTGCACCTGCTTGGAGTCGATCCGTCAATGCTGTCCGAGGAGGCGGGGCACGCTTGAAAACCGGCGCCGTACTGGCCTTCGATTTTGGCGAGAAGCGGATCGGCGTGGCGGTGGGTGATTGGGAGATGCGGCTGGCCCATCCGCTGGAGACCGTTGCCGGGGAGGTCAACGCCGCCCGGTTCGCGCGCATTGCCGAGCTGGTCGGCGAATGGCGGCCAGTGGCGCTGGTGGTGGGCCTGCCCATGACCCTGGACGGCGAGGAGCACGAGTTGTCCAAGCGTTGCCGCCGCTTTGCCAACCAGTTGCACGGCCGCTTCGGCCTGCCGGTCGAGCTGGTTGACGAACGCCTGACCTCGGTCGCGGCGGAAAGCCGGTTGCGCGAGATGGGCTGTAGCATTCGAGCTAACAAGGCGGCAGTAGACAGCCTGGCCGCCCAGGAGATTTTGCAGGACTATTTTTCAAAATGAACCTACCCGATCCGAATCGACTCATCGACCGACTGGCTGAGCAGATACGCCCGCATCTGCATCCGGATAGCGCCCTGCTGGGCATCCACACCGGCGGCGTCTGGGTGATGGAGGCGCTGGTCAAACGGTTGGCCGTCGATCTGCCTTGTGGGGTGCTGGACATCGCCTTCTACCGGGACGATTTTTCCCGCATCGGCTTGCACCCCGAGGTCAAACCATCGAGCATCCCGTTCGATGTGGAAGGCCGCCCCATTGTCCTGATCGACGATGTCCTGTACACCGGCCGCACCATACGGGCGGCGATAAATCTGGTGTTCGATTACGGTCGGCCGGCCAGCATCCGGTTGGCGGTTTTAGTCGATCGGGGCGGGCGGGAGTTGCCTGTTTGTCCGGATTACCTGGGGGTGAAAATGGACCTGGAAGCGGGGCAGCATATCTCGCTGGAGCGCGATGACCACGGCCGCCTGCGGCTGGCCACGAAACGGGCGGCGCCATGAACCGGAACCTGCAACTCACAGCCGATGGCAAGCTCCATCATCTGCTCACCCTGGACGGCCTGCCGGCTCGCATCCTGACCGAGATACTGGATACCGCCGAGTCCTTCGTCTCGATTGGCGACCGGGACGTGAAAAAGGTCCCGCTGTTGCGCGGCAAGGCGGTATTCAACCTGTTCTTCGAGAACTCCACCCGCACCCGCACCACCTTCGAGATTGCCGCCAAGCGGCTATCGGCGGATGTTTTCAACCTGAATATCTCGACCTCCTCGCAGAACAAGGGCGAGACCCTGCTCGACACGGTGGCTAACCTGTCAGCCATGCAGGCCGACATGTTCGTGGTCCGCCACGCCTCCAGCGGCGCGCCGCACCTGATCGCCCGCCATGTCGCGCCGCACATCTCGGTGGTCAATGCCGGCGACGGTCGCTGCGCCCACCCGACCCAGGGTCTCTTGGACATGTTTACCATCCGCCATTACAAGGGCGGCTTCCACAACCTCCGAGTGGCCATCGTCGGCGACGTGCTGCACTCGCGCGTCGCCCGTTCCCAAATCCACGCACTCACCACCCTGGGCTGCCCCGAGCTGCGCGTGGTGGCGCCCAAGACCCTGCTGCCGCGCGACGTCGAGAGCATGGGCGTACACGTCCACCACACCATGGAGACCGGCATCAAGGACTGCGACGTCATCATCATGTTGCGTCTGCAAAACGAACGGATGCAGGGTGACCTCTTGCCCTCGGCGGGCGAGTACTACAAGAACTGGGGCTTGACCCCGGACAAGATGAAACTGGCCAGACCGGACGCCATCGTCATGCACCCCGGGCCAATGAACCGGGGCGTCGAGATCGACTCCGACGTCGCCGATGGCAAGCACTCGGTGATCCTGCCGCAGGTGACCTTCGGTATCGCCGTGCGGATGGCGGTGATGAGCATGGTGGCGGGGAATTGAGCCTCATGGATAGGGCACAGCCCAACGGCTTGTTTCCGGACAGAGCCGCATTCACGATTTCGGATCGTTTCGCGAGGGACGCCGAGGCCGTGGTGTTCCCCGGCAGTTGCCTGGAATTGCTGGGGGAGATACCCGACCGGAGCATTCAACTCGTGGTCACTTCCCCCCCCTATAACATCGGCAAGGAATATGAACGGCGGTTGAATCTGGATGCCTATCTGGCTCAGCAGGCCGAGGTGATACATGAATGCGCGCGAGTCCTCGCGGAACGGGGGAGCCTTTGCTGGCAGGTGGGGAATTATGTCCACGATGGCGCCATCGTGCCGCTGGACGCGGTGCTTTATCCAATTTTCCGTGAAACCGGATTGGTTATGCGTAATCGGATCGTCTGGCATTTCGAGCATGGTCTGCATTGCTCCAAACGGTTTT
>PFGT01000112.1:11321-12189 GCA_002782005.1 Hydrogenophilales bacterium CG12_big_fil_rev_8_21_14_0_65_61_21 | reverse complement strand
ATGGCCGGGAAAAGACTACGTTTTTAATCTCGATCCGGTGCGCGTCCCGCAAAAATATCCCGGTAAAAAACATTTCAAGGGGCCCAAAGCCGGGGAATATTCCTGTAATCCGCTAGGCAAGAATCCGGGTGACGTTTGGGATATTCCAAATGTTAAAAGCAATCACGTCGAAAAAACCGAGCATCCCTGCCAGTTTCCAACCGAGTTGACTGACCGATTGGTTCTCTCCATGACCAATCCAGGAGATTGGGTATTCGATCCTTTCCTTGGGACGGGAACCACCATTGCCTCTGCTGTACGCCACGGGCGCCGAGGCGCCGGAGCAGAAATCGTCGGTCGCTATATTACTATTGTGCGAGAGCGTGTTGCCTCTGCCATGGAAGGGACGCTGCGCGTCCGCCCGATGGGGCGGCCAAAATATGACCCGCTGGCCGCTGGTAACAGCCTGACCCAATCCCCTTGGGCAGACCATGAAAGCGCGGAGGAAAAGCAGCTTCGTTTAATGCAAAACAGAGCACGCTACAGCCATGAAAATCGTTGAAACCTATTCGCATCTCAACGGCCTGGAGTTTTTGTTGGTACACAAACCAGGTTTGTGGGATGAAATTCAGCAAGTCGTCACGGCTGTCGATGGCGCGGCCTGCAAAACAAAAATCCCAAAAGGAAAACGCACCCAGGGTCAGGTTTTCTTTAGCCCGGTGAAAATGAATCGGACGTTCAAGAACTTGTTGGGCGACAAGAACTGGCAGGAAAGTCGGGTGAGCTATTGGGTGACAGGCGATGCGCGACTAATCAGAAAGACGCTGCCCATGCCGCCTGAAGAGCAAAAACGGGAAATCGAGGCGGCTGGCGCGGCGGCTATCTACAG
>PFGT01000112.1:0-11293 GCA_002782005.1 Hydrogenophilales bacterium CG12_big_fil_rev_8_21_14_0_65_61_21 | reverse complement strand
CCATGAAATCATTGCAGTCGCAAATGAGTTCGGGCGTTTCCTATTACGAAGGCGAGTTGTACAACGTGGTCAGGCAGGGGCGGGCGTGCAGGCCGTGCCTCTGGTATTGGTAGGAATTGACGCATGAAAATCCACATCAAGAACGGTCGCATTATCGACCCCGCTAGCGGGCTGGATGCCGTCCAGGACGTCTATCTCGCCGCTGGCCGGATCGTCGCCCTGGGCCAGGCGCCGGCCGATTTCCACGCCAATGCCGAGATCGACGCCGCCGGCCTGGTGGTGGCCCCCGGCTTGGTCGATCTGGCGGTACGTCTGCGTGAGCCAGGTTTTGAATACATGGCGACGCTGGAGTCCGAGATGCACGCGGCGGCGGCGGGCGGCATCACCTCGCTGGCCTGCCCGCCCGACACCGACCCGCCTCTGGACGAGCCGGGCCTGGTCGAGATGCTCAAGTTCCGGGCCAAGAATAGCCCCGGCCCGCGCGTCTACCCGGTCGGCGCCCTGACCTGGAAGCTCAAGGGCGAGCGGCTGACCGAGATGGCCGAACTGACCGAGGCGGGCTGTGTGGCCTTCAGCCAGGCCGATTGCCCGACCGTCGATACCCGCGTGCTGCTGCATGCGCTGGAGTATGCCTCGACCTTGAACCTGCCGGTCTGGCTGCGCCCCGAGGACGCGCATCTGGGCAAGGGCGGCGTGGTGCATGACGGCATCGTCTCGGCCCGTCTGGGCCTGGCCGCCATCCCGGTACCGGCCGAGACCGTGGCGCTGGCCACCATCATCCTGCTGGTGCGCGAGACTAGGGCGCGGGTCCACCTTTGCCGTTTGTCCAGCCGGGCCGGCGTGGAGATGGTGCGCCTGGCCAAGGCCGATGGCCTGCCCGTCACCTGCGACGTCGCCATCCATCACGTCCACCTGACCGATATGGATGTCGCCGACTTCAACGCCAACTGCCATGTGACACCGCCATTTCGTAGTCAGCGGGATCGGGACGCCATTCGCCAGGCCATTGCCGATGGCGTGATCGATGCCATCTGTTCCGACCATGCACCGGTGGACGACGACGCCAAGGAAAAGCCCTTCCAGGAATCCGAGCCGGGCGTCACCGGCGTCGAGTTGCTGCTGCCGCTGACCCTGAAATGGGCGCGGGAAGCCGGTCTGAGCCTGGCCGACGCGCTTGCCCCAATCACCTGCAAGGCGGCCGACATACTGGGTGTGGACGCCGGCCGATTGGCCGTGGGGCGGCCCGCCGATCTATGTCTGTTCGACCCGGACGCGACCTGGATGGTGAGCGAGCGGTCGCTGCTCAGCCTGGGCAAGAATAGTCCGTTCCTGGGCTACGAGATGCAGGGGCGAGTGCGTTATACCGTGATCGATGGCCACATCGATTACAAGGCCAACTGAATCTAGGTTGAATGGAGGTGCGGCGTGCGTTTGGATGATGAGCGGGAAAGCGGCAACGTCGAGGACCGCCGGGGCGGCGGCTTTGGCGGCCTGCCGATTGGCGGCCGGCATATCGGCATCGGCACCATCGCCATTGCCCTGGCGGCCTGGTACTTCGGCGTCGATCCCAGCGTGGTCCTGAATATGGCCTCCGGCCCCGCGCAGTCGACTCAGGTGCAGTCGGCCCCGGCGCCGGCCGACGACCCGATGGCACGCTTTGTCGGCAAGGTGCTGGCTGAGACCGAAGATACCTGGCAGCCGATCTTCCAGAGCGAGGGTAAGCAGTACGTCGAGCCCAAACTGGTGCTCTACAGCGGCAGCACTCCTACCGCCTGCGGCGCCGGCGAGGCAGCCATGGGGCCGTTTTACTGCCCCGGCGACCAGAAGGTCTACATCGACTTGTCGTTCTATCAGGAACTCAAGGACCGTTTTCACGCGCCCGGCGATTTCGCCGAGGCCTATGTGATTGCCCACGAGATC
The DNA here is from genome assembly GCA_002782005.1 of Hydrogenophilales bacterium CG12_big_fil_rev_8_21_14_0_65_61_21. Lineage (GTDB taxonomy): Bacteria > Pseudomonadota > Gammaproteobacteria > Burkholderiales > Thiobacillaceae > Parasulfuritortus. The sequence goes on along the minus strand of PFGT01000112.1, from coordinate 9,373 downwards.
GGCCACCATGTGCAGAACCTGCTGGGCATCACGGCGCGGGTCGATCGACAACGTCAGCGGCTGAGCAAGGCGGAGGCCAACCGGCTATCGGTTAAGGTGGAATTGCAGGCTGATTGTCTGGCCGGGGTGTGGGCAGCCAATGCCGACAAGACCCGCCATATCCTGGAACAGGGCGACATCGAGGAGGCAATCGCCGCCGCCACCGCCATCGGCGATGATCGCTTGCAGCAACAGTCGCGCGGCTATGCGGTGCCGGACAGTTTTACCCACGGCAGCTCGGAGCAACGTGTGCGCTGGTTCACACGCGGCATGGAAGGCGGCAAGCCGGGCGTCTGCAATACCTTTACCGCCGCCAGCCTGTAGACGCCTGGTCAGTGCAACAGTCGGCGCCGGGTGAGCGTCAGGCCGGCGGTGAAGCCGGCCACGCCATAGGCCAGCAGGACCGCGACATGCAGCAGCGGCAAGGTTGGCGACTGGCCCAGGATCAGCGGCCGGGCCAGTTCGATGGCATGGGTCAGGGGTAGCACGGCGGCCAGGCCCGCGAGCCAGTCCGGCAGGGCGTTGGTGGGGTAGAACACGCCGGATAACAAGACCATGGGGGTAATGGCCAGGCTGAAGTAATACATGAAAAAATCGTAATTGGGCGCCACCGAGTTGACCATCAGGCCCAGCCCGGCGAAACACAGCCCGGTCAGTACGATCACCGGCAGCAGCCACAAGGTCAGCGCGAAATCGGCGTACAGGCCGAGCGTCCAGATCACCGCCAGGATGGCCAGGCCGGACAGCAGGCTCTTGCTCGCCGCCCATAGCCATTCGCCCATCAGTACATCGGTCAGCGACAGCGGCGTGTTCAGGATGGCGTCCCAGGTCTTCTGCACATGCATACGGGAGAAGGCCGAATAGAGCGTCTCGAAGGTGGCGCTGTTCATCACGCTGTAGGCCAGCGAACCGGCGGCGAGAAAGTGCAGGTAAGGCACGCCCTCGACCTTGCCGAGGAACTGGCCCAGGCCATAGCCCAGTCCGAGCATATACAGTAGCGGATCGGCCAGGTTGCCGAGGATGGAGGGCGCGGCCAGTTTCTTCCAGACCAGGAAATTGCGTTGCCAGACGGGGAAGAAGGACAGTAAGGCGTGAGGCGTGCGGGGTGAGGGGCTAGCCCCGCGCTGGTTGGTTTTCCTCACGCCTATCTCCTCACCCATCACTAGTCTCTCAGATCCCGGCCGGTCAGCTTGAGGAACACGTCCTCCAGGTTGGCCGGTCGGTGCAGGTAGCGTAGCGTCGGTTGCTTGTCCAGTTCGGCAATCACCGGCTCAGGGTCGGCGGTGTAGCAGAATAGGGTTTCGCCGGCCGACTCACAGCGCTGGCACAGGTCGAGCGCGCAGACTCGCCAATCGGCCAGGGTATCGCCATAGACCTCGACCACCTGGGGTTCGATATGGGCACGGATCAGGTCGCGCGGCGAGCCTTCGACGATGATGCGGCCGCGGTCAATGATGCTGATGCGGTCGCACAGTCGCTCGGCCTCGTCCATGAAGTGGGTGGTGAGTAGCAGTGTCTTGCCCTTGCCGATCAGCCGACGCAGGCCTTGCCAGACCAGGTGCCGGGCCTGAGGGTCGAGGCCGGTGGTCGGCTCGTCCAGGATCACCAGGTCGGGGTCGTTGACCAAGGCGCGGGCCAAGGTCAAGCGTCGCTTCATGCCGCCGGACAGGCTGGTGACGCTGGCATCACCCTTGCCGGTGAGGCCGGCGAAGTCGAGCAGATCGGGCACGCGGTCCTCGACCTTGGCGCGGCTGAGACCGAAATAGCGGCCATAGGTCAGCAGGTTCTCGCGCACCGTAAAATCGGGGTCCAGGCTATCCACCTGGGGCACCACGCCGACCCGCGCGCGGGCGAGTCCAGACTCGGCAGGCATGATGTGACCGAGTAATTCGACCTGACCGGCATCGGCCTCGATCAGACCCAGGGCCAGCCTGAGCGTGGTGGTCTTGCCAGCGCCATTGGGGCCCAGCAGTCCGTGGCATTGGCCGGCGGCGATGGTCAGGTCGATCGCGTCCACCACGGTCTGGCCGCCGTAGCGTTTGGTGAGTCCAGTGAGGCGCAGCGGAGAGTTGTTCACGATCAGAGCCCGCCCATCGGCGTCGCGATGACGACCTCGATAGGCAGTCTGAAATGCGTCAATCGATCTTCAGCCGTTCGACTATCTTGCCGTCGCGTAAGTGGGATTCGATGATCTCGTCGATGTCGGCGGCATCGACATAGGTGTACCAGACCGCGTCGGGATAGACCACGCAGACCGGCCCGTGGGCGCAGCGGTCGAAACAACCGGCGCGGTTGACCCGGCAGTCGCCGCCCTGGCCATGCAGGCCGAGCTGTTTGGCCTTTTTCTTGGCATGTTCGAACATCGCTTCGGCATCGTGATCGGTGCAACACGGGGCGCCGTCCTCGCGCCGGTTGAGGCAGAAAAACAGGTGGTGTCGGTAGTAGCTCATGGTCAGATCAACTCATCGTATTTAGCGGCGTTGCCCCTGGCCTTCTCGACCGGGTATTTACGGGCATTGATCGCCAGTTTGTCCTCGGCGGCGTTCAACAAATCGATATCCAGGCAGTTGGCCATGCTGACCAGATAGATCAGCACGTCGGCCATCTCCTGACGTACCGCTTCGCGCTTGGCCTTGGGCAGATCGGCGCTCTCCTCGGCGGTGAGCCACTGGAACGGTTCGAGTAGTTCCGCCGCCTCGACGATTAGCGCGGCGGCGAGGTTCTTGGGCGTGTGGTAGCGCAGCCAGTCGCGCTCGCGGCCAAAGGCGCTCACGGCCGCAGCGAGTTCGGGGAGGGTCTTGATGGCCATCAGTTTTTGGCCGGTTCCGGCGCGGGTGTTTCGTTCGGCTGCTCGACGGTTTTCTTGGCCGGACCGGGATAGCCGGCCACTTCCAGCATCTTGTCCCAGACCGAAGGCGAATAACCGCGCTGCATCGACTCGCCGATAAACAGGACCGGAACCTCCAGCGCGCCGGTACGTTGTTTCAGTTCCTTGGCCAGCTTGGGGTTGCGGTCGGCGTTTTTCAGGCTGAAGGGCACGCCGCGCTGGCGCAGGTAGTCGGCGGCCTGATCGCAGGTGGCGCCGCAATTGCCGCTGTAGAGCGTAACCGGCGGGCCGGATTTGGCGGCCCCATCGCTATCGGCGCTCGGCGTGTTGATGCGTTTCATCTGTTTGACATTGGCCGGCGGCGGCGAGTCGGTGTAATGCACATGGCCCTGGGAATCGGTCCAGCGGTATAGCTCGGCGGCGGCCGGCAGGGCGAAGGTCAGGGCCAGCAGAAAAAGGACATAGCGTTTCACGAGGTTCCTCCCGATACACGATCAGACCATGCCATTATGCCTCAGCAATGCGTCGATGGTCGGTTCACGGCCGCGGAATGCCTTGAACGACTCGATGGCGTCGCGGCTGCCGCCGACGCCGAGTATCTCGCTCCAGAACCGCTCGCCGATGGTTGGGTTGAGTACGCCGTGCTCCTCGAACAGGGCGTAGACGTCGGCCGACAGCACCTCAGCCCACTTGTAGCTGTAATAGCCGGCCGCGTAGCCGCCGGCGAAGATGTGCGAAAAGGTATTGGGAAAGCGGTTGTGGTCGGGCGGGACGACCACGGCGATGCGTCGGCGCAGCGCATCCAACAATTGCAGCGGGGTTTGCGCCGCCGGGTCGAAGTCGCTGTAGAGGTGCATGTCGAACAGGGCGAACTCGATCTGGCGCAGGGTCTGCATACCGGCCTGAAAGTTCTTGGCCGCCAGCATCTTGTCGAACAGCGCGCGCGGTAGCGGCGCGCCGCTATCGACGTGGGCGGTCATGTGCTTGAGCACGTCCCATTCCCAGCAGAAGTTCTCCATGAATTGCGATGGCAACTCGACCGCGTCCCATTCGACGCCGTTGATGCCGGACACGCCCAGCTCCTCGACCCGGGTGAGCAGGTGATGCAGGCCGTGACCGAACTCATGGAACAGGGTGACCACCTCGTCATGGCTGAACACCGCTGGCTTGTCGCCAATGGGGCGGGTGAAGTTGCAGGTCAGGTAGGCCACCGGGGTCTGGATGCCTTGCCCCTTGCGCCGTCGGGTGATGGCGTCGTCCATCCAGGCGCCGCCGCGTTTGCTATCGCGGGCGTAGAGGTCGAGGTAAAACTGACCCACCCGCTGTCCGGCCCGGTCGTCGATGGCGTAAAACTTCACCGAGTCGTGCCAGACCGGCGCCTGGTCGGGGCGGATCGCCAGGCCGTACAAGGTCTCGACCAGCCGGAACAGGCCGGTCAGAACCACTGGTTCGGGGAAGTATTGCTTCACCTCCTGCTCGGAGAAGGCGTAGCGCGCCTCGCGCAGTTTTTCCGAGGCGTAGCCGACATCCCAGGCCTGGAGTTCTGGCAGGCCCAGTTCCTTGGCGGCGAATGCGCGCAACTCGGCCATGTCGCGCTCGGCATAAGGCTTGGCGCGTTGTGCCAGGGTCTCCAGGAAGTCCAGCACCTCGGCCGGCGTGCGCGCCATCTTGGCCTCCAGCGACAGCTCGGCGTAGTTGGCGAAGCCGAGCATCCGGGCCGCCTCGCCGCGCAACTCGACTAGGCGGTCGATCAGCCGGGTGTTGTCCATGGTGGCCGGACCGAACTCCGAAGCGCGCGTGACATAGGCCCGATACATCGCCTCGCGTAGCGCCCGATTCGCGCAGAACTGCATGATCGGCATGAAGGCCGGAGCCTGTAGATTGAGCTTGAAGCCGGTCTTGCCGTCGGCCTCGGCCAGCTCGCGGAACAAGGCCTTGGCGTCATCCGGGACGCCGGCCAGTTCGGCCTCGTCGGTGATGAATCGGTCCCAGGCGTTGGTGGCGTCGAGCAGGTTTTCCTCAAACTTGGCCGCCAATTTGGCCAGTTCCTCCTGAATCGTCAGGAAGCGGGCCTTCTGATCTTCCGCCAGGTCGGCGCCGCCCAGGCGGAAATCACGTAGTTCATTTTCGATCACACGGCGCCGCTCATCCGACAGGTCTTTAAAATTGCCTTGCCCGCGCAGTCCCTGGTATTTGCGATAAAGGCCGGCGTGCTGGCCCAGCTCGGCGTAATACTGGGTAATCCTGGGCAGGTTGTCGTTGTAGACCGCGCGCAACTCGGGGCTGTCCAGCACCGAATGCAGGTGGGAAACCTGACCCCAGGCACGGGCCAGGCGTTCGTGGCCGTTCTCCAGCGGGGCGACAAAGCCATCCCAGTCTGGAGCCGCGTCGATAGCAACCAGCCTCTCAACCAGGGCGCGGCCTTCCGCCAATAATTGGTTCACGGCCGGGCCGACGTGTTCGGGTTTGATCTCGGCAAAACGCGGCAGACCGGTAAAGTTAAGCAAGGGGTTCATGGCGGTTCTGGAATTAGGTATTGGGCGGATTATACTTTGGGCATTTCTTCATTTATCCAGAGCCATGGCCGTCGAATCCTATCAAGACATCTACCCGGCGCTCGGCAAGGCCGTTTACATTCACCCTGCGGCCACCGTGATCGGCGACGTGGCGCTGGGCGACTATGTGTCGGTCTGGCCCGGGGTGGTCATCCGCGGCGACGTGAATTTCATCCGCATCGGCGAGGCCAGCAACATCCAGGACCAGTCGGTGCTGCACGTCAGCCACCGCAGTCCGGCCGATCCCGAGGGCGCGCCGCTGATTATCGGCGCGCGCGTCACCGTTGGCCATGCCTGCATACTGCATGGCTGCATGATCGGCGACGAGTGCCTGATCGGCATGGGCGCCATCGTCATGGACAAGGCGGTGTTGCCAGCGCGCGTACTGCTCGGCGCCGGCAGCCTGGTCCCGGAAGGCAAGACGCTGGAGTCGGGCTGGCTTTACCTCGGTCGGCCGGCCAAGGCCGTGCGGCCGCTGACCGAGGCGGAGATCGCCGGTTTGCGGACCCACGCCGAGCATTATGTCGAATGGGCGGCGGATTATCGGTAGGAGCGGCCATGTGCTGTAGGGCGGGATTCATCCCGTCAACGCCGGTTACATGACTGAGGGTAGGTCGGACTGAAGTCCGACAAACCAGTCCCGCCTACAGGCCGCTGACGGCCTGATCCGGGAAATCGATGGTAGCGGCCAGGCCTTTGCCCTCCAGCCCTTTGCCGAATGTGAGTTTGCCCCGATAGCGGGCGACGATGCGCAGGACGATGGACAGTCCCAGGCCGACGCCGGTCGCGTCGGTTCGCCCCAGGCGGTTGAACCGTTGCCCCAGCCCTGCCAGTTCCGAGTCGGCGATGCCGGGCCCGTTGTCCGCCACGACCAGCCGCGTGCGCCCGGTGCGTTGACTGACGATGACCCGAATGCGGCCGCCGGCCGGGGTATAGCGCAGGGCATTATCCAACAGGTTGCGTAGCAGTATCCGTAGCGCATCTTCCTCGCCGCGCAGATTGGTCGGTTCGGCGTGCAGCGATAGGCGAATGCCCTTGGTGAGGGCGGCCGGCACCATTTCTCCGCAGAGTTCGCGGGCCAGTTCGGCCAGGTTCAGGGGCGCATCCGGTTCGCCTTCGATGGCCTCCAGTCTGGCCAGCGTCAGCAACTGGTTGACCAATCGAGTCATCCGTTCGGCGGTCGCGGCGGCCTGCGTCTGGGCTTGAATGCGGGCCTCCTTGTGGTTGGCCAGGCGCAGGGCATCCAGTTGGGCGCGCAACGCGGCCATTGGCGTGCGCAGTTCATGGGCGGCATCGCCGGTGAAGCGGCGCTCATATTCCAGTGCGTTGCCGAGACGGTCGAGCAGGATATTAAGCGCCTTCAGTAGTGGCCAGAATTCCTTGGGCGCGTTGCCGACCGTGAAATGCCGCAAGTGGTTCGGGTTGCGGGCTGCTACGTCGGCGGTGAGTTTCCGGATCGGCGCCAGGCCGCGATAGGTGATCCAGATCAGTGCGATGACGCTGATCGGCAGAATGGGCAGATAAGGCCGACTATTGCTCCAGGCGATATTCTCGACCATCTCTTTTCGGGCCTTCAATGCCTGCCCGGCGATGGCCCTGAATTCGCCGTTCGGCGAGGTCTGGGCGAATACTCGAAACGATCGTCCTGCCCAAGTCGCCGTGCTGAAGCCATCCTGGCGGCTGAATAGCAGCGGCGTGTTCATGTCGCCGGAACGTAACAGCAGCCGAGGGAAAGGCCGATTGTCCGTGCCGGTCGAACGAGGCCGCCGGGTGGGAGCGATCTCGTCGCCTCGGTCTTTCAACTGCCAGACCTGAAAGACGATATAGCTATGTTTGGCATCAAAGCTGACGCCGATGTCGCCAGCCGTATTGGCGTTGTCTGCGCGGCTCAGGAACAGCAAGGTCTGAACCAGTTCGGCCAATTGGCCATCTAGAACTTCGTAGACCTCGTCGGCGGCGGCGCGATAGCCGCCCCAGCCGGCCAGTAGGCCGGAGATCAGCAACACGGCTACGAAAGCGGCGATGAGACGGACTTGAAGGGAATTCGTTGGGCCTGAATTCACTTAGGATTTTCGATCATGTAACCGATGCCGCGCAGGGTGAGAATGGCATTGCTACCCAACTTGCGGCGCAGGTGATGAATATGCACCTCCACGGTATTGCTTTCCACCCCCTCGCCCCAGCCATAGAGTGCGTCCTCCAGTTGGGCCTTGGAGAGCACTCGGCCCTGGTTGGTCATGAGCTTTTCCAGCAGGGCGTATTCCCGCGCCGACAAGCTGACCGGCTGGCCCACCAGCCAGCCCCGCCGGGCCTGGGTGTCGATCTCGATCGGGCCGGCGGTCAAGCGGTTGTGCGCCTGGCCACGGGCGCGCCGCGCTAGGGCGTGCAGGCGGGCGGCCAGCTCTTCGGTGTCCACCGGTTTGACCACGTAGTCGTCGGCGCCGGCGTTAAACCCATTCAGCTTGTCGCTTTTGGATTCGAGCGCGGTCAGGATCAGCACCGATAGATGGCGGCCGTTGCCGCGCAGGCGATGGAGCAGGCTCAGGCCACTCTCGCCGGGCAGGCCGAGGTCGAGCACCATGGCCTCGTATTCCTCGCCGTTCAGGGCCAGCCAGGCTGCGGCCGCGTCCTGGACCCAGTCCGGAGTGAAACCGAGCGAGCGCAGGCTGCTAGTCAGGCCATCGCCCAGTTGTGGGTCGTCTTCAACAATTAATATTCGCATGGCCGCCATTCTCTTAAGGTCCCCTTAAGCTGGCCTTAACACCATGATAAGGCAGCAGGAGGAATTGACGTTGCCGCGATGTTAACAAGGTGTCGGAGCAGCTACCGCTTTGGTGGCCATTTACATGAAGGAGAGTAAACATGAATAGGGTAATTTCATTCAGGTGGCTGCTGCTAGGGCTGCTCCTGCCGTTTTTCGGGTCGGCATTCGCCGAATCCGATAGTTATTCATCAAGTACCAACAGTTTAACCGCCAGTCCAATGGCCTTGACCTTGCAGGTTGGCAAGCAAGGTAGCGTTACGCTGAGCAACGTCCATGGCAGTCTGAAGGTTGAATCTTCAAACAAAAACGTCGCCACCGGGAAGATTTCCAGCGGCAAGCTGATCGTGACCGCCAAGGCCGTCGGCACGGCGACCATGAAGGTCAAGGATAGCCGTTCCAGCGTCAAGGTGACCGTGACGGTGACTCAGGCCGGAACAGTGGCTACCCTCTCGGCCAGCCCCATGGCGCTATCGTTGACGCCGAGCCAGAAGGCCACGGTGACCATCGCCAACGCCTCCGGCACCCTGTCATTCGCCGTGGCCAATACCGCGATCGCTACTGCGGCGCTGTCCGGCTCGACCCTGACCGTGACCGGCAAGGCCGCCGGCTCGACCCAGATCACCGTGCGCGACTCGAAGTATGCGGTGGTGATCGGCGTGACCGTTTCGAGCACCGCCACGCCGCCGCCGCCGACCGCCGGGGGTTCCTACACCCTGCTGGCCTGGAACAACCTGGGTATGCACTGCATGGACGGCAAGGATTATTCGATGTTCTCCATCCTGCCGCCGTACAACACCCTGAATGCCCAGTTGATCGACACAGTCAACAACAAGGTGGTCAGCCAGGGCGTGACCTTGACCTATGAGGCCATGGCCGATCCCTCGGGCTCGATCAATACCAGCTCCTCGACCAAGACCAACTTCTGGCAATACGCGCAGAGTCTGTTTGGTCTAGGCTCCCCATTGCCCCCGGATGTCGGCCTGACCGGCGTCAAGACGGCCTCGGCCACGCCCGCCCCGATGACCTACAACGCCACCCAGAAATGGTTCGAAGCCGAAGGCATCCCCATTACGCCTTATGACGACAGCGGCGCCAAGAACTACTACCCGATGGTGAAGGTGGTAGCTCGCGACAGTGCTGGCAATCAATTGGCCCAAGCGCGCGTGGTGCTGCCGGTGTCCGACGAGA
>PFGT01000061.1:71573-71950 GCA_002782005.1 Hydrogenophilales bacterium CG12_big_fil_rev_8_21_14_0_65_61_21 | reverse complement strand
GAAACGCGGGCGCTGGATTGGGCAAAACCGGTCAAGGTCAGTTTGTCGCCGGTTTGCTTGACGCCTTTGAGGTACATGCCATCCGGCAACTGGCGGGCAAACTCGTCGAACAGGTGGACAGTTTGGGCGCGGTTGACTTGCAGGGCTTCTACCACTTTTTTGCGCTCCAGCAAGGCATTGGTTTTTTCCTTGAGTTGCGCGATCTCCTTGATCTGGGCATCCAGCTTGACGATTTCCTGTTTGAGAAAATCGTTGCGCCGGGCTTGCCGGTCTTGCATGCCGCTGATCGTGAAATGGCCGAGAATCACAATGGCCAGCGCAGCCAGCGCAGCCGCGGTGATCATGGCAACCAGCGCCTTTTGTTGCAGTGCCCGTTT
>PFGT01000061.1:0-71519 GCA_002782005.1 Hydrogenophilales bacterium CG12_big_fil_rev_8_21_14_0_65_61_21 | reverse complement strand
GTGGGGCAGCAGGTTGATGCGGATGGAGGTCATTCTAGGTCGAACCTCCGCAAGGCCAGACCGCACGCGACAAACAGCGATGGCGCGTCAACGGCCAGTTGTTTGGGCCGGACAAAACTGGAAACGGACATTTTGGCGAAGGGGTTGGCGATGATGGTGGCGATCTGGGTCTTGTTGTACACCGCCTCGTCCAGTCCCGGAACCAGCGAGCAACCCCCGGCAAGCACCAGGTGGTCAACGTGCTGCTGAGGCGATGAAGCGAAAAACAATTGTAGGGCCCTGGCAACCTCCTGAGCGGCAGAATCGAGGAAGGGGCGCAATACCTCGACCTCGAAGTTGTCGGGCAGCAGGCCCTTGCATTTGGCATCCTCGGCTTCTTCCCACGGCAAACCAAACCGGCGGCTGATTTCCTGAGTCAGTATCTGACCGCCGAAAGGGTGCTCCCGCTGATACACGGGCTGATTGTCGTGCAGTATGTTGACATGGGTCGTGGCGTGACCGAGGTCGACGATGGCGACGGTCTGACCTTTGCCTTCATTGGGCAATTGAAATGAGACCTGACCGAAGGCGCGGAGGGCGGCGTAGGTGTCGACGTCGACTATCACCGTTTTCAGCCCGGCCGATTCGGCAACCGCGACGCGCTCCTCGACTCGGTCCTTGCGAGTAATGACAACCAATACTTCGTTATCGTTCTGACTGCGCGGCGATGGCCCGAGTATTTGAAAGTCCAGGGTTACCTCTTCCATCGGGAAAGGCACGATCTGGTGCGCTTCGGAGATGGCCTGGGTCTCGATGTCGGCCTCGCTGGCATCCTGCGGCAAGATCAGTTTCTTGGCGGTCACCGTAGCGGCAGGTAAGGCCAGGGCGACGGTCCTGGTCCGGGTATCGAGCGCCTGCCAGGCCTCGCGCATGGCCTTCTCGACGATCTCCGGCTTAGCCAGATTGCCATCCGTGACGGCCTCGCGCGGCAGGTGAGCCACTGAGTAACGCTCGACCTGTCGGGAGCCATCGCTACTGACCCCGAGTTCGAGCATTTTTACCGCTGATGAGCTAATATCGACGCCTATCAACGGCTTGTTTCTGTCGGCGAAAAATATCCCGAAAGCCAAAATTTCCCTTTCTCTACGCTTTGTTAGCGCTGATATTTAACAGTTCTTCTGAGAATCGTAGCAACTTCTGTTTTAACTGTGCAAGTATATTTTGTCTGCGGCGGGTTTCCTTAGGGGCGCCCGTGGCCAATATGAAGCCTGATCGGAGAGGTGATCGATGTTAACGCGCTGGTGGCATTATGTGCTTTTAGGGCTGGCAAGCTTGGTTCTTGCCGCCATGGTGGTCACCAGCGTGGCCGCCGCGTTGATCTACCCTTCCCTGCCCAGCCTTGAGGCGCTGACCGACTACCGGCCCAAGATACCGTTGCGCATCTACTCGGCGGATGGTGGCCTGCTCGCGGAGTTCGGCGAGGAGCGGCGCTCGGTGGTGCGTCTACAGGATACCCCGCCGGTCTTGCGACAAGCGATACTGGCGGCGGAGGACACGCGTTTTTATCAGCACGGTGGCGTCGATACCCTGGGCGTACTGCGCGCCGCCTTGGCTAATGTCTTTTCCGGCGGCGCCAAGGAAGGCGCATCGACAATCACCATGCAGGTGGCGCGGAACTTCTTTCTATCCTCGGAAAAGACCTTCCGACGCAAACTGAACGAGGCCATGCTGGCTATCAAGATCGAACACAGCCTGACCAAGGACCAGATATTCGAGCTGTATATCAACCAGATCTATCTTGGCCAGCGGGCCTATGGCTTCGCCGCCGCCGCGCGCACCTATTTCGGCAAGCCGATCGCCCGAATCGATCTAGCTGAGGCCGCCATGCTGGCCGGTCTACCCAAGGCGCCCTCGGCATACAACCCGGTGGTCAACCCGATCCGGGCCCGCTCCCGGCAGCTTTATGTACTCGGCCGGATGCGACAGGCGAAGTTCATCACCGACCAGCAGTATGAACAGGCCAAGGCCGAGCGTCTGCATGTCCGACATTCCGAGCAAATGTTCGATACCGCCGCCAGTCATCTCGCCGAGATGGCCCGTCAGTATGTCTACCAGAAGTATGGCGAGCCGGTCTACGCCAGCGGCATGAAGGTCTATACCACCGTGCGCCTGGCCGAGCAGAAGGCAGCCGAGGACGCGGTGCGAGCGGGCGTGGTGGAGTTCAATCGCCGACGCGGTTACCCTGGGCCGGAAGCGCAAATCGCCTTACCGGATGGCCAGGCACAGGACGAGCGGGACAAGGTCGTCGAGGACGCCTTGAGCCGCGACGATGTCAACGGCCTCGTTCCGGCGATCGTGATGGCGATCGACAAGTCCCGCATCCAGGTCCGCCTGCGCGGCGGCGAGCTGGCCGATTTGGGCGCCAGCGAAGTGAAATTCGCCGCCCAGGCACTGTCGGCCAAAACGCCCCAGGCCCGCCGTCTACGGGTCGGCTCAGTGGTGCGAGTCGTACGGCTGAACAAGAAGCGGCCCTGGCAACTCACATACCTGCCATCGGTGGAGGCGGCCCTGATCGCGCTGGCGCCCGATAGCGGCGCCATTACCGCGCTGGTGGGCGGCTTCGACTTCGGCCGCAATCAGTTCAATCACGTTGTGCAGGCCTGGCGGCAACCCGGCTCCTCGTTCAAGCCATTCATTTATTCCGCAGGCCTGGAACGGGGAATCACCCCAGCGACGGTCTACGATGACGGCCCCCTTAACCTGCCGCCCGAGCAGACTGGCGGCCAACTATGGGAACCCAAGAACTACGACGGCGAACGTGATGGGCCGATCACCGTGCGCACCGCCCTGATCCATTCCAACAACCTGGCATCGATCCGTTTGCTGCAAGCCGCCGGACCGGACTTCGCCCAAGCCTATGTGCAAAAATTCGGCTTCTCGGCCGGACGAATTCAGCCCTATCTGACGATGGCACTGGGCGCGGGCGAAGTGACGCCACTGCAACTGGCTCGGGCCTATGCCGCGTTCGCCGCCGGCGGGATGCTGCCCAAACCCTACTACCTGGTGAAGATCACCGACCAAAACGACCGCCTTCTGGAGACCTTCCAGCCAACGCCGGCAGAGCGCGCAATCGACGCCCGCAACGCCTACATCATGACCAGCATGATGCAGGATGTGGTACGCATGGGCACCGCCGCCGCCGCCGCGAAACTGGGCCGTTCCGACCTGGCCGGCAAGACCGGCACGACCGATGACCAGCGTGATGCCTGGTTCGCCGGTTTCGGTAACCAGCGGGTCGCGGTGGCCTGGGTCGGCTACGATCAACCCAAGCCGCTCGGCCGAGGCGAGACAGGCGCACGCGCGGCCTTGCCGATCTGGATGAACTACATGGCCGTCGCCATGCGCGGTATTCCAGACACGCCCTACGTCATGCCGGACGGCGTCGTGACCATGGCGGTCGACCCCGCAACCGGCGCCCCGGTCGCGACTGGTGGCAAGCAGGAGTATTTCTTGCAGGAATTCACTCCCCGCGCAGGCGCGGCGGGCGACGCTCCGCTGGTCGCGCCATCGGGACCTATCCAGGTGAACCCGTCCTTACCGGCCCCGGCAAGCAAGCCGGAAACCAAGCCCGAAACGGCCCCAGCGGGCAAACCCAAGACCCCGCCCATGACTATGCCCGGAACTCAAAGCAGCGGGGCGCCCGGTGTCTCGTGACGATAGCCACCATCATCAACAGCGCCTGCGCCTGGCCCAACTGGCGGCGCGGCTGATGGTCGAGCATGGCATCCACGATCATGCCCTGGCCAAGCGCAAGGCCGCGCGGCAACTGGGTATTGCCGCCACCGGCAACCTGCCCGGCAACGACGAGATCGACGCCGCGCGCAAGGACTATCTGGCCCTGTTCGAGCCGGAAGCGCAGGCTCTTAACGTCGATGCACTGCGTCAACAAGCGGTCGAGGTCATGACGATCCTGGCGCGTTTCCAACCGCTGCTGATCGGCGACCTTGCGTTAGGCACGGCATCCCGGCATACGGACATCGAACTAGAGGTGTATTCCGACTCCAGCAAGGAATTTGAGCAGTTCCTGCTGAATCGGGACATCGCCTTCAAGGCCGAGGAACGCCGTAGCGGGTCGTTCTTTATCTTGTTTGCCGAGCCGGCCAACGTGGTGGTGCGCATCCTGCCGGGACAGACCATGCAGAGCGCGCCCAGGACGACCGACGATCCCCGGCGCCGGCTAACGGCCGATCAATTGCGCCTGATACTTGCGACCGATATGGCCAATCTCGCGGGAGACCGGAATCGGCCGGATCAAGGTATCATTTCAACCGGCCCGACCATCGAATTAGAAACAAGGTAATACATGAAAATCAACGCCTGCTCCGCCGAGGAGATCGAACGTTACAAGATCGATCACCCAAGTGAAATCGAGCGCATTTTGTCCAGCATAATGGCCAAAAAGGCCTTGGTCACCGCATACAGCGAAGACAGCCGGGATTTTCTGGTGACCTCGTTGACCGCCGTGGACCTGCCGGGCAAGGCGATCTATCTGGGCGCCGGCAACGATGCCGCCGTGAACCAGGCCCTGACGGCCAGCCGCGAGGTGTCCTTCAATACGGCGCACAACCAGATCAGGGTGCTGTTCACCACGCCCGGTCTGAGCTTGACCACGCTGGCCGGCGAACCGATGCTGCGGGCCGAGATGCCCAAGGCGCTGCTCCGTTTCCAGCGCCGCGAGTATTACCGGCTACCGACGCCCATGACCCATCCGGTCAAGTGTCTGATCGGGGTCGACTCAACCACCCTGGAGACGACGGTCCTCGACATCAGCATCGGCGGCGTCTGTGTGCTGGCCTATACCGAGGACGTCGGCCTGCGCGCCGGCGAGACCTACCGCGACTGCAAGCTGTCCCTGCCGGATGCCGGTAACTACCTGGTCAGCCTGCATGTCCGGGTGATCTATGAACCGACCGTCAAGAACGGCGTCGTGACGCGCCGCCTAGGCTGCCAGTTCATCGACCTGGCGCCCAGCGTCGAGACAGATATTCAGCGCTACATCATCCGGGTCGAACGCGAGCGCCTGGCCAACATGCTGTAGTCAGGCCTGCAACCAGCGGGCCGCGTCGAGCGCGTAATAAGTCAGCACCGCGTCTGCGCCGGCACGTTTGAAGGACAGCAGGCTTTCCAGCACGCAGGCCCGCTCGTTCAACCAGCCGTTTTGCGCGGCGGCCTTGAGCATGGCGTATTCGCCGCTTACCTGATAGACGCAGGTCGGCGCCTTGAAGGTCTGCTTGATATTGCGCACCACATCCAGGTAAGGCATACCCGGTTTGACCATCACCATATCCGCGCCTTCCTGCAGATCCAGTCCCACCTCCCACAATGCCTCGTCGGTATTGGCCGGATCCATCTGGTAGGTGTACTTGTCGCCGGCGCCCAGGTTGGCGGACGATCCGACCGCGTCGCGAAACGGGCCATAAAAACTGGAGGCGTATTTCGCCGAGTAAGCCAGGATGCGGGTATGAATGAAACCAGCCGAATCGAGCGCCTCGCGTACTGCGTGGATGCGACCGTCCATCATATCGGATGGGGCGACCACATCGGCGCCGGCGCGGGCATGACATTCCGCCTGGCGGGTCAGCACGGCGATGGTTTCATCGTTGAGCACATAGCCTGCGGCATCAATCAGGCCGTCCTGACCGTGACTGGTGTAGGGGTCCAGGGCGACATCGGTGATGATGCCCAGGGCCGGAAAACGGGCCTTCAACGCCGCCACGGTCCGGGGTACCAGACCATTTGGGTTGTAGGCCTCCTCGGCGGTCTCGGATTTCAGCGGTGCATCGATCACCGGAAACAAAGCCAGCGCGGGGATGCCCAGTTGCAAGCATTCCTCGGCAACGAGATATAGTTTATCCAGGCTCAGGCGCTTGACGCCGGGCATGGAGGCGACCGCCTCCTCGCGGCCTTCGCCATCGAGCACGAAGACCGGCAGGATCAGATCGGCGCTGGTCAGCACGGTCTCCCGCATCAGGTTACGGGAGAAGGGATCGTGGCGCATACGGCGCATACGTTTGTGAGGAAAACTGGAAAGATCGAACATGTCTGGCCTTTAGAAAAAAGAGAAACCTAATGAGGAAATGCCACAGGCGAGAGAAATACCGCGTCGGGAACTTCTTTGCAATATGAAAAGTCTATTTGCCAGACGGTCCCCTTCGTCTCCCGCTTCACTCCCTGAGCGGGTGCCCCGACGCAAAGTTGGGGCGATATTCGCCCGGCTTTCATCCCCTGGAGCCGGGTTTTTTTTGCCCGCCGTTCGGCGCGGCGGGTTTGCCGGCCGGCATATCCAACCAGGCGCGGATGACCGCCTCAGCCTCGTCGACGCCCGTCCGTTTTGAACTGGAAAAGAGCTGTATCGAGCCTTGCATGGCCAACTCCGCCAGTTGCGCCTGAGCCTTGCGCAAGGCACTCAGGCCTTCGCTGCGGGTCAGCTTGTCGGCCTTCGAGAGCAGTATGTGCAATGGCTTGCCGGTGACCCGAAACCACTCCAGCAGGCGCCTATCGAGATCGGTAAAGGGATGGCGCGAATCCATGATCAGGATCAGGCCGTGGAGTTGGGGGCGCGACTCCAGGTAGCCGCCGATCAGTCCTTGCCAGTCGCGTTGCTGCTCCAGCGGCGCGCGGGCGAAGCCGTAGCCGGGCAGGTCAACCAGGAAACGCTGTTCAGCGACGCGGAAGAAGTTGAGATGCTGGGTGCGGCCGGGCGTTTTGCTGACGAAGGCCAGCCGCTTGTGGTGGGCAATGGTATTGATGGCACTGGACTTGCCGGCGTTGGAGCGACCGGCGAAAGCGACCTCGGCTGAACTGTCCTGAGGCAGGTCGGCAATCCGGGCCACGGTAATATGAAAAGAGGCGTTCAGCACGGTCGTTGTTCCTTGAATTTGGCAGACAGCGGCGAAAATCGCTAGAATGCGCGGGTTTGCTTGTCCCAGAGAATAACAGGAGCCTTAGCGATGAAACACCTTGTCGTGTTGTTGAGCAGCCTAGTCGTTGCCAGTCAGGTCTGGGCCGATGCGCCGCCAGCAGCCGCGAAAGGCGATGTAACCAAGGGCAAGACCATCGTCGATAACGTATGCGGCGCCTGCCACGGCCCAGATGGCAACAGCACCGCGCCAATCTATCCCAACCTGGCCGGCCAGTATCCCGAATACCTTAACAAGCAGTTGACCGAGTTCAAGGCCGGCGCCCGCAAGAACGCCATCATGGCGCCGAACGTGGCCAAGCTGAGCGCCGACGACATGCGCAATGTGGCGGCCTATTTCTCCGCCCAACAACCTCGGCCACACCTGGCCAAGGATGCCACGCTGGTGGCCAAGGGCCAGAAACTATACAAGGGCGGTAACCCCGGCAGCGGCGTACCCGCCTGCGCCTCCTGCCACGGTCCGACTGGTGCCGGCATCCCGGTCCAGTTTCCCCGTCTGGCCGGTCAACATGGCAAGTACGTCCAGGGTCAACTGCATAATTTCCGCAGCGGCGACCGGGCCAACGATGGCGGCAAGATGATGCAGGTCATCGCCCGCAAACTGACCGATCAGGAAATACGCGCTGTGGCCGAGTACATCTCTGGTCTGCGCTGATTCAGCATAGGCCAGTAGAAAAGAGCGACCTCAAGCCGCTCTTTTTTTATTTTTTCAATAGTTCAAGGTCGGCCAGAATTGAGGTGGTAACGGGATCGATCTTGCGCCGCATCAGCGAGCCGATCGCGCTGCTGCGGGCAAATATGGGATCGGTCAGGGCCGCGCTGACCCGAGCCAGACGATTCAGGCTCGCCGGCGTTTCCTCCGGCGCGGCGCCGACGGTCGCGGTGAAATGCCGGCCGATGGCATCCAGGGTGCGGCTGACGACCTCTTGAGTTTCAGGTCGGCCTAGGATGTCGATGCAAGCCTCGACGAAGTCCATGCCCAGGAGTTCATTCGGGCAACGCTCCAGAAACGCCACATAATAACTATTTTGCTGCTTACCCCGCCGCCAGATCGCCTCCCGCTGGGCCTGACTGAGCGTGCCGGCTTGGAGCAAGGCCGTCACGGTGTCCATGATGGCCAGATGGTCTTGCTGCAGAAAGGGCAGGTGTTCCAGCAGAAAATCCGTCAGCACCGCGCCCATGCGGCCCTTGGCAACCGCCTCGCGGGCCAGCATCAACCTGGCGTTCTCGATTGTTGGCATGGCCCACCAGGCATAGCCGGCCAACTCATCGGTGAGGGCCGGCGAATAGGCCACGGCAGTCACCGCCTCCGGTTCACCGATCAGCAGCAACTGCCCCAGGTCGTCACTTGCCAACTGACCGTGCCGGGTCCACCGGGAAAGATAGACCGGGTAGCCACCCGGCGAGCCCAAGACATGGCCCGACAGGTGTTCGCGCAGTAGACGGAAATACGTGTCCGGCCGGCAATTCGGGTGCAACGGCATCGATGCCTCGCCCTGGCTGGTCAGGGCATGGAGCGCCTGCGCCGTCTCGTCGATCCGGATGGCCTTCAGATTCTCAGCCAGCAGGACATTGAGCCGGAACAGGTCTTCGGAACTCAGTTCATCCATCAGCCAGCCAGCTTGACAAAGCACCTGCGCGCGGCGGCGATGGTGGCATCGATGTCGGCATCGCTATGGGCCGCCGACACGAAGCCGGCCTCGAAGGCGGACGGGGCGAGGTAGACGCCTTCCAGCAACATCAGGTGATAGAAGCGGTTGAAGGCCTCCTTGTCGCAGGCCATCACCTCAGCGTAGCCGGTGGGCGCCTTGGCGCTGAAATAGATTCCGAACATGCCGCCCACCGATTGGGCTGAAAACACCACGCCAGCCGCTTTGGCGGCCGCCGCGAGACCCTCGACCAGGCGCCGGGTCTTGGCACCCAGGGCATCGAAAAAACCGGGCGCGGTGACCTTTCTCAGGGTCACCAGGCCTGCCGCCACCGCCACCGGATTGCCGGATAAAGTGCCGGCTTGATAGACCGGGCCGTTCGGAGCCAGCTTATCCATGATTTCGGCCTTGCCGCCAAAGGCGCCGACCGGCATCCCGCCGCCGATGACCTTGCCCAGGGTGGTCAGGTCCGGGACGATGCCATAAAGCCCCTGGGCGCACTTGGGGCCGACCCGGAAACCGGTCATCACCTCATCCAGGATCAGCACCGCGCCGTGCTTGGTGCAATTCTCGCGCAGGCATTGCAGGAAACCGGGCGCGGGCTTGACCAGGTTCATGTTACCGGCCACCGGCTCGACGATGACGCAAGCGATCTCGTTGCCGCGCTCGGCGAAGACGGCGTTGACCTGTTCGATATTGTTGTAATCGAGCACCAGGGTGTGTTTGGAGGTGTCGGCCGGCACGCCGGCGGAACTGGGCGAACCGAAGGTGAGCAGGCCGGAGCCGGCCTTGATCAGCAGACTGTCGGCATGGCCGTGATAGCAACCCTCGAACTTGATCAGCAGGTCGCGTCCGGTGTGACCCCGGGCCAGGCGGATGGCGCTCATGGTGGCCTCGGTGCCGGAGGAAACCAGGCGCACCTTTTCCAGGCCGGGCAGCCAGCCGGTGAGGAATTCGGCGATCTCCAGCTCCTTGGCGGTGGGCGCGCCGAAGGTCAGGCCCAGCGCAGCCGTTTCCTGCACCGCGCGCACGGTGTCCGGGTCAGCGTGGCCCAGGATCAGCGGGCCCCAGGAACCGACGTAATCGAGGTAGACCTTGCCGTCGGCGTCCCAAACCCGGCTGCCTTCACCCTTGGCGAAAAAGCGCGGTGTGCCGCCCACCGAGCGAAAGGCGCGGACCGGCGAGTTGACGCCGCCGGGGATGCATTTTTGCGATTGTTCGAATAACTGGTCGTTGCGGGAGGTCATGGTCGTCTGCTTTCGAAAAGTTGGCTAAAGGCGCGGCTGGCGCGCTCCGGGTCACTGCTATTGTAAACGGCTCCGCTGGCGGCGAGCAGGTCGGTGCCAGCGGCGATTGGCGCCCCGGCGTTTTCCGGGGTGATGCCGCCGATGGCGCAGACCGGCAGGGTCCAGGCCTGTTTCGCCGCGCCAATCAGGGCGGCTTCAACACGACCGGCCTGGGGCTTGGTCGACGAGGCGAAGAAGCTGCCGAAGGCCAGATAATCGGCGCCGGCCAGAACCGCTAGACCGGCTGTATCGAGGCTTTGATAGCATGACGCGCCCAGTATCCTGCCCGGGCCCAGACGGCCACGCGCGGCCGCCAGGTCGCCATCCTCGCTGCCCAGATGGGCCCCATCTGCGTCGATAGCCAGGGCCAGGTCGAGGTCGTCATTGACGATCAGCCAAACCCCGAAACGCCGGGTCAGGTCGCGCAGGGCGCCCGCCTGCTCGTCTCGGCGGCTCGACGTAGCGGTCTTGTTGCGGTACTGGATAATGCGACAGCCGCCGCGCAGGATGGCCTCGGTGACGACGATCAGTCTGGCCGTATCGCCCCAATCGGGGGTGATCGCGTATAGCCCTTCAAGCTTTGCCATCGGCCCCTTCCCGCGCCCAGAACAGCCGGTCGGGAATATGCTGGCCCATGCCCAGCCGATAGCCGGCGCGCAGGGCCTCATAGGTATATTCCTGGGCCGACTTGACCGCCTCTTCGAGGCTCAGGCCCTGGGTCAGCAGGGCGGCGATGGCCGAGGCCAGGGTGCAGCCGGAGCCGTGATAACTGCCGGGCAGACGATCCCAATCCAGGTTCTGCAGCCGACCGCTCTCTGCGTACAGTATGTTGGTGACTTGGGCAGTCTGCTCGTGGGAGCCGGTAATCAGGACATACTCGCAGCCCAGGTCGATGAGCCGGGCGGCGCATTCGTCCAGGTCCGGGGCGTCCTCGTCTTCGTCCTCGTCGTCCTCAGCCAGGCGGCGGGCCTCCATGCCGTTGGGCGTGATCAGGGTGGTTTGCGGCAACAACAAGTCGCGCATGGCGTAAATCAGATCATCGGTAGCCAGTTCATCGCCCCGACCTGAGGCCAGGACCGGGTCCAGCACCAAGGGAATATCCGGGTAATCGGACACGATCTCGGCGATGGCGGCGGCGATCTCGACGCTGCCCAACATGCCGATCTTGAATGCCGCCACCGGCATGTCCTCCAGGACGCAGCGCGCCTGGTCGGCGATCCAGCCGGCATCGAGCGGCAGGAAGTCCTCCACCCCGACGGTGTCCTGCACGGTGATCGCCGTAACCACCGACAGCGGATGGCAACCCAGGCTGGCCACGGTCAGCAGGTCCGCCTGCAAGCCGGCGCCGCCCGTCGGGTCGGTGGCGGCGAAGATCAGAACGGTGGGTAATTGTGCAGACATTGAATGACGTCTTGTGGTACAAACATAAGATGTTTCATTATCCCATAAGTAGGGTCCGTCACGGGTTGCGGAACGTGACTAACGGACTTACATTTCGAGCATGGAGACGGTGGCAGCATTGAACACACCCGGTAAAAACCTGAACGGCGCCAAGGTGATGGTGATCGACGACAGCAACACCATCCGGCGCAGCGCGGAGATATTTCTCCAGCAGGCAGGCTGCGAGGTGATTCTGGCCGAGGACGGTTTCGACGCCCTGGCCAAGATCGCCGACCGCCGTCCCGACCTGATCTTCGTCGACATCATGATGCCCCGTCTGGACGGTTATCAGACCTGCGCACTAATCAAGAAAAACAGCCGCTATCGGGATACCCCGGTCATCATGCTGTCCTCCAAGGACGGCCTGTTCGACCGCGCGCGCGGCCGGCTGGTCGGCTCCGACGAATACCTGACCAAACCCTTTTCCAAAGACGCCCTGCTGGCAGCGGTGAAACGTCACCACGGTCAGCCGGCCTGATGCCCGGGAGCACGCGAAATGCCCATTAAAAAAGTGCTGGTTGTGGATGACTCGGCCACCGAACGGTTCTACCTGGTTGACATACTGCGCAAACAAGGCTTCGAGACCGAGGTCGCCGAAAACGGCGATGAAGGTATCGCCAAGGCCAAGGCGCTGCGTCCGGACCTGATCCTGATGGATGTGGTGATGCCGGGAATCAACGGTTTCCAGGTCACCCGCATGCTTTCCAGGGACGCGGCGACCAAGGATATTCCAGTCATCATGTGCACCTCCAAGGGTCAGGAGACCGACCGGGTCTGGGGCATGCGACAAGGGGCGGCGGCCTATCTGGTGAAGCCCATCGCGGCTGATGACCTGATCAACAAGATTCAAGGGCTGGGGTGACATCCGGATGGAAGAACGAGTTAGTCTGCGGGAATTCCAGGCCAAGCTGGCCGAGCGCCTGAAAGCGGTTGCCGAACAGCCCGGCGAGGCGGCCAAACTGGGCTTCATGGCGGCTGGCCAGCATTGGCTGGTCGATCTCGATCAGGTCAGCGAGGTAGTGACGGTCCCACGGCTGACGCCGGCGCCCTGGACACAGCCCTGGTTCCTGGGCGTGGCCGGCATCCATGGCACGATCTACGCCTGCACCGACTGGGCAGCGTTCATGGCCTTGCCGGCTGGCGTGCCAGGCAATGAAATCCGATTATTATTGGCCAATCCCCGATTCGGGGCCTACGCGGGCTTTCGCATCGATCGGGCGTTGGGCTTGAGAAACGCCGCCGGCATGCGTCGTCTGCCGGTGGCCGAAACCGCCGCGCCCTGGGAAATCGCCCGTTTCGAGGACGGTGAAGGCCTAATTTGGCGAGAAGTCAACTTCGGTCGTCTGCTGGCGGAACCCCGGTTCCTCCAGGTAGCGGCCTGAATGAACGATGAACAATCTGGATCAGGAGAGAAACAATGGATAAAGACCGGCTTGGCGGTGCAGCGAAGAAACAGTGGGCCGGGCTATCGGGCTTGCGGGATGGCCTATTGGCGCTCGATCCGGCCAAAGCGCCTATGTTCAAGGGCATGTCGGTCGAGCAGCGCTACCGCTTTTGGGCGCTGGCCCTGGTCGTATCGGCACTGATTACCGTGGTGGCGATTGTGCTGTACGTGGTGCAACTGAACCACAAGTCGAGCTACATCGAGATCGGCTCCAGCCTTCAGGTGCAATCCCAGCGTTATTCCAAGTTTGCTCAGTTGGCGGTCTTGGGCGACAAGGCGGCCTTCGGCCAATTGCAACTGAGCCAGCAGTCCTTCGCCAACGGCATGAAGACCCTCACCGAAGGCGGCGGCGGCTTGCCTTCCGCCCCGCTATCCATGCGCGGCGAACTGAATAATGTCAAGCAGCATTGGGACATTGCACGCAAGGACATCGACACGTTACTGGCCAAACAGGATGCCCTGTTGTCCCTGCACCAGTCGATCAGCCAGATCAACGACGAGGCAAGCGAACTCTATGAGTTGGCCGAGGAGGCCGGCGGCGGACTGGATGCCTATGCCGAACGGATGACCCGCAATGCCAACACCCTGGCAACCAGCGAGACCATCAAGCCGCAAGCTGCCTACCAGCTCAGCCAGGACCTGCAAAGCCTGGCCGGGGCGATCAAGGGCCGAGCCAGCACCGACCCGCTGAAAAGCATCTTCAACAAGTTTCAAACGGCCGCCGACAGCCTGCTAAAGGCCTTGCCCCAATTGATCGAGATCAAACGTGCTGGGCACGAATTATCCGGCCAGAGCGAACCGATGCTGACCGCAACCGGCAAGCTGACCGACGGCTTCAAGGCATCGAGTCCCTGGTTATATCTGACTCTGACCCTGATCTTCGGTCTTTTGACCCTGGTCAGCCTGGTGATGTTGAGCCTGGTCAACGCGGCCGAGTCGAAGGAACAGGCCGAGCGGGCGACCAAGGAGCAAGATTCCGCAGCACTGGAAAACCAGCGGAACCAGGAAGCCATTCTTCGCCTGCTGAACGAGATGGGCGACCTGGCCGAAGGCAACCTGACCGTGCGCGCCACAGTGACCGAGGACATCACAGGGGCCATCGCCGACTCGGTCAACTTCGCCATCGAGGAATTGCGTACCCTGGTCGGCAACGTAACCCGTGCGGTGGCCGAGGTGACCCAGGCCACCGACGATGCCAAGCGCCTGTCCCAGGAAACGCTGAGCGCGTCGGAACGGCAAGCGGACGACATCGGCCAGACGACCGATGCGGTCAACTTCATGTCCGAATCGGTCAACAAGGCATCCCAGGACGCCGCCGAATCAGCGCGCGTGGCCGAACAATCGCTGGAATTCGCCAAAAAGGGCGGCGACTCGGTACGCGACGCCATCGCCGGCATGAACGCCCTGCGCGATCAGATTCAGGAAACCTCCAAGCGGATCAAGCGACTGGGCGAATCGTCCCAGGAGATCGGCGAGATCGTCGAGCTGATTTCGGACATCACCGAACAGACCAACGTCCTGGCCCTCAACGCAGCCATCCAGGCGGCGGCGGCCGGCGACGCGGGGCGCGGCTTCTCGGTGGTGGCGGAGGAAGTGCAGCGGTTGGCCGAACGGTCCGGTCAGGCCACCCGCCGCATAGGCGCCATTGTCAAGACCATTCAGACCGACACCCAGGACACCGTCAACGCCATGGAAACCAGCACCCGGGGCGTGGTCGAAGGGGCGGCACTGTCCGATGCCGCAGGTCATGCCCTGCTGGATATCGAATCGGTGTCGGCGGAACTGGCGCGCCTGAGCCAGAACATTTCCGGCGCCACTCGTGAGCAGGCCGACGCGGCGTCTCGAATCGCCGACAACATGCGGCAGATTCTCGAACAGACCCGGCGCACCTCCGAAGACACGCGTAAGAGCACCGAATCGATCGGCCAGCTCACTGAGCTGGCCGACGAGTTGCACGCGTCGGTGGCCGGCTTCACCCTCTAGTCGACAACGGGAACGCCGCACGTGGAGAACCTGAACAATTTCGACATCGGCCCTCTGACCTGGGTCAAGACAGAAATCGACAACGCGATCCAGGCGGCAGCGACCGCCCTGGATGCCTGGAACGGTCAGGACGCGACACCGCTACGGGAGGCCGCCACTCATCTGCATCAGGTCTCCGGCGCCCTGCAGATCGTCGATCTGCAGGGCGTATGCCAGGTCTGCAATGCCATCGAAGACCTGCTGGCCGACATGCAGGCGAAAACGGGCCTACGCAACACGGGCTCCAGCCGGATCGTACTAAGCGCGATCGAGGCCCTGCGCGGCTATCTGGATGGCCTGATGGCGGGCGGCGTCAACAACGAACTGCTGCTCAATCCGGTCTATGCCGAGGTCCAGGGCCGACGCGGCGAAGCGCCGTCGCCCAGCGACCTGTTTCACCCCGACCTGAGCGCGCGGGTCAAACGCGACAGTCCGGAATTGCCCCTCGACGGCCCGGCGCTGGCCCGCGCCACACGTCCGGTGCGGGCTCGCTACGAGAAAGGTCTGCTCCACTTCCTGCAAAACCGCGGCGGCCAGTCCGGCTTGCAACTGATGGGCCAGGCAGTGCGGGAGATCGAACGGCTGGCGCCGGGCGCGGCTCAGTACACCTTCTGGTGGGCCGCCGGCGGCGTGCTGGATGCCCTGTTATGCGGCCGGCTGACGCCGGATATCTGGACCAAACGCCTGCTCGCCCGGCTCGACCTGCAAATGCGTCGCCTGACCGAAGGCTCCAGGCAACTGGCCGACCGCCTGTTCAGCAACGTGCTCTTTTCCCTGGCCCAGGACAGCACGACCGTCGGCCGTGCCGCCGAGGCACGCGAGCTGTTCGAGTTGGGCCGCTACCAGCCAAGCCATGCCGACAGCACGGACAAAAAACAGTCCGAGTCGCTACAACCGCGACTCAAGGTATTGCTCGATATGATAGGCGTCGCCAAGGACCAGTGGCTGCGTCTTTGCGCCGGCCGACAGGAAGGTCCGGAGGCGCTCAGGGCCGCCTCGATGCGCCTGCTGGACAGTGTTCGCCGGTTGCCCGAAGGACCGTTGTCAGACCTGGCCGAGGCCGTCATGGCGGCCGCCGACGGCACGCCAGGCAGTGTAGCGGCGGCACAGAACGAGGCCCTGCAACTGGAAATGGCGACCGCCCTGTTGCTGCTTCAACATGCGGCGGAAAACTACTTCGAACTGGGCCACGATTTCGCCGACCTGGCGGCTGTGCAAGCGCGCCGCTTGCGGGACGCGCTAACCGGTCAGGCCATGCCACCACTCCCGTCGGACGTCCATCTGCTCGACGAGATCGCCCGCCAGGCTCAGGAAAAACTGCTCGTTGCACAGGTGGCGCGCGAGATTCAGACCAACCTGAATCGCTTGGAAGAGATACTCGACAAGTTCTTCCGCGACCAGAACGAGCGCGCCGACCTGCCACTGGCGCCAGGCCTGCTGAAACAGATACAGGGTGCGCTCGATCTGTTGCAACTGGATACCGCCGGGCAGTTGGTCGAGGCCACACTGGACCATGTCGCTCGCCTGGTCGAGGTCGAGGGCGAGGTCGATGACCACGAACTGAACTGGATCGCCGAGGCCATTTCCACCCTGGGGCTATATATCGATGCCCTGCGCAACGGTCAGGACAACCCCGCCGGGCTGCGCGCCTTGCTGGCGCCGCCGGCCGAGACCGCACCGCAAGAGGCCAGCGTCGAGCAGGAGCTGGCGGCCAGCGCCGCCCGAGTGCAGGCGACCGCCGACCAACTGAGCAACGCGACCGACCAGGCCGAGGCACGGGGCGAGATCAAGCGTGAACTTTCCCGCATTGCCGAGGATGCCGATCTGGTCGGCGATAGCGGCCTCTCCGGCCAGGCCAGCGAGGTCCTGCATCTGATCGATCAAGGGGCATCGGCGGAGACTATTCAGAACGCCGTCCAGACCCTTTCCGGTAGTCCCGTCGCCGGCCCAACCGCACCGCCCCAGGCGGCCCCAACCGCTAGCGAACAAGAGGTTGATGCCGAGCTGTTGCAAATCTATGTCGAGGAGGCGAAGACGGTGCTGGCCGACATGGCGGCCGGACTTGGCCGTTTGCGGGCCTCGGCCCAGGAGCACGACGCATTCGTCGATATCCGGCGCGGTTTCCACACCCTCAAGGGCAGCGGCCGCATGGTCGGTCTGACCGCTCTGGCCGAAGCCGCCTGGGAGGTCGAGCAGACACTGAACCTCTGGCTACGCGACGAGCGGGCCATCAATCACGCGATACTCGATTTTATCGATCTGGCCGCCACGGCGTTTCGCGGCTGGGTGACCGAGCTGGCGACCAAGGGCGCGGTCCAGGTCCAGGCCGAGGCGCTCACGACTCAGGCCCGGCAGTTACGCGGCGAGGCAGTGACCGCAGTCAAACCCGCGGAGCCGGTGGCGCCTGCCCCGGTCCCGGAGACCCTGGCCTCCGAGCCGGATAGGGTCATGGTAGGCCGCCATGAAGTCGCGGCGCCGCTGTTCGCCATCTTCACCGATGAATCAGCCCAGCGGCTCGCCGACCTGCGCAACCATCTGGCCGAGATGGCCGAGGAGGCCGAGACAGCGCCGTGGGATGGCTTTGCCAGGGCAGCCCATACCCTGGCCGGCATTGCCCGCACCACCGGGCTCACGCCGCTGGCCGAGGCGGCCCATGCGCTGGAGAATTGGGCGCTGGGCTGGCCGGAGGTCGCCCGGCCACTGGCCGAGGCGCACCGCGACACAGTGTCGGGGGTACTGGACAAAATAGCCGACCAGTTGCAGGCCATACTCGAACGACGTTGGCCGAAGGACTTGCCCGATCTGGCGCAACGCCTGGCCGCGCTGCGACCTGAAGTCACTGAAGCCACGATAATGCCGGAGGCCGAACCGGTCGTCGAACGCCATCCACAATCGGCCGAGCTGGCGCCATCGGCCTTAGTGCCGCCAGCCACGGACGCATGCGATCCGCAGTTGTTGCCCATCTTCCTGACCGAGGCCGACGATCTGCTGCCCCGGATCGGCGAAGGCCTGCGCCACTGGCGCGCCCAGCCTGACGACGTCGAGGCCCGGCAAGCCTTGCAACGGTCGCTACATACACTCAAGGGCAGCGCCCGCATGGCCGGGGCGATGGCCTTGGGCGACGACGCGCATGCAATGGAGACGGCCATCGCCGAATTGGCGGCCGCCACCCCGGACAATGCCTTTCTGGATCAGCTGGAAGGCCGCTACGACGGCTTAGCCGAGCGGGTCGACGGTCTGCGTCCAGCCGCCAGTCCGGTCGCCCCCGCCGCCCCTGCGCCGACCGCCGCCAAGGGTGCCGTTGCCGTGCCGCTGGCTGCGGTCCCACCGATCAAAGCCGCAGAGGACGTCCGACAAGACTTCCGGGCCAAGGCCGGCATCATTGACAACCTGATCAACGAGGCCGGCGAGGTCAGTATCGCCCGCTCCCGCATCGAGGCGGCCCTGAACCACTATCGGCTGACCACCCAGGAATTGACCGTCAACGTCGAGCGCCTGCGCAGCCAACTGCGGGAGCTCGAAATCCAGGCCGAGGCCCAAATCGGCGCACGCATGTCGGTGCTCGACGAGAGCCATTTCGACCCGCTGGAATTTGACCGTTACACCCGTCTTCAAGAACTCACCCGGCTCATGGCCGAGAGCGTGAACGACGTCTCGACTGCTCAGGAAAACCTGCTGGCCGGCCTGTCCGACGCCGAGTACGCGCTCTTGCAGCAATCCCGCACCACCCGCAACCTGCAACAGGAACTGATGCACATCCGCATGGTGCGCCTCAACAGCCAGGCCGAGCGTCTGCATCGTATCGTCCGTCAGGCCGCCAAGGACTTACAGCGCAGTGCCCGGCTGCACATCGAGGGCGGCGACATTGAACTCGACCGGGCCTTGCTCGACAAGGCCATGGCGCCGTTCGAGCACCTGTTGCGCAACGCGGTTGCGCATGGCATCGAACCGGTGGCGGTCAGACAGGCCGCTGGCAAGCCGGAACACGGCACCATCACCCTGTCGGCCCGACAAGAAGGCACGGAGGTTGTTCTGACCTTGAGCGACGATGGCGCCGGCATCAACCTGAGCCTGGTCCGGGCCCGCGCCGAGGCGCTTGGCCTGCTCGGACCCGGCGAGTCGGCCGAGCGGGAACGGCTGTATGCCCTCCTGTTCATGTCGGGTTTTTCGACTTCGACCGAGGTCACTCAGGTGGCCGGCCGAGGCATCGGCCTCGACGTGGTGCGTAGCGAGATCGCCTCAGTCGGCGGCCGGGTCCGGATCGAGAGCGAGCCGGGCCAGGGTACGCGTTTCACCATCCGTCTGCCGGCCACACTGGCGCTCGCCCAGGTGGTGCTGGCCAAGGCTGGCGACCAGATTTATGCCATCCCCGCCGGTATGGTGGTGCTGGTCAAGGAGATGCGCGCCGCCGGCTGGCATGACGCGCTGACCGCGTCCAGGCTGGAACTGGATGGCCAGTCATTCCCCTTACACTCGCTGGCCGAGCTAACCGGGCAACAACCTAACCCGGTCGAGGGCAAGTACCGCACCGTGCTCTTGCTCCGGTCCGGCGACGAACGCGTCGCCCTGCGGGTGGATGCACTCAATGGCAATGCCGAAGTGGTGGTCAAGGGCATCGGTCCGCAGTTGTCGCGGGCGCCCGGCATCGCCGGCGCGACGGTGCTGGCCGATGGTCGGGTGGCACTGATACTCAACCCATACGCACTGATCGAGCAGGCGCCTTCCAGGGCCAAGGAAGTGACCGAGGAGGCCAAGTCCGAGCAACGCGCCCCATTGGTCCTGGTGGTCGACGATTCGCTAACCGTGCGCAAGGTCACCAGCCGACTGTTGCTCCGCGAGGGCTACCGGGTGACAACTGCCAAGGATGGCATCGAGGCGCTGGAGGCGTTGCAAGACGAGTTGCCGGCGGTCATGCTGCTGGATATCGAAATGCCGCGTATGGATGGCTTCGAGGTCGCTCGTCATGTCCGGGCCGGCAGCCATAGCCGCGACTTGCCAATCGTGATGATTACCTCGCGCACGGCCGACAAACACCGCCAGCACGCCTTCGATCTGGGTGTCAACGAATACTTGGGCAAACCCTATCAGGAAGATGCGCTGCTGGCGGCGATCGCCGGATTCGTGGCTAACCGCCCGACCAGTCGATAAGGCCGAGATAGTCGGTCACCAGGACGATCGCGCCGAAGGCGATGCGGTACCAGGCGAACGGCGTGAAATCGTGGCTGGCGATGTAGCGCAGCAACCAGCGCACGCAGATCAAGGCACTGATGAACGAGACTGCACTGCCAACAGCGAACAGCGGCAGGTCGGTAACGCTGAACAGCGCCCGATGCTTGTAGACGTCATACAGGGTGGCCGCGAACATCGTGGGGATAGCCAGGAAGAAGGAAAACTCGGTCGCCGCCTGGCGGCTCAAACCGAAGAACAACCCGCCGATGATGGTGGCGCCGGACCGCGAGGTACCGGGAATCATGGCCAACGACTGGGCGAAACCAACCTTGAGTGCATCCTGCCAGGTCATGTCGTCCACGGTCTCGGCCCTTATCACGTGCTGGCGCCGCTCCGCCCAGAGGATCAGCAGGCCGCCGACGATGAAGGCCGTGGCGACCACCAGCGGGTTGAACAAATAAGCCTTGATCTCCTTGAGGAACAACAGCCCCAGCACCGCCGCCGGCATGAAGGCGACGATCAGGTTCAAGGTAAATTTGCGTGCGGCCGGCTCCCGCTTCAAACTGGCGACGACATGACCAAGCCGCTGCCGATAGACCCAGACCACCGCCAGTATCGCCGCCAACTGGATGGCGATCTCGAATACCTTGCCTTTGTCATCGTTAAAATGCAGCAATTGGCCGGCAACGATCAGGTGGCCAGTGGACGACACCGGCAGGAATTCGGTCAGGCCCTCGACGATACCCAGTATCGCGGCCTTCAAAATCAGTAAGTTATCCAAGCCGGTACCTCCCGTGAAGAGCCGCGATTATAGCCGGATCGATACTATTCCCGGTCCGCCTCGGCGATGTCATCAAACAGCGCATCCAGGCTTTCGGCCTCCCAGTCGTCCTTGGGCTCGGGTGTTGCCGGCTTGAGCAGGGGTTTGGTCGGTAATGACGGGGGGGCTATTGTTGGCTTGACGGGTCGGGCCACGGAACGTCTTGGCTCGGCGCTCTGAATCACCGGTTTCATGCTGGCCAGCATGGCGAGGGCCAGTTCCTTGGCGGCGCGACTTTCCAGCATGAATTCGCGCCGGCATTTACTGCAGGTGAAGTTCTTGTAGGGCAACAACTCGACCAAGGCCAGTAACAGGCCGATGCTCTCTTTTTCAACCAACGTGGCAAGTTCGTCCAGGTTGTATTCCACCTCCGGTAGGTTGGCCGGGATCGGTAGTTTGGCCTGGGCATAGCTGCCGCCACCGCAAAATGGGCAGGTCTTTCTAAGCAAGGCGGGACGGGTGCGCATGGCGGCGATTGTCCGGCGAGCCGCAGACGATGACAAGCCGGGCCGACATCAGCCTATCAGCCCGCGCCCGTAGCGTGCCAGGCCGGCGACCGGGGCGATGACCAGCAACTGGAGCGCGATGAAGGCGGCCATGGGACTCAGATCGATGCCGCCGATCGGCGGGATGACACGCTGGAACGGGCGCAGCAGCGGCCGGGCCAGGGCATAGAACACCGGCGCTGCGGGCGAGAACGGATTGACCCAACTGACGATCGCCTGCGCGGCCACCAGGGCCATGAAGACGTAAGCGATCAGATTGAGGCCGGCCGCCAGGGTGTAGAGCAGGAAACCCAGCCACGCCGAGGCACTGGCCGCCATGAATGGGTAACCCAGCAACCAGTAGCTGGCCAGCGACCAAAGCCATTCGGCGAGAAAAAACAGCAACAGGCTGGCCCAATCCAGGCCAAAAAAACCAGGAATGACCCGCCGCACCGGGCGCACCGCAAAATCGGTCACCTTGACGATGAACTGGGCAAACGAATTGGCATAGGGCACGCGGTTCAATTGCATATAGAAACGCAGCCAGAAGGCCGTGGCCGCCAGTTCGCAGACGATGCGTAGCAGAAACTGCAAGGCGTCCTGCAACATCACTCGGCCCCCAATAGCTCGCCCAGTTCCTTGGCGCGTGCGGCGGCGGCCCGTGCGGCGGCCAGCACCGCCCGAGGCAGGCCATGCGCCTCCAGTGCGGCGATGCCCCGTTCAGTGGTGCCGCCCTTGGAGGTGACGCGGGCGCGCAACACGGCGGGGTCGGCGCCGTCCTGAAGCGCCAGGGCGGCCGAACCGTAGACCGTGTGCAACGCCAGCATTCTGGCCGCACCGGGGGCGAAGCCCAGTTCCAGGGCCGCCGCCTCCAGGGCCTCTATGAACAGGAAGACATAGGCCGGGCCGCTGCCGGAGATGGCGGTGACCGCGTCGATCATGGCCTCGTCAGCCACCCAGACCACTTGGCCGACGGCTTTTAGCGCCTGCTCGGCACGGGCCTTCTGTTCGATAGAAACACCGGGTAGGGCATACAGCCCGGCGATGCCGGCGCCGACCAGGGCCGGGGTGTTGGGCATCGCCCGCACCACGGCGCCATGGCCTTGTAACCAGCGGGCGATGTCACCGGCCCTGACGCCAGCGGCGATAGACAAAACACAGGTGGTCTGGGCCAACCTGGGCAATGACGCCAGCACCGCGCGCAGCACCTGCGGCTTGACCGCCAGGATCAAAAGGTCGCTGGCCAGCACAGTGGCCGCGCTGGCCTCCAGGAAAACGCCGAACTCTGTGGCCAACGTGCTGCGACGTTCCGCGCTGGGTTCGGCCACGCCTATATCGCCGGCACCATAGCCCCGCTTCAACATACCGCCGATCATGGCGCCGGCCATGTTGCCACCGCCGATAAAGCCGATTTTCATGATGTCGTTTCCTTGTCGTATTGGCGCTGACCGAAGATGGCCGTGCCGACCCGCACGATGGTGGCGCCTTCCATGATCGCCGCCTCCAGGTCGCTCGACATGCCCATGGACAAGGTGTCGAGGCCCAGCCCGGCGGCCTGTTCGAGCAGCGCGCGCAGACGTGCGAATTGGCGGCGTTGTTCGGCCGGATCGCCGGTGGCCTGCGCTATGCACATGAAACCACGCAGTTTCAGCCGGGGCAGGCAGGCCACCGCGCGGGCCAGCGCCAGGGCTTCATCCGGGGCGACACCGTGCTTGCTGACCTCGCCGCTGACGTTGACCTGGATACAGACATTGAGCGGCGGCAGGTTCGCCGGCCGGACCTCGGCCAGGCGCTGTGCGATCTTCAGCCGGTCAACGCCATGCGCCCAGGCGAAATGCCCGGCGATGGGACGGGTCTTGTTGCCCTGGATCGGGCCGATGAAATGCCACTCCAGCTCCAGATCGATCAACTCGGTCTGTTTGGCCAGGGCCTCTTGCAGATAGCTCTCGCCAAACCGCCGCTGACCGGCGCCATAAGCCTCGCGCACGGCCGCCGCCGGGTAGGTCTTGCTGACCGCCAGCAGGCCAACCGATTCCGGTCGCCGGCCGGCCAGGCGACAGGCCCGATCGATCCGTTCCCGGCAATCTTGCAAGCCCACCGAGATTACGCCCATAATGAAATCCTATATTTGAACTGCCGCCATTGCTGCTCTGTGGATTATAAATGGAAATTTCCGACCTACTGACCTTCGCAGTAAAGAACAAGGCCTCTGACCTGCACATCTCCTCAGGCCTGCCTCCCATGATCCGGGTGAACGGTGAGATCCGCCGCATCAACGTGCCGCCGCTGGACAACACCCAGGCCCGGGCAATGATCTACGACGTCATGAGCGATGCCCAGCGCAAGGCCTACGAGGAGTTTCTGGAAACCGACTTCTCCTTCGCCCTGCCTGGCGTGGCCCGTTTCCGGGTCAACGCCTACAGCCAGGAACGGGGTGCCTCTGCGGCCTTCCGGACGGTGCCGAGCAAGGTGCTGACCCTGGAAGACCTGGAAGCGCCGAAGAGCTTCAAGGAGATCGCCGACCAGCCGCGTGGCATCGTCCTGGTGACCGGCCCGACCGGCTCGGGCAAGTCAACTACCCAGGCCGCCATGATTGACTTCGTCAACGACAACCTGCATGGCCACATCCTCACCATCGAGGACCCGATCGAATTCGTTCACCAGAGTAAGAAGTGCCTGATTAACCAGCGTGAGCTGGGGCCGCATACCCAGAGCTTCGAAAACGCCTTGCGCTCGGCCCTGCGGGAGGACCCGGACGTCATCCTGGTGGGTGAAATGCGCGACCTGGAAACCATCCGCCTGGCCCTGACCGCTGCCGAGACCGGCCACCTGGTATTCGCCACCCTGCACACCAGTTCCGCCGCCAAGACCATCGACCGGATCATCGACGTGTTCCCGGCGGCCGAGAAGGACATGGTCCGCTCCATGCTGTCCGAGTCGCTGCGCGCGGTCATCTCCCAGGCCCTGCTCAAGCGTAAGGACGGCAGTGGCCGGGTCGCGGCACACGAGATCATGATCGGCACCCCGGCCATCCGCAACCTGATCCGGGAAAACAAGGTGGCCCAGATGTATTCCTCGATCCAGACCGGCCAAGCGCTCGGTATGCAGACCCTGGACCAGTGTCTGACCGATCTGGTCAAGCGCAACATGGTCGCCCCGATCGAGGCCCGCGCCATCGCCGTGAATAAGGACCTGTTCAGATGAACGCCAGCAATCCGGTCGTCGATTGGCTAAAGACTATGGTCGAGCGCAAGGCGTCCGACCTGTTCCTGACCGCCGGTTTCCCGCCGGCCCTGAAACTGGACGGCAAGGTGGTGCCGCTGCCCGGTGACAAGCTGTCGAACGCCGACACCCAGGGCCTGGCGAAATCGGTGATGACCGAAAAACAATGGAACGGCTTCGTCAACTCCAAGGAGGCCAACTTCGCCATCTTCGACGAGAAAATCGGCCGCTTCCGGGTCAGCGCCTTCATGCAGCAGGGCCGGGTAGGCTGCGTGTTCCGGGCTATCAATACCCAGATACCCGAACTGGGCGACCTGCACCTGCCACCGGTCCTCAAGGATATGGCCATGATGCCGCGCGGCCTGGTCCTGCTGGTCGGCGCCACCGGTAGCGGCAAATCGACCACCCTGGCGGCCATGATGGGCTACCGTAACCAGCGCCGGGCCGAACACATCCTGACCGTCGAAGACCCGATCGAGTTCGTCCACCAGCACGGCCACAGCATCGTCACCCAGCGCGAGGTCGGTTCCGATACCGAGGATTGGCACACCGCCCTGAAGAACTCGCTGCGCCAGGCCCCGGACGTCATCCTGATCGGCGAGATCCGCGAGCGTTCGATCATGGAATTCGCCTTGTCCTACGCCGAGACCGGCCACCTCTGCCTGTCCACCCTGCATGCCAACAACACCAATCAGGCGCTGGAACGGATCATGAGCTTCTTCCCGCTGGATCGGCGCGAACAGTTGCTGCTCGACCTGTCGATGAACCTGCGCGGCATCGTCTCCCAGCGCCTGATATTGCGTACTGACGGCAAGGGCCGGATTCCGGCAGTCGAGGTCATGTTGGGTTCACCGCTGATCTCGGACCTGATCTTTAAAGGTCGCCTGGACGAGGTCAAGGCGATCATGGCCAAGTCACGCGACCTGGGTATGGTGACCTTCGACCAGGCGCTATTCGATCTCT
Source organism: Hydrogenophilales bacterium CG12_big_fil_rev_8_21_14_0_65_61_21 (assembly GCA_002782005.1). Taxonomy (GTDB): domain Bacteria; phylum Pseudomonadota; class Gammaproteobacteria; order Burkholderiales; family Thiobacillaceae; genus Parasulfuritortus. The sequence continues at coordinate 46,061 of PFGT01000061.1, read as the reverse complement.
ACGACATCGGCGCCATCAGCGGCGAGGACGCGCTGCGCAACGCCGATTCCTTCAACGACTTGCGCCTGAAGATCAAGCTGAAGGGCCATGACCAGGACGACCACTCACTGAAGGCCCCGGACCAGCTCGGTATCGTCTGATTCGGTCTTGCCCCATACCGGCGGGGGGCCGGGTTATTGCGGGGCCAGCGTCTTGTCTAGCCAGCCCCGTACCTGTTCGCGCAAGGCCGCGTCCTGGCCCGTGAAAAAGTGGTCGGCGCCGGGCGCCATTACCTGCGTCGAACCCTTCTGTTTCAGCCCCATAGCACGTTGCTTAGCGCCCTGCGCGACGTGCGGCAGGTCATTCTGGCCATAAAGGTCGAGGATCGGTAGTTTGAGTTTGGCCAGGTCGAACGGGTTGGGAGCGCCGATCGCCACCCAGGCGACGACCGGGCTGGCGGGCTGGTGGATCAGATAGTCATAGGTCATCCAGGTACCCAGGCTGTGTGAAACGATGGCCACCCTGGCGTAACCCCGGTCCTTCAGAAACTCGACCGCCAGGCGAAGCCGTTCAGCGGACTCAGCGAAGGTCGGCGGGTAATCCTCCGGCCGGGCGTCGGCCTGAAGTACCGGCATCTGGATAGCCAGGGTGGCATAGCCATCATCCGGCAACTGCTGGCGCAAAGTGCCGATCAGGCCCCAGTCCGGATGGACGCCGATGCCATGGACGATCACCAGACCAACCTTGACCTTGGCCACGGCGGTGTACAGACCGAGAAACTTGTGGCCATTGGTCTGGGCCAGCCAAACCGGGTCGCCGACCAACACCGAGGGCAAGACCTCGTCGGCCCAACGCTGTTCGCGCTGGTAATCGGCGGCCATGCCGCCAAGGCTGAAGAGTAGCGCAAAACAAGCCAGCAATAAACGCATCATCATCTCCTTGCGGAACGTCATAGTTTGCTCACGATAAAGCGCCACTCGATCGGGTCGACCGGCGTGATCGACAAGCGGTTGCCCCGTTGCAGCAACCGCATATCAGCCAGTTCCGGATAGTCCCGCAACTCGGCCAGCCGTAGCAAGCGGGTCTTACGGACGATCCTGACCTCGACGTTGAACCAGCGCGGTCTGTCCGGCGTCGCCTTAGGGTCGAAATAAGGGCTGGCCGGGTCAAACTGGCTGGCGTCCGGATAGGCTAACTTAACCACCTCAGCCAGCCCGGCGATACCCGGCTCAGCGCAGGACGAATGGTAGAACAGCACGCCATCGCCGACCCGCATCTGGTCGCGCATGAAGTTACGCGCCTGGTAGTTGCGCACCCCGAACCAGGCCACCATGCCGTCCCGCACCAGGTCGTCGATGCCGTATTCCGAGGGTTCACTCTTCATCAGCCAGTAACGCATTTGTCTATCTCCAGCCTATAATCCGACAAAATCAATCGGATATTCTGCCATGTCCAATCTCGATCTGGATGCCATTGTCGGGGCTGTCCGACAAAACTGCCACCGCTCCGATGCCCAGTATGCTGGCGACCTGACGCTGTGTACCTTCCTGTTGAAGATGCGCGAGCTGTACCGCTGGGAGAACGCCATCCCGCTGACCGGAGAAATGCCGCGCAGTGAGGTGGGCGACTGGATGAACGCACGCGGCCAGCTCTGGGACGGTATCGAGTCGGCGCCCTACTTGCCGATCCCGCTGCCGGGCTTCGATGCCGACCCGTTCGAGTCACGCCGCATCAATGGCGAATTACTTGAGCATGGCTACGTCTACGGCGGCGGCTATGGCCGGCACTGCAAACCGCATTTCTTCCTGGGCGAGTTGAGCCGAAAGGAAAGCCGTCATGGTTTCGACATCTACGTCTCCGGCCGGGAGCTGGCCCGCGACCTGGATGCGCCGCCGGGCATGTATCTGGACCGCACCCTGTTTATCCGCACCGAGGCACTGCGGCGCTGGCTGTGGGAGAAATATGAGGAGTGGCACTGGAGCCGGAAGAACCAGGCCATGGGCCGGGCAGTGGCCTGTTACCCGTTCGACTCCGCGCCGGAGGCCGCGCTCGACGCCATGACCGCGACCGAAACCGAATCGGTCATCCTGCATGAACTGGGCGAGGCGCAGATCGGCGCTCAGCTCGGCGGGGCCTGGGAGGGCTTGCTGATGGCCGTGCTGCGTAGCCGGGCCGAGATCATGGTCCGGGCAGTGCGCGACCTGTATGCCGATTGCCTATCGACACTACCGGGTTTGATCGAACGGGGCGACCCGGCCGCGATCCATTTCTATTTCGCCAACCTGGTCGGGATGCGGCGCAAGCTGGCGCCGGAATTGCTGGTGGCCTACCAGCATTGGTTGGCACAGGGTGACTTGGCCCATCTGCGTGAGGTGGTTGCAGAAGGCGGTCAACTCTGGAAAACTGAAGTCGATGCCCTGCTGGCCTTGCATGGCGCACTGGGCGAGGGCATCGGCCCGGCGGTGGAGGCCAGAATGGCCACGCGACTGGCATGTGAAGCGGCTACAATGACCAAATGAATTTCAGCCTGAACGGGATTGAACGCGCGTGAAACGGTTTGCCCGAACTTTTTTTCATCTTTTATTGCGCCAGATGCTGGTGCTGGGGCTGGTATTCACGCCGCTTGCCCAACCCATGAGCCTGGCCGCGCCGCTGTCCCAGGGCCAGGCGACGACCACGATGGCAGGCTGTCATCACGCCCGCCAGCAACCGGCCGAATCCGGGGGTTGCTGTTGGAACAAGGGTCACGCCTGTCATTGCGCCATGGCGGCGGCCTTGCCCGTTGCCGCCTCCCTGACCGACCTGCAACTCGCCACCTTCAGCCGGCCGACCTCGTTCCGGTCAATGATCGTCGCCGCGCTGTCCCCTCCCGAACCCCCACCGCCGCGAACCTGAATCTTCATCGTTCCCGCTGAGCGGGAACAGGACGCCGGCCTTGCGCCGGTCCGGCCGGCATACGCCGGCGTTTCCTGTGGAGATTCATATGACCCAGCCCAATTGCATGAGGCTTGTCTTGGTGCGCCGGCTCGCTGTCACTGTCCTGCTGATGGCGGCCGTGGGCCGCCCTATGGCGTTGACCGGCGTCGCGTTCGCGGCCGATCCACCCTTAAGTCTGGATCAGGCCGCCCACCTGGCCATTACCCAGCAGCCCCAGTTACAGGCCAAGGAGGCCGCCATCCGGTCGCTGACCGAAAGCGCCGTGGCGGTGCGCCAACTGCCCGATCCAATGCTGAACTTCGGCCTCGCCAGCCTACCGGTCGATACCTTCAATTTCACCCAGGAGCCGATGACCATGGCCGTGCTGGGCGTGAACCAGACCATTCCGGGCGGCGCCAAACGACGCTTGGCCGGGCAACGCGCCGAACGTCAGATCACCCAGGGCCGTGACCTGCTGACCGCCGAGCGGCGGCGCATCGAGCGCGATGCCCGGCTGGCCTGGCTGGATGTCTATGAGCCTGAGGCGGCCCTGGCCCTGGTTCGGCAAATCGCAGCGGAAGATGCCCGCCAGGCAGCCTGGAGCCAGTCGGTTTATCGGACCGGCAAGCTCAGCCAGGCCGACGCGCTGGCCGCGCAAATCCAATTGGAGACCCTCCGCGACCGGCAAACCGAACTGGAACTTCAGGTGCAACGGACCCGCGCCGCGCTCAGTCGGTGGCTCGGCGAGGCCGCGCAGGGCGCGCTGGCGCCGCTGTCCGATAGTGGGCCATTCGCGCCGCTGACAGATTTGGAACATCGGCTGGAGGCGCAACCGGAACTGGTCGGTTTGGCCGACGCGGTCGCGGTGAGCCGAGCCGAGGCCGACGAAGCGCGCGAGGCGGTCAAGCCGGACTGGACCGTGGGCCTGGAGTATGGTCTGCGGGGCGGCGGGATGCCCGGTCTGATTTCGGTCAATGTCGCCGTGGACCTGCCCGTTTTTCACGCCCAGCGCCAGGATCGCCGACTGGCGGCCAAGCTGGCCGATGTCGAGCAAGCCGAGCAGATGCGGCTGGACCGCCGCCGCGCCCTGTTGGCCGATCTGCGCATGGCCTATGCCGACGGCCAGGCGGCCGATGAACGCATCCGGCGCTATGACCAGCAAATCATCCCCTTGAGCGACCAGCGCGCCTCTAGCGCGCTCAACGCCTATCGCGTCGATCAAGCCGGTTATGACCGGGTGCTTGAGGCCCGCCGCGCCGGGCTGGAGGCCCGGATCAACCGCATCGCCCAGCAGGTGGCCCGCGCCCGCGCCGCCGTGCAGATTCGCTACCTGACCGAGGAGTGAGCAACCATGAATAGCAAGCTGAAGATTATCGTGGCCCTGATTGCCGGGCTGACTGTCGGCGCTGGCGGCGTCTGGTTTGGCCAGCGTGGCCATAAGCCGGGCGCCGAAACGAAGGTCGCCGCCGGTCCCGCGCCGGCCACGCCCAAGGTCCTGTATTGGTACGACCCGATGGTACCGGACCAGCACTTCGACAAGCCAGGCAAGTCGCCGTTCATGGACATGGACCTGGCGCCTAAATATGCTGAGGAGCAAGCGGCCGGCGGCGGGGTGAAAATCGACCCGCGCACAGTGCAGAACCTGGGCGTGCGCACCGCCGTGGCCGAGACCGGCCGGTTATGGCGGCGGATCGACACGGTCGGTTATGTGCGGCCCGACGACAACCGGATCAGCGTCCTGCAAACCCGCGCCAGCGGTTGGATCGAGGCATTGGCCATCCATGCCGTGAACGACCCGGTGCGCAAGGGTCAGTTGCTGGCCGAGGTCTACAGTCCCGATCTATATGCCGCTCAGGAGGAATTCCTGCTGGCCCTTAAACAGGCCGGCGACCGAACCTGGGCCGAGGCAGCGCGGCAGAAGCTGTTGTTCCTGGGCCTGACCGAGCGCCAGGTGGCCAGCCTGGAGCGCTCCGGCCACAGTCAGCGCCGGGTCGCCTATTACGCGCCGACCGGCGGCATCGTCTCCAGCATCGCGGTGCATCCCGGCGCCAGCGTCAGCACCGGGATGCCGCTGCTGGAGATCACCGACCTGTCCAGGGTCTGGGTCACGGCCGAGGTGACTGAGGACCAGGCCGCCTGGATCAACCAAGGCAAATCGGCCGACGTCTCCCTGAACGCCCTGCCCGGCGAGACCTTTGCAGGCCGGGTCGATTACGTCGCGCCCAAGCTCGACGCCACCACCCGCACGGTGCAGGTGCGCGTGGTCCTGGATAACCCAAAATTGCGCTTCAAGCCCGGCATGTATGGCAACGTCACCCTATATGGCGGCAAGGGCGACCCAGGCGTCATCGTGCCCAGCGAAGCGGTCATCCGGACCGGCAAACGGGCCATCGTCCTGACCGCCGAAGGCGACGGTCGTTATAGCCCGGTCGAGGTCACACCGGGCATGGAGAGCAACGGCAAGACCTTGATCCTGGCCGGTCTGAAGGGCGGCGAAAAGGTCGTCGTCTCCAGCCAGTTCCTGATCGAGTCCGAGGCCAATCTGAAGGGCGCCCTGGAGCGCTTCAAGGGTTCGGCGACGGGAGGTGAAAAATGATCGCCAAGCTGATCGCCTGGTCGATCCAGAACCGTTTTCTGGTGGTTCTGGCCTCGCTGTTCGCGATGGCCTGGGGCTTGGCGTCGATATTGCGGACGCCGGTTGACGCCTTGCCCGACCTGTCCGACGTCCAGGTCATCATCCGCACGCCCTACATGGGCCAGGCGCCCAAGGTGGTGGAGGACCAGGTCACCTACCCCTTGGCCACGACCATGATGTCGGTGCCGGGGGCCAAGGCGGTGCGCGGTTATTCCATGTTTGGCGACTCGTTCGTCTACATCCTGTTCGAGGATGGCACGGACCTGTATTGGGCCCGCTCGCGGGTGCTGGAATACCTCAACGGCGCGGCGTCGCGCCTGCCGGCCGGGGTCAAGCCGACGATCGGCCCGGATGCCACCGGGGTCGGCTGGATCTACGAATACGCCCTCACCGACAAACGCGGCCGCCATGACCTGGCCCAGTTGCGCTCGTTGCAGGACTGGTTCCTGAAATACGAGTTGCAGGCCCTGCCCAATGTCGCCGAGGTGGCCACTATCGGCGGCATGGTCAAGCAATACCAGATCGTCGCCGAGCCCGGCCGGATGCGGGCGCTGAACATTACCCTGGACGATATCAAGCAGGCCGTGCAGCGCGCTAACCAGGAGGCCGGCGGCTCGGTGGTGGAGCTGGCCGAGGCGGAATACATGGTGCGGGTCAGCGGCTACGTCAAGACCCTGGACGATCTGCGCCAGGTGCCGATAAAGCTCGGCGCTGGCGGTACCCCGGTGTTGTTGGCCGATGTCGCACGGGTCCAGTTCGGCCCGCAGCTCAGGACCGGCATGGCTGAACTGGATGGCCAGGGCGAGGTGGTGGGCGGCGTCGTCGTCATGCGCCAAGGCGGCAACGCGATGGCCACCATCCAGGCGGTCAAGGCCAAGCTGGCGGAGTTGCAAAAGGGCCTGCCCGAGGGCGTCGAGATCGTGCCCAGCTATGATCGCTCGAGCCTGATCCAGCGCTCGGTCGATACCCTCAGCCACCGCCTGATCGAGGAATTCATCGTCGTCGCGGCGGTCTGCATCCTCTTCCTGTTTCACCTGCGCTCGGCCTTTGTGGCTATCGTGTCGCTGCCCCTGGGTGTGCTGATCGCCTTTATCGTCATGCACCAGCAAGGCATCAACGCCAACATCATGTCCCTGGGCGGCATCGCCATCGCCGTCGGCGCCATGGTCGACGGCGCCGTGGTCATGATCGAGAACGCCCACAAACACCTGGAGGCCTGGCGTCACCAGCATCCGGACAGCGACCCGAGCAGCGCCGACTATTTCACCCTGGCACAGGCGGCGGCGGTCGAGGTCGGGCCGGCCCTGTTCTTCTCGCTGTTGGTCATCACCGTCAGCTTCCTGCCGGTATTCACCCTAGAGGCTCAGGAAGGCCGTTTGTTTGCGCCCCTGGCGTTCACCAAGACCTACTCCATGGCGGCGGCGGCCGGCTTGTCGGTGACCCTGATCCCGGTGCTGATGGGCTGGCTCATCCGGGGTCGCATCCGGGCCGAGACCGCCAACCCGCTCAACCGGTTTCTGATCCACGTCTATCGGCCCCTGATCGACGCCGCCTTGCGCCACCCCCGGCAGGTCATCGCCCTGGCGCTGATCGCCCTGGCGCTAACCGCCTGGCCCATTCACCGGCTCGGTTCCGAGTTCATTCCGCCGCTCAACGAGGGCGATCTGCTCTACATGCCCACCACCCTGCCTGGTTTGAGTCCGGGCAAGGCGGCGGAACTGTTGCAGCTCAGCGACCGGATGATAAAAACGGTGCCCGAGGTGAAGTCGGTATTCGGTAAGATCGGCCGTGCCGAGACCGCCACCGATCCGGCGCCGCTGACCATGATCGAGACCACCATCCAGTTGCAAGACCCCGCCCAATGGCGACCAGGCATGACCCTGGACGGCATCGTTCAGGAACTCGACCGGGCCGTTCAAATCCCCGGCCTGAGCAACCTGTGGGTGCCGCCCATCCGCACCCGCCTGGACATGCTCTCGACCGGTATCAAGAGCCCGGTCGGGGTCAAGATCGCCGGCCCGGACCTGAACCAGATCGAGCGCATCGGCACCCAGGTCGAAGGCGTCCTGAAGACCCTGCCCGGCACCGCCAGCGCCATGCTGGAGAGGGTCTCGTCAGGGCGCTACCTGAATGTCCAGATCGACCGTGCGGCGGCGGCCCGCTATGGCCTGAGCGTGGCCGACATCCAGGACATGGTGGCTATGGCCGTGGGCGGCAGCAACGTCGGCGAGGCGGTGGAAGGGCTGGAACGCTATCCCATCAACATCCGCTATCCGCGCGAGCAGCGCGACAACCTGGCCGATCTTGAGCGGCTGCCGCTGCTGACCCGGCAGGGCGCGACGGTGCCGCTGTCCGCCGTGGCGCAACTGGAAATCGCCGAGGGGCCGCCGATGCTGAAGAGCGAGAATGCTCGGCCCAATGGCTGGCTCTACGTCGACATCAAGGGCGGCGACCTGGGCGGCTATGTGCGCACGGCGCAACAGGCGGTCGCCGACAAGGTCAAGCTACCGCCCGGCTATTCCATCACCTGGTCCGGCCAGTTCGAGTACCTGCAACGCGCCGAGGCCCGGCTCAAGCTGGTGGTGCCGCTGGCCCTGACGCTCATCTTCCTGTTGCTGCACCTGGCCTTTCGCACCTTCTGGCAACCGGCGCTGATCATGCTCAGCCTGCCCTTCGCCCTGGTCGGCGGCTACTGGCTGCTCTATTGGTTGGGCTTCAACATGTCGGTGGCGGTGGCGGTCGGCTTCATCGCCCTGGCCGGCGTGGCGGCTGAATTCGGCGTGGTGATGCTGATCTACCTGGACCAGGCAGTGAAGAAACGCGAGGCCGAAGGTCGTCTGAACAGCCGCGCCGACCTAGCGGCAGCGATCATGGAAGGCGCTGTGCTGCGAGTCCGGCCCAAGGCCATGACCGTGGCGGTGATCCTGGCCGGCCTGCTGCCGATCATGGTCGGCAGCGGCGCCGGCAGCGAGGTCATGCAGCGCATTGCCGCGCCCATGCTGGGCGGCATGATGACCGCGCCGATCCTGTCCATGTTCGTGATCCCGGTCGCCTACCTGCTCTGGCGCGGCCGCGGGCTGACTCAGCAGTAAGGATTCAGATACCGTCTTATGCGTGAAATCATCCACCTCCAGCGCGAGGCGCCCTGCAAGCCGGCCGAGGGCGCCACGTGCAATGGCTGTGGCGTGTGCTGCGCGCTGGAAACCTGTCCGGTCGCGTGCCTTCTCTACTGGCGGCGGCGCGGCCCGTGCCCGGCGCTACTGTGGTCGCCACGGCAGAGCCGTTATCTATGCGGTCTGCTGACCCTCCCGGACCAGCACTTGGCGCTTCTGCCGCGCATAGCCGGGAAACTGGCGCGCCCACTGGTGGCCCGCTGGATTTCCGCCGGCAGCGGTTGCGACTGCACGGTGGAATTGACCGGCCGGCCAACTACTAGGAAGTAGGGCAAAGCCGTTGCAGAATTGATGTGGGCGTGCGTCATTTCGGTACAGGATATGAGTTGTCCGCGCAGCGACCCTGCTGACGCACGATCGCTGCGCGACAACATCCTGGTCAGGCTCCGCCCGACACCAGAAACACATCACGCGCCGATCTATAGCGCATCGAAGCCAATCTATTTTAATCGAGCCTGGACCGTTTAATTGGCAAGCTGTTCGATCATCGCCGCCGCGCCACCGAGGCACTGAAAGCCAATCTGGCGGCATCCGGTTTGACGAACTTGCTTTAATAAGTATAATTGGAAATATACTTATTAAACTCATATTGTAAGGAATTTCGCCATGTCACAAATCACGCTATATCTGGACGATGCCACGCAGGCACTGGTAGATCAGGCCGCACAGGCTAATGGTCTATCGAAAAGCCGATGGGTGGCCGAAATGATCCGCAAATACGCCGCCCATGAGTGGCCGCAAGACTGTTTAACTTTGGCGGGGCGTTTTGCCGATTTCCCCCTGCGCGAAGAAAGTCCGACCTCGCAGCCCGCCGATGTGCCGCGCGTTGGTTTTTGAGTGCCTGCCATGCTGATTCTCGATAGCAACACTATCAGCTACTATTTTCGCGGCGATCCGCAGGTGGTGCCGCGCCTGCAAGCCCTATCCCCTGCCGATGTCGGTGTCCCCGCTATTGTGGAATACGAACTGCGCTACGGTCTTTTGCGTTTGCCACCGGAGGCAGCTAATCCCCGTCTGGCGGCATTGGCCGCTTTGCTGCGACCGATGCAGGTTTTACCGTTTGACAGCGAATGCGCGGCTCATGCTGCCCGTATCCGTGTCGAACTGGAAGCCGCTGGCACACCCATCGGCCCGCACGATACGCTGATCGCTGCCACGGCATTGCGTTATCAGGCTACGTTGGTGACGCGCAACGTGCGCGAATTTTCCCGTGTGCAAGGCTTGCAGTGGCTGAACTGGCACGAAGCCACTTGAGCACCAAGAGGACTAAACGGTAGAGTAGAGAACAGGCTCTCGCCTGCCCTCCCTCATCAAACCGTGCATGCGCTATTAACGCACACGGCTTTCGATGTTCTTCACGCCAAGGCATGCACATTTGCCCGCCCTACGTTTACTAGCGCGACTGAGGATGTCGCACCTGTGCTCAATCATCGAGCGCGTAACAGTAGAAGGCACTTGCTTGGCCTTGGCATACAGCTTCCTCTGTAGCGTCCTGATCGTTTCCGGGGTGGTTAGCATTTCGGCAATCCCCTGATCCTCGGCTCTTCGGTTGCACGAACAAAGCAGGGTCCCTTCCCTTGTCCGGGGTTATGTTGTCCTGCGGACTCGATCGGTACTATGAACCCCTCCGACTCCCGATACGGCCTGCGGCGTTTTCGTTTCCTTATACGCAGCGGTCGGTGGCCTCCCCACCGCCGCACCGAGCAGTAAATCATCGATAACATGCCGTCCCTGCTACCCCGGGAGAGATGATGCGCGCCACTTCCGTTATTTCAGCGCACATCCGGCGGTCTTCCCCTTCTGACCACAGGGTCGGCTTCTCCGATTCGTTTACGAGGCTACGTCTAGGTTCACTTGCGTTACGGCCTGCTCTCTTGCTGTGTGGAAACTCACGACCCCGCGTTACCGCGACGCCGCTTCCTCATGCTACCGGGGCGTACGGACAACTCCCCAGATGGGACTTCAACCCGCTAGATTTACTGCTGTTACTGCGTACGGCCAGGCTCGAATTATTTTTCGTTTACATCATGTTTTGTAATTTCGCTGCTCATCGTGTCCATCCAAAAGAATATTCGAACCTGCCCCCTTTGATTTCCTTTGATTCTCAGGAATGGGAAGATGAACTCGCTGCGATCCTGTCCGACTACCGCAGCCATGAATGATCCGGGCCAGCTTCGTCCGGCGCCTGGCTGAGCCGAACGAAGTCAGCTGCTTGATCTGCTTGCCGTTGAAGAGTGATGGGGATCGGCACCGCGAACGAAAAGTTTACCGCCGATGCGAGCTTGTGCAACCGTCAGGCAGCCAGTCCTGTGAACATTTCAAGCAAGGAGTGACCGAGGTCTCAGGATCAGTCCTGCCCAGCCGCTTACGTTCGGACGCGCTCAGTAGATCAGGTTCAGCATCAGCATCATCACGGCCAGGAACAGCACGGTCATGATGCCCCCCGCCTTCATGAAGTCGACGACCCGGTAACCGGCCGGGCCCATGATGAGGGCGTTGACCTGATGGGTGGGCAGGAAGAAGGCGTTGGAGGTGGCGAGGGCCACGGTCAGGGCGAACACCGCCGGGTTGGCACCAGCGCCGATTGCGATGTTCACCGCCAGGGGTACCAGCAGCACGGTGGCGCCCACGTTGGACATCACCAGGGTGAAGAAAGTGGCCAGGACAGCGATGGCCAGCTGCAGCACCCAAGTGGGCACACCGCCCAGCAGGGACAGGGTCTGCTCGGCGATCCAGGCAGCGGTGCCGCTGGTTTCCACCGCCAGCCCCAGGGGAATCAGGCTGGCCAGCAGGAAGACCGACTTCCAGCTCACTGCTTGGTAAGCCTCCTCGATGCGTAGCACGCCGGAGAGAATCATGCCGATGGCGCCGGTCATCAGGGCGATGGACAGGCGCACGTCGGTGAAAAGCAGCATGAAGAGGGCGATGCCAAAAAAAACCAGAGCCGGCACCAGTTTGTGGGGGCGGGTCTCCTCGTGGGGATACTCGGTGGTGAGCACCACGAAGTTCCTGTTCGGCTCCAGCTGTGCAAGCGCATCCCAGCTGGTGTGGACAACGAGGACGTCGCCGGCTTGCAGCGGGAGGTTGCGGATGTCCTCGTCTTCCCGCAAGGTCTCGCCGCCCCGGTGCAGTGCCACCATGGCAAGGCCATAGGTCTTGCGCAGCCAGACATCCCGCGCGCTCTGGCCGATGAGTTCCGAGCCTGGCGGGATGACCACCTCGGCGATGCCGGCCTTGGTGGCGGCGAGTGCCTCGGAGAAGGTCTCCAGATCATTGCGCACTTGCAGGCCATTGCTTGCCGCCAGGGCGGCTAGCTTTTCCGGCGAGGCGAGGATGCCCAGCACCGTATTGGCCTCGATACCGATGTCCCGGGCGAGGCTGCCGGGGCCGATGCGCAGATCCTCGGTGCCGCGTAGAGCGGCGATGATGCGCACCTTGCTGCCCTGCTCCACGTCGTCCAGCATCTGGCCGATCATCGGGCTTCCGGCCGGCACCACCACCTCGAACAGTCCTTCGTCCAGACCATAGAGATCCTGGAAGTACTGCATGGTATTGCCGCCTTGGGTCATGTCCTCGTGTTGTTTGCCCGGCAGCACGAAGCGGCCGGCGAAAACAAAATAGGCGATGCCAGTGGCGAGCAGGGCTATGCCGATGGGGGTGACGGAGAACAGCGACCAGGTTTCCATCTGCTGCTCAGCCGGCAAGGCCTTGTTAGAGGTGAGGATCAGGTCGTTGAGCAGGATGAGAGGGCTGGAACCCACCATGGTGATGGTGCCCCCCAGGATGGCGCAGAAGCCCATGGGCATCAGCAGACGTGACAGGGGCAGGCCGGTGCGGGCGGAGATGCGGCTCACCACGGGCAAAAAGAGAGCGGCGGCCCCTACGTTCTGCATGAAGCTGGAGATGAAGCCGACGGTGCCCGAAATGGCGGGGATGACACGGGCCTCGGTCCGGCCGGCCAGCTTGAGGATGGTGCCGGCAACCTTGCCCATGAGCCCGGTCTTGTCGAGGCCGGCGCCGATGATCATCACCGCGATGATGGACATGACCGCGTTGCTGGAAAAGCCGCGAAAGAGTTCGGTGGTGGGCACCAGGGGCTGGGCCAGGCCCAGGAGGTCGTTGAAGGAACTGAGCAGGCCCAGCAGCACCATGACGGTCACCGCCGCCACGTCCACACCCACCACTTCGAAGGCGAAGAGAAACACCGTCAGCAGGAGGATGCACATGACCACAGCGATTTCCGGGCTGGGCACAATGCTGGCCATCCAGGCTCCGAAGAGGACAAAAAGTACGGCGGCGATGAGGGTCTTGGTTGGCAGCTTGGGCATCACTGAGGTGGTTATGGTTTGGTTAAAAAGATGTCGGGATTGTATCAAGCCGCCTCCTGGGTATTCCTTGCGTTGCTTGTGTGGCGTGGTTGCTGGAAGCGATCATGCGCCCCACGACCTGTCTACAAAACAAGCCGAACTCATGTCGATTCGCCCAGCTGCTCGCTCACCAGGTGGTGATCGCCGGTCGACAAGGCGTAGATCGTCCAGAGCAGGCATGAACCAACGGAGGAACCAACGGGGTCAGGTCTTGCATTAACGCATCCTCTTTCCGGCTCTTTTGAAAAACGAGTGGGTTAAGCGGCATGGGGGTTGATCTTGCTGAAATCGAGCTTGCCGGCGAGGAGGAAGACGACGGTGCGCATGGTAGAGAAACGGCCATAGCCGCGCGCCTTGCGTTTGGCGGCCTGAAACAAGCCATTGATGGCTTCGAGGAAGCCGTTGGTCTGGCGCGTCTGGGTCCAGGCGATGATGCCGTCGAGATGAGAGCGGATCATCTTCGCCACTTCCTTCATCGGCTCGACCTTCGAGCGCATCACGTTGGTGGCCCATTGCGTGAGCATGTCACGCACGACATTGATCTGCTTGCGCTCCAGAATCTCCCGCAACTGTTCCTTGTAGAGCCAGGCGCGGGCCGTGCGTTTGGTGGTCACTTGCGTGACGAGGGCATCCAGATCGGCGCGGGCGGCAGGTAGAAGACTGGCGCGATCCCGCAGAAGCTTCCAGCGCAAGCCCTTGAGGCTCGGATCGGTCTTCTGCTCGATGCGCCGGGTCTTGTCGACGGCGGTGCTGGCGTGGGCGATGACATGGAACTTGTCGAAGGTGATCCGGGCATTGGGCAGATGCTTGGTGACCCCCTTGATGAAGGCCGGCGACATGTCGATGGAAATGGACTCGACGGCCTTCGGATCGCTGCCGTGGGCGGTGAAGTCGGCGGCGAAGGCCTTGATCGTGTCGGCGTCGCGTCCTTCCGTGACGAACAACACCCGGCGCAAGTCGGCATCGGCCACCAGCGTGATGTAGTCATGCCCGCGCGCCTTGGAAGTTTCATCCGCCGCCAGGCGCTTGACCTCGGAGAAGTCGGCCTGCTCCAGCCCCAGCTCGACGTAACGCTTGCAGATCGCCACGACCTGATGCCAGGACAAGCCCACCAAACGGGACACCGCCGCGAAGGTCATTTCCCGGCACATCGCCATGATCAACGCCTCGAAGAGCAGGGTAAAGCCGGCCAGCCGTCCGGCCCAGTCGGGTTCGACCTGCCGAATGCCACCATCGGGCACGCGCACGCGCGGGACACGAACCTCCAGGTGGCACTCATGTTGAAAGAAGTTCAGATGCCGGTAGCGCTTGGGCACGGTGTCGTGTGCCGGGTGCGACCCCTCGACGCCAGGCACGGCAAAGCGGCTGCCGGCGATGAAGTCGACGGCAATCGACAGCGTCTTCTTGGCTACGTCAAACTCGACCCCGTTGATGTACCACGGGGGGGTAATGCCCAGGGCGGCTTCGAACAACTTGGCGGTCATGTCACGGTCACTCACGTTTCACAGGGGCGCGCATCTTACTCGCGCACTCGGTTCGGCAATTGCCGCGCTTGTCACGCACCATTACCCACTCGAAGAACCGCTCCCAATCGGCAGTCAGCGATCCGACGCGGCTATCCGTGCCGTTGGAAGCGATCAGCAGGGCATTCGACCAGAACAGCGCGGGCACGCCATTCTGCGCGTGCTTGTAACTGGTGAGGTTGCCGTCGAAGGCTTGCCTGGCAGGCAAGCCCGGCTTTTTTAGCTCGACCACCACCCACGGCAAGCTATTCACGAAACCGATCAAATCCGGGCGGCAGGTGTAAAGCTGGCCGACGATGGTCATCTGGCTTACCAGCAGGAAATCGTTGGCGGCGGGATTCTCCCAATCCACCACCCGCACTCGCTCGGTTTTCAGGCCGCCTTTCACCAGATCAGGCACGGACACCTTCACCCCGTCGCGCATCAACGCCCACAATTCACGGTTCGCGGCAGCAGGTGTCATGGCAGAGCGGTCGCGCGACAACTCATCCACGGCGGCGCTGATGGCTTCGGGCGGCAGGGATGGATTCAGTCGAGCCAGGGCAGCGCGCAAGCGCACCGCCAGCACCACCTCGGATTTGGTCTCGCGGCCAAGCAAGCCGCCTGCGCCCAGCGCCTCTTCCGAAGCTGATAACGTCTCCCAGCCCAGCTCGGCGAAAAGCTGGATGGCAGGTTGCTCGACCAGACTATCCTCGGTGTAGCCCATTGATCTCCCCCTCCAGCGTCCGCAATACCTCCATGATTTCGTCGAAGCCAGGATAGCGACCGAAGATCATGTTGCGCATCTGCACATAATCCTTCTCGACTACCGCCAGCACATGTCCCGCAGGCAGCAGTCTGAACGTTCCCGGCGTTGCCAGATCGTAATGCGCCCAGTCGCGCCGATAAAACCGCTGCTTGAACGCCACCACATCCTCCAGCAAGGCAAGATCGGCCAGCGCCGCATCTTTCACCGGAGAAGCCGCCATCATGGCCAGGTCGTAATAGTGCCGCGAATAGCGTAGCGGCTGTGGGCTGTCTTCAGGGCGATGGGCTTCGTGATGCAGTATCGTCGCCTTTTCCCAGAAGGTACGCTCGGCTCGGATGGCCTGCACGGCACAATCCGCTTGCTTGAAAAGCTGCGGGAATGCCTCGGCGGCATAAGGCTGGATTCGGTAATGGCCGTAGGGCATCCAGGCGGCCAGCGGCCCGATCTCAAGGCGCACTTCCGGACGCAGATAGGCATCAGAAAAGGCAGCCGGGTATTGGACATTCAAGGCATGAAGATCATCGGCAGCCAGATCACAACGGCAGATTGGATCAACAGCTTGCGAGACCAGCGCCAGCAACTCACCCCCGATGTAATCCACCGCCTTGGTGTCTATCGTTTTATTCAGCGTTTCCTGTTTGGTGGCGGAACGATCTGCCAACGGATCATCCTCCCCGACCACCACGCGCCAATCCAGGATCAGGTCGATATCCTCGGAAAACCGCTCGATTAGATGGAACACCTTGGACAAGCTGGTGCCACCCTTGAACATCAGCAAGCGCGACAAATCGGGGTGCGCGAACAGCCTGCCCAGCGTCCAGCACACCCAGAAATCTTTCTCCACCACGGCGGGCGTCATGCCCTTGCGCGCCGCCGTTTCGGCAAACAGCTCGCGGCGCTCTGCGGGTGAAAAACGCGCGACCGACTCCATCAGCCGCGCTCCCCGCACACCCGCTTGATCGCCTCATACACCCAGCCGGTCGCCGTCACCGCATCTTTCAGCACCCGCTTGCACGCCGTTTCATCCAGTTGTTTGCGCAGCGTGGCGATCACCGTATCGTCCACCCGCTCCTGCCCCAGCGCCTTCAACGCCTGCACGATCAGCCCGCTTTCGCGGTATTTGAAGCCAACATCCTTCAGTGCGGATTTCTTGAATTCCAGCATGTAATTACCGATTTCGTACTGGCGGTTCGGCCCATCGGAGAGATACACCAGCCGACCGGGCACCTGCGTGGAAAGCCCCAGCAGATTCAGCGCCGCGTCGCCCGAAGGCTGGATGCGCCAGTTGAACTTGCGCGCGAACGCCTGTGCCACCTGGTCGAAATCCGGGCTCAAGTCCTGCTTCAACAACTCGCTGAATTTGGGATAGTCGTAAATTCCACGGCAGACACGGCGTATCTTCCCCTCGCGGCATAGCCTCGACAGCGCATTTTCAATCTGATCGCGGCTGAAACCCTCGACGAAATCATTCGGCGAGAACGCCCAACCCATGCCGCGCCCGTATATTCTTGAAATCGCTTTATTATTAATGGATTGCATCACAATCACACCGGCAGATTTGATGGAAAAACATACTACTTTTCCCATCAAGAAAAGGGAAGCACTGGATTGTGGATTGCTCGACCAAGCCATCCACAGTACAGGTGTACGTGTTCATGACATCAAAATGGCCTACGCCCACATCGGCACATACTCGGAAAACTTCCTGGATTTGTTTTCCGGGTCTGCCGCTTTGATGAGCTTACGGTCAATCGCCTCCTGAATGAGTGTCGAAACCATTGAGCGCTGTTTTTCGGGCATTTTGAGACGCTCACGCAATATCTTGTTCGTCATCACACTGCCAGACAGATGTTTAAGCACAGCGTGCTGATAACAAGCCTCCAACCGTTCACTTGGTGGCATCTGGGCAAACGCGGAAGCACGGAAGCACGGGGTCAGGTCTAGCGAAGTAGCATGTTTTCAGTTATATTTCCCGCATCATGTCCCGCCCAATCCGAATAGAGTTTCCCGATGCGCTCTACCACGTCACCGCACGTGGGGATAGGCGCGAGGCTATTTTCGAGGATGACCAGGACCGGTCGACGTTCCTGGTGACGCTGGAGCAGGTCATCAACCAGTTCAACTGGACATGCTATGCATGGTGCCTGATGGACAACCACTACCACCTGCTGATCCAGACACCCGACGGCAATTTATCCAAAGGGATGCGCCAGCTCAACGGCGTATACACCCAGGCCAGCAATCGGCGGCACCAGCGTGTCGGGCATTTGTTCCAAGGGCGTTTCAAAGCCATCCTGGTGGACAAAGACGCCTACCTGCTGGAATTGGCGCGTTACATTGTGCTCAATCCAGTTCGCGCAGGCAGGGTAAAAAAGCCGAACGATTGGGCATGGAGCAGCTATCGGGCCAGCATGGGCTTGGAGCCTGCACCCCCTTGGTTAGCGGAAGATGGGTTGCTGGCGATGTTCGCCAAGCGGCGCAGCTCGGCACAGCAACGTTATGCGCAATTCGTGTCGGAAGGCATCAAGGTGGGTTCGCCTTGGGCTCATCTCAAAGGGCAGGTATTCCTGGGCGATGAACGGTTTGTAACTCGAATGCAAGCGCATATCCAGACAGGCAAGGATGATGTGCAAATCCCCCGCGCCCAGCGCCGCCCCGAGCCGCCGCCACTGGCAGAAATCGCGGAACGCGCGCCAGACAGAAATGCCGCCATCGTCGCGGCACACGCGACGGGCGGTTATTCTTACCAGCAAATCGCAGACTACTTCGGCGTGCATTTCACGACTGTGGGAAGAATTGTTCGGGGAGATGGGTGCGGGAGAAGAATGCTATGTTGATAGACCTGACCCCGTGCACGTGCGTGCACGTGCACGAAGGTAGTGCCAAGCTGCTGCTGACTCCATATTCGTTCTGCTGGGTGTTTCAATGTGTTGGCTAACTTAGCCAGATAGCACTAAACTGCGTACATCCGGCGAAATTTATCAAGGTGTTAAACATGCAATGCAACATGCTCGAAGCCAAGAGCCAGCTTTCCAAGCTGGTGCAAGCCGCGCTGGCGGGCGAGGATGTAGTCATCGCCAACAAGGGGGTTCCGGTCGTCAGGCTGGTTAGAATCGGCGCCCAGGATTTCTCGCGCAAGCCCGGCGCATGGTCGGCGTTGCCGAAGGCCAAAGCCGATTGGGATACTCCCGTGACGAATGCCGCCATTGCCGATGCGCTCACCGATGGCGAATTGCCATGAGGCGATACCTGCTCGACACCCACCTGATCTATTGGTGGATGACAGCGGATGCCCGTTTGGGCAAAGCCACGCAAGGCCTCATCGCCAAGTCAGAAATTATCGTGAGCACCGCCAGCGTGTGGGAAATGGTGCTGAAAAATGCCAAGGGCAAATTACCCTTGCCACAAGGCGCGATCACTGAACAACTCGAAGCACAGGGTTTTGTCCTGCTGCCGATCTTGCCGCGCCACATTGAGACCGTGCGCGGTCTGACTTGCACACACGCCGACCCATTCGACCGGCTGCTCATCGCCCAGGCGCAGGATGAGCGATTGACGCTGCTGACACGCGATGCTGCGATACTGGCTATGGGGTTGGATGGGGTGGTGAAGGGATGACGAAAAGCATGCCGCGTGGGCACAAAGGCGTCCCACCCCGCCGGGCTGCACCAGAGCCGCGCCGACTTCAATCGCTGTCCCGTTGTATTGCGCTTAGGCCGGTTTTATCAGGGTGCCGACGCCCTGGTCGGTCATGATCTCCAGCAACAGCGCATGTTCGACCCGGCCGTCGATGATGTGCACCGCCTTGACGCCGCTCCGGGCGGCATCCAGGGCGGCGGCGATCTTGGGCAACATGCCGCCGGACAGGGTGCCGTCGGCGACCAGTTCGTCGATTTTTTTCGGGGTCAGGCCGGTGAGCAGTTGGCCGTCCTTGCCGAGCACGCCGGGGGTGTTGGTGAGCAGCACCAGCTTCTCGGCCTTGAGCACCTCGGCCAGCTTGCCGGCGACTACGTCGGCATTGATGTTGTAGGTCTCGCCGCCTTCGCCGACGCCGATCGGGGCGATCACCGGGATGAAGTCGCCGGAGTCGAGAAAGGCGATCAGGCTGGGGTCGATCTGGGTAATCTCGCCGACCAGGCCGATGTCGATCACGTCGCCCGGCTTGTCCTGCGAGGCCATCATCAGCTTTCTGGCGCGGATGAAGCGGCCGTCGACGCCGGTCAGGCCGACCGCCTTGCCGCCGGCCTGGTTAATCAGGTTGACGATGTCCTTGTTGACCTGGCCGCCCAGCACCATCTCAACCACGTCCATGGTTTCGGCGTCGGTCACCCGCATACCCTGGATGAACTCGCCCTTCTTGCCCACCTTGTTGAGCAGGGTCTCGATCTGCGGGCCGCCGCCGTGGACCACCACCGGGTTCAGGCCGACCAGCTTCAGGAGCACCACGTCGTGCGCGAAGGCGGCTTGTAGCGTCGGGTCGATCATGGCGTTGCCGCCGTATTTGACCACTACCGTCTTGTCCCAGAAACGCTGTATGTAGGGCAAGGCCTCGGCGATGACCTTGGCCTTGTCGGCAGCAGGGATGTGGGAGATGGGCATGGCGGCCTTCCTGGGGAATGAGGTGCGCCGATTTTACAAAATAAAGGCCGACTCAAGCCGACCTTTCCCGCGAAATTATCAAAGAAACAGCCAATAGACCAGCAAGGTGAGCATATCGGCCGGCCAGCGTAGCCATGTCTGTAGAATGCCGGCACCGCCCCTTGATACTGGATGTGCCGTGTCCGATTTACCGATTGCACGGTTGGCCGCCGCCTTTGCCGCGCGCGCCGACCTGATGACCCGTCTTAATGCCGAGCAGACCAACGCCTACCGGCTGTTTCACGGCAGCGTCGAGGGCGTACCTGGCCTGACCGTCGACCGTTATGGCGACCTGATCCTGGCGCAGAGCTTTCACAACACGCTGACAGCGAACGACCTGGCCGCCCTGGATGCCTTTTATGGCGAGGCGCTGCCTGGCCTGGTCGTGGTCTACAACGACCGCAGCCAGGGTAACTCACGTATCGCCAACCCGCTCGAAGGCGACAGGAAGGTTGCCGCCCATGCCCCGCGCGTGATCCACGAGCTGGGCGTCGCCTATCATTTCCAGGCCCGCCATGCCGGCCAGGACCCCTGGCTGTTCCTCGATCTGCGCGCCGGCCGCCGGCGGGTGATGGCCGAGGCGGCGGGCCGGTCGGCGCTCAACCTGTTTGCCTATACCTGCGGGGTCGGCATCGCCGCCGCCAAGGCCGGCGCGCGCTTCGTGGTCAACGTTGATTTCGCCGAGTCGAGCCTGAAGGTTGGCAAGGACAACGCCCGCCTGAACGACCTGCCAATCCGGCCGCGCTTCATCCAGAGCGACGTCTTCCCCGCCCTGCGCCAGTTCGCCGGACTGGGCCAGCCGGAAGTGGTGCGGCGCAAGCGCCTGCCGCCGTTCCCGAAACTGGAGCCGCAGCAGTTCGACTTGGTCTTTCTCGACCCGCCGCGCTACGCCAAGAGTCCGTTCGGCGTGGTCGATCTGGTCAATGATTACCCGGCCCTATTCAAGCCGGCGCTGCTCTCGACCGCCGAGGGTGGCGCGCTGATCTGCTGCAACAACGTCGCCGAGATCGAGCGCGACACCTGGCTGGACCAGTTGCAGCGCAGCGCCCGCAAGGCCGGCCGGGAGATACGCGAGGCTGAGTGGATCATGCCGGAGGCGGATTTCCCAAGTTCCGACGGCAACCCGCCGCTGAAGATGGTGCTGTTGCGGGCTTGAGATCAAATTGCGTTTGGCCTTTGTTGGATATACTATCAAAACAACATGTATATCCATGAGGTAACATCATGCAACTGACTGTTTCGCGGTGGGGCAACAGCCTGGCGGTTCGCATCCCGGCCGAGGTCGCCCGCGACTTGGCGCTTGAGGAAGGCGCACTGGTCGATTGTGAGACCACGCCGGCCGGTACCCTCGAATTGGTGCCGGCAGGCAAAAAGGCGCGAGCCGAGCAACTGCAAGGCCATTTTGCCCAGGTCAATGCGCACCTGGCTGACCAAGCCATGACTACGCCGGCGGCGCAACTGCTGCGCGAGGAAGAACGGTACTGATGCGCGTCTATGTCGACACCAGCGTGCTAGTGGCTGCCCACACCCGTGAGACGTATACCGCCATGGCCCAGGAATGGCTGGCCGGCCAAAGCGGCGGCGGACTGATCCTGTCGACCTGGATGCGGCTGGAGTGCGAGAGCGCGCTGGCGATCAAGCTCCGGCGCGGCGAGATGGATGCCGCTGGGCAGCTCGCGGCCAGCGTGGACATCGATGAATTCGCCGCCTATTTCGCTCCCCATGCGGTACCGACCGAGGTCGATTATCGGCGCGCCCGTGAATTGTGCCGCCATGCGCCGTCCGGATTGCGTGCCGGCGGCGGCCTGCACCTCGCTATCGCGCAACGTTTGCAAGCCAGCCATTTCGCGACCCTGGACCGGACGCTTGCCAACAACGCCGCCGCCCATGGCATGACCCTGGCGATCCCTATTTTCAAGCCCTGACATGCTCCGCCTGACCGAAATCAAGCTACCGCTCGACCACCCCGAAGGCGCATTGAAAGCGGCGGTGCTGCAACGACTGGGCATAACCGATGGTGATCTGACTGGCTTTACCGTGTTCCGGCGCGGGTTCGATGCCCGCAAGAAATCCGACATCCAGTTCGTCTATACCGTCGATTGCGCAGTGAAGGACCAGCCGGCGACACTCAAGCGCTTGCGTGACGAGCGCCATGTCTCGGTCACGCCGGATATGGACTACCGTTTCGTCGCCCGTGCGCCGGCCGATCTGGAAGAGCGCCCGGTGGTGATCGGCATGGGACCGTGCGGCCTGTTCGCCGGGCTGGTGCTGGCCCAGATGGGTTTTCGGCCGATCATCCTGGAGCGCGGCAAGGCGGTGCGCGAGCGCACGCAAGATACCTGGGCCTTGTGGCGCCAGGGCAAGCTCGATCCCGAATCCAACGTGCAGTTCGGCGAAGGCGGCGCCGGTACCTTCTCGGATGGCAAGCTGCATAGCCAGATCAAGGACCCGGCCTGGCGCGGCCGCAAGGTGCTGACCGAGTTCGTCGAGGCCGGCGCGCCGCCCGAGATCATGTATGTCAGCAAGCCGCACATCGGCACCTTCAAGCTGGTTGGCATGGTCGAAAAGATGCGTGCCAAGATCATCGCCCTGGGCGGCGAGGTCCGTTTCCAGGCCCGGGTCGAGGACTTCGAGATCGAGCGTAACCCTATGGGCAGCAACCCCGACGGCATGGGCCAGGTGCGCGCCGTGATATTGGCCAATGGTGAGCGCTTGCCAACCCGCCATGTGGTGCTAGCTGTTGGCCATAGCGCCCGCGACACCTTCTACCAACTGTACGAGCGAGGCGTCCACATCGAGCCTAAGCCGTTCTCGATCGGCCTGCGCGTCGAGCATCCGCAGTCGCTGATCGATAAGGCCCGTTTCGGCCGCTTCGCCGGGCATCCTCAATTGGGCGCGGCCGACTACAAGCTGGTGCATCATTGCGCCAACGGCCGCTCGGTATACAGCTTCTGCATGTGTCCCGGAGGCGCCGTAGTGGCCGCCGCCTCGGAGCCGGGCCGGGTGGTCACCAACGGCATGAGCCAGTATTCGCGCAACGAGCGCAACGCCAACGCCGCCCTGGTGGTCGGCATCACCCCCGACGATTACCCGGGCGATGCGCTGGCCGGCATCGAATTCCAGCGCCGCTGGGAGGCCGCTGCCTTCAATGCCGGCGGCGAGACCTACGCCGCCCCGGCGCAGAAGGTGGGCGATTTCATCGCCGGCCGGCCATCGACCGAATTCGGTTCGGTGACGCCGTCATACACGCCGGGCGTGCACCTGACCGATCTGTCGAGTTGCCTGCCCGAATTCGCCATCACCGCGATCCGCGAAGCGCTCACCGCCTTCGGCAAGCAGATTCACGGCTTTGACATGGCCGACGCCCTGTTGACTGGCGTCGAGACCCGCACCTCCTCGCCCATTCGCGTCACCCGCGACCGCGCCAGTTACCAGAGCCTGAACACCCGTGGCCTGTACCCGGCTGGCGAGGGCGCGGGCTACGCCGGCGGCATACTCTCGGCCGCAGTCGACGGCATCGAGGCCGCCGAAGCGGTGGCGCTGGATATGGTCGAGAGGTAAAGACACTGGATCCCAGCCACTACGATTTTGGTCAGGCGACCCGCACTCTAATATGACACGCCATGGCCTGGCAGGTAGAGATAAGGAACCGAATTAGTGCTAGCCTATCAAAATGATAGGCCGTGACATGGCCAAGTCATCTAAGAAACAGATCGAGCAACAAATCCGCGAGCGTGCGCTGAACACGGCAAACATCCTGTTGACCGACCACGCCCGCAAGCGAATGCGCGAGAGGCGGATCACCTTGGCGGTGGTGTACGACGTACTACGCAAGGGCATCCTGGTACGGGAACCGGAACCCGGCCTTCGGCATGAAGCGCTGGAATGCCGGATGGAACGCTACGTTGAAGGCCGCGACATAGCTGTGGTAGTCGCATTCGAAATGGACACCACCGGCCTGCCGGTTATCACCGTGATGGATATTTAAGGAGTGACGATGTACCACTACACCGATGGCGGACTGCGCAATGTTCGGCTGCGCAACGGCTACGCACTGCACGAAACGCCCTATGGCAAGGCCGTGTCCTTCCAGGATGGCGATGGGCTGATCCGCGCCGTCTGCCTCGCGCTGACCCGCAAGGCGGGCCGGCTAACCGGGGTGGAATTCCGCTATATCCGCGCCAGCGGTTTCCTTATGTCGCAGCCATCCCTGGCCAAGTTGCTGGGCGTGGATGGCCAGACCGTGGCGCGCTGGGAGAAGACCGGTAAGGTTCCCAAGTGGGCCGACAAACTGGTCCGCCTGCTCTACGCCGCCCATGCCGACGGCAACGAGACCATCCAGTCCGTCGTCGCCCGCATCAACGATGTCGACCGGCTGGTGAACCAGAACATCACCCTGGAAGCAACCAACGAAGGCTGGACAACGGTGGCGACTGAACTGGCCATAGCGGACGAGGCGCTGGGCAGGGTCGGCCAGGCTTGAGCACGGTCGTCATCGGCGGCGGCCCGGCCGGACTGATGGCCGCCGAAGTACTCAGCCGCAGCGACATCACGGTCGATCTCTACGACGCCATGCCCTCGGTCGGGCGGAAGTTGCTGATGGCCGGCAAGGGCGGCCTCAACCTCAGCCATTCCGAGCCGCTAGCCGCCTTCCTGGCCCGCTACGGCGCACGCCGTCCCGACATCGAACCGCTGCTGGCGGCCTTCGGCCCGGATGCCTTGCGCGAATGGGCGCGCGGGCTGGGCATCGACACCTTTGTCGGTAGCTCCGGCCGCGTCTTTCCGACCGACATGAAGGCCGCGCCGTTGCTGCGCGCCTGGCTGCACCGGCTGCGCGCGGCCGGGGTGCGCTTTCATGTCCGCCATCGCTGGTTGGGTTGGGATGAGCACGGTGCCTTGCGCTTCGCCACGCCCGAGGGCGAGAGGATCGTCAATGCCGAGACTACCGTGCTGGCCTTGGGCGGCGGCAGTTGGGCGCGGCTGGGTTCCGATGGCGCCTGGGTGCCGCTGCTCGAACAACGCAATGTGGCGGTTGCGCCGCTGCGCCCGACCAACTGCGGCTTCGATTGCGACTGGAGCGCCCATTTCCGCGAACGCTTTGCCGGCCAGCCGCTGAAATCGGTGGCGCTCAGCTTCGCCGACGAGACCCGCCGGGGTGAATTCATGGTCACCGAACACGGTGTCGAGGGCAGCCTGATCTACGCCTTTTCCGCCCACCTGCGTGACGCCATCGAGGCCGAAGGCTCGACCGCCTTTCACCTCGACCTACTGCCCGACTGGAGCCCTGAGCGGGTCGCCAAAGAAGTGGCTCGGCCGCGCGCCAGCCGTTCTCTGTCCAGCCACCTGCAAAGCCGGCTCGGACTGAAGGGCGTCAAGACCGGGCTGCTGCGGGAATGCCTGGCGCAAGAGGCCTTCGCCGATCCGGCAAAACTGGCGGCGGCCATCAAGGCCCTGCCGATCCGGCTGCTCAGGCCGCGCCCGCTCGACGAGGCCATCAGCAGCGCCGGCGGCGTCGCCTTCGCGGCGCTGGACGAACACCTGATGCTGCGCGACCTGCCCGGCGTGTACTGCGCCGGCGAGATGCTCGACTGGGAAGCGCCCACCGGCGGCTACCTGCTCACCGCCTGCTTCGCCAGCGGCCATGTGGCGGGCCGAGCGGTGGCTGGGCTCGCACAGCAACGCCCCGACGCTGAAAATTGAACCTGACCCTTTGACGGCGCTGGGCTTGCGGCGGCGGGGGTGACGCGGGAGCTTGGCTGTCAAACCTGGATGATGGTGTCGCTGTAGCGGGCCATCGTCGCGTCGTGCGTCATCAGGCGCATCGGTTCGACCAGGGCCTGCGCGACGAGCAGGCGGTCGAACGGGTCTTGGTGATACGCGGGCAGTGTTTCGACGGCGACAGTATGTTCCGGCTCGATGGCAAGCAGGCGGTATCCTGCCTGACGGAAATAGCGTAGCGCCTCTTGCGCGGATACCGGCATATCGCCCCGGCTGAGTCCGTGCTTGATGGCGATTTCCCACAGGCAGACGGCGCTGACCCAGACCGTGGTGCGCGGCGCCAGAATCAGGTCGCGCGCCTGGGCCGAAAGCTTCGGGGAATCGGCAATCGCCCACAGCGCGATATGCGTATCCAGCAGCAGGTTCAAGCCGCGTCTCCATTGAGAAACAGGCGGGCCACTTCGTCATTGTTGGCGTCGATATCGTCCGGAATGGTGAAAGCGCCTTTGGCGACACCGATGCGCGGCCCGGATGCCGAGGATTCCATAGGCACCAGCCTGGCCGCCGGCCGGCCGTTCCGGGCAATGACGATTTCGCGTTCTTCCCCTTGTTCGATAGCGTCCACCAGCCGGGACAAGGTGGACTTGGCTTGCAGCATATTGACGGATTGCATGGATTGGCCTCCTTGAAGGAACTTAGTTTAGTCTAGTCTGGCTAACCGCTTGCGTCAAGAAGCCGAGTTCCGCAAACCCATGTCAGGCGGGTGCGAAGCGAGGCATACGTGCCTCGCGAATCGGCAGGTTGAGGATGGCGGCGATGGTGGCCAGCGCCGCGTCGGCGTACCACATCCATGAGTAGTCTCCGCCTTGGGCGAAGGCGACGCCGCCCAGCCAGACGCCAAAGAACGCGCCGATCTGATGGGTGGCCCCTTTACTGCGGCTACCTACTGGTTGCCGGTTGTCGGCGGAACGCTTTTCTGCTGCTCCGCCAATAACCCTAATGTCTGAAAGCGCAGGTACAACTCGCGGCAGGCCCAGGCATCGGTTGCCGCATAGGCGATCTGCGCCGCCGTCAAATGCGCCGCCGCCCAGTTGGAGGTGCGCGCGCCCTTGGTGATTCGGAAGCCCAGGAAGATGGCGGCCAGGTTACGCAAGCCGGTTTGACGGATACCATGGCGGCGGGCGATGCGGCCCGGATCGAGGATGGCGGCGGGTTCGAACTGGAACTCCCGTTTGAGTTGGCGCAGGTCGTCGGCCAGCGCCACCCCTGCCTTGACGATGCTTGGCGCACCCAGCAACTCGGCCAGCGCCGCGGCGCAATCAACCTGATGGAGCCGGAACAGATACACCACGCGGGCGGTGGCCACCTGGACCAGTGCGGGCGGATAGCTTTCGCCTTTCCGGAACGCGGGCCGGGTCTCGGTATCGATGCCGACTACCCGCTCTTGCCGGATGTCGGCCATGGCCCGTGCCAGGTCCGGTGCCGTCGCAACCAGGTAAACCGGGCCTTCATAACGCCGGATCGGCAGTTCCGCGACCGCCTCCCTGGCTATTGAAACCGGCAAGCCGCCGGTCAAGACCCGAACCGCTCGCGCAGATAGGCGATGATGTCGCCGGATTCGTACAGCCAGCGGCGGTTGCCTTGTCCATCGCGTATGCACAGGCAGGGCACCATGGCCTTGCCGCCGCCGGCCAGTAGCGCCGAGCGATGCTCGCCTTCATGCTGGGCATCGCGCTGCTCGATATTCAGCGACAGGCGGCGCATCTCCTGGCGCACCTTGATGCAGAACGGGCAGGTCTTGAACTGGTACAGGGCCAGATCGCGGCATTGCCGGTCGACCGCCTGCTGCGCCTCCGGCGCGCGCACCAGGCCTTGCGGCGCGGTCAAGCGTTCCTTGAGCAGCAGCGCCGGACCCAAGATCAGGCGCACGGTCTTGAAGAAGGTTCTAAACAGGAATTTCATGGTCGGGCCTCGATGGTCAGGGTTTGGGTCGGCGCCGGATGCTGGCGTTGGCGCGCGAAGGCGCATTGGTCTGTGTGGCGCCGGAAATATCCAGGACGCGCACCTTCACGCTCTTGCCCTTCAGCTTCCCGGCGGCCAGCCGGCGTTGCGCCTCCTGGGCGATGGCGCGCGCCACTGCCACGTAGGTAACGGTCTCGGTGACATCGATCTTGCCAACCTGGTCGGCCTTGAGGCCAGCCTCGCCGGTGAGCGCGCCCAGTACGTCGCCAGGCCGGATTTTGTCCTTGCGGCCGCCGAGTATCTGCAAGGTCGCCATCGGCGCCCGCAACGGCTGGTCGCTGGTGGCGGTCATCTCGTCGATGGGGTGCCATTCCACTTCGGTGCCCAGTTCCTTGGTGATGTTGTCAACCCGCCGCATCTGGTTGGCGCTGACCAGGCTCAAGGCCCAGCCAGCCTGATCGACCCGCCCGGTGCGACCGATGCGGTGGATGTAGACCTCGGGATCGGGCGTCACGTCAACGTTGATGACCGCTGCCAACTGGGCGATGTCCAGACCGCGCGCCGCCACGTCGGTGGCGACCAGCACCGAACAACTATGGTTGGCGAACTGGATCAGCACCTGATCGCGTTCCCGCTGTTCCAGCTCGCCATGCAGCGCCAGGGCATCGAAACCCTGCTCGCGTAACAACTTGAGCAGATCGCGGCATTGCTGGCGGGTATTGCAGAAGGCCAGGGCGCCGACCGGCCGGTAGTGATTCAAGAGCCGGGCGACCGCATCCAGCCGTTCCTCGTTCGCCACCTGATAAAAACGTTGGCGTATCTGGTCGGCCGCTGGCCGCTCGGTCAGCTTCACCTCCCTGGCCTGGCGCATGAACTGCCGGCTCAACTGGGCGATGCCTTCGGGGTAGGTCGCGGAAAACAGCAGGGTTTGGCGGTGCTTCGGACAGCGTCTGGCGATGTAGACGATGTCGTCGAAGAAGCCCATGTCGAGCATACGATCGGCCTCGTCGAGCACCAGGGTATTAAGCGTATCGAGTTTCAGGCTCTCGCGTTGCAGGTGATCCATGATCCGTCCGGGGGTGCCGACGACGACGTGGGCGCCATGCGCCAGACTGGCCATCTGCGGCCGCATGATGCTGCCGCCGACCAGGGACAGCACCTTGATGTTGTCCTCGCTGCGCGCCAGACGGCGAATCTCCCGCGCCACCTGATCGGCCAGCTCGCGGGTCGGGCAGAGCACCAGGGCCTGGACCTCGAAGCGGCTGACATCGAGGCGCGCCAGCAAGGTCAAGGCGAAGACGGCGGTCTTGCCGCTGCCGGTCTTGGCCTGGGCGATCAGGTCATGGCCAGCCAGGGCGATGGGCAGGCTGGCCACCTGAATCGGGGTCATGTTCAGGTAGCCAAGCTGGCGCAGATTGGCCAGGACGGCCGGCGCCAGCGGCAGTTGCTCGAATGACGACGAAGTTGGGGATGGACGATGGGGCATACCAGATTATAAAGCGTCGCCCCAGCTTGACTGTCTTTGTATATTAGAAACTTTTATTGTATCGTTAATAACGGATTGCTATAGTAGGCGTATCTGGATGACCCCACGGATGCATCGCTATGAAGACCGCTACCGTCGAAAAACCCGCCTCACCGCCCCAGGACCGGGGCTCACTGGCGACGATGACCATGAAGCTGTTTGATCACTGGGGCCTGCCCACCGACGACCAGGCCGCCCTGCTCGGTCTGGCGCCTCGCAACCGCTCGGCCCTGAGCCGCTACCGCAAGGGTGAACCGATCGGTTCGACCCGCGATCAGTATGAGCGGGTCGGCCACCTGCTCGGCATCCACAAGAACCTGCGCCTGCTGTTTCCCCGAAACCGCGATCTTGCCTACCGGTGGATGTCGGCACGCAACAAGGCCTTCGACAATCTCACGCCGGTGGAGGTCATCAAGGACTACGGCTTCGCCGGCCTGCTGATGGTGCGCGCCTACCTCGACCGGGCACGGGGCCAGTAATGGATGGCCTGTTCAGCCGGGTCACGCTGGCCGACATTCATCAGAATCTGGCCCGAAACATCGTTTCGCTGCGCGGTGCGCAGGATTTGTACGACGACCTGAGCGACAGTCCCGACGACTGGCGACTGGCGCAGGGCGTCGAAGCCGACGTCAAGCCGCCGCTCTATGTCTCGCCGACGCCCGTCATCCACCGCCCGTTCGAGGATGCCGAATGGTTCAACGCCATTGGCTACCCCTTCCGGAACTGGCAGGCCAGCCGGTTCTCTGACGGCCGATTCGGTATCTGGTACGGTTCCGACAGCATCGAAACCACCGTCTACGAGACGGTGCATCACTGGTACCAAGGCCTGCTTGGCGACGCCGGTTTTTGCGCACCAGGCGTGATCGCGGAACGCAAGGTGTACTGGGTGCGCGGCGACGCGGCCCTGCTCGATTTCAGGCCATTGACAACGAACTACCCCGACCTCGTGCATGGCACGGACTACAATTTTTGCCAGGCCATCGGCGCCCGCCTCCACCATGAAGGCCACCCCGGCCTGGCCACGCGATCGGCGCGCTGCGCGGGCGACAATTTTGTGGTTCTCAACCCCACGCTGCTGTCCGATCCGCGCCATACCTGCTATCTGAACTATCGGGTCGGCGAGGGGCAGATCGAGATCGAGAAGCAGGCCGGCCGGATCTGGCTGCGGATACCCTTCTGACATGGATGGGCCTCTACCATTGATGGTCGCCTGCCCGACCGAGCCGGCTGAATTGCTGCCGGAGCGGTCAAAAGATGCGCGCCACCCCGCACGAAACCGACGCTGCTAGGAGCCATGCACATCGAACACCTCCGTCAACGCCTACGCGCCTTCGGCGCCAAACCCGGCCACGAACTGCGGGTGCTGCGCGCCTGGGCGCAGGTACGCTCGCTCGATAAGCGCCACAGCCGGGCCGAGGCATTCCTGCCGCTGGCATTGCGCAATGCCCTGCCCGGTCTGCTGGCCGAACTGGATGGTCTGGCCCGGTTGCGTTCCGAACACCCGGCCGCCGATGGCTCCGCCCGCCTGTTGGTCGAATTGGCCGACGGCCAGACGGTGGAGAGCGTGCTACTGCCGCGCGACGGTTTGTGCGTCTCCACCCAGGTCGGCTGCGCGGTTGGCTGCGTGTTCTGCATGACCGGGCGCGGCGGTCTGCTACGACAACTGGCCAGCGCCGAGATCGTCGCCCAGGTCGCGCTGGCGCGCCGGCTTCGGCCGGTCAAAAAGGTGGTGTTCATGGGCATGGGCGAGCCGGCCCACAACCTCGACAACGTACTCGAAGCGATTGATTTTCTGGGCACGGCGGGTGGTATCGGCCACAAGAACCTGGTCTTTTCCACCGTTGGCGACCGGCGGGTGTTCGAGCGCTTGCCACTCGAAACGGTCAAGCCGGCGCTGGCCCTGTCTCTGCACACCAGCCGCGCCGACCTGCGCGAGCAACTGTTGCCCAAGGCGCCGCGCATCGCCCCGGATGAATTGGTCGAACTGGGCGAGCGCTATGCCCGCGCCACCGGCTACCCGATCCAGTATCAGTGGACCTTGATCGAAGGCGTCAACGACAGCGCCGACGAGATCGACGGCATCGTCCGTCTGCTGACCGGCAAGTACGCGCTGATGAACCTGATCCCCTACAACACGGTCGCCGCCCTGCCTTACCAGCGCCCGCTCTGGGAACAGGCGGCTCAGATGGCGCGCCAACTACACCGGCGCGGCATCCTGACCAAGCTGCGCAACTCCGCCGGCCAGGACATCGACGGCGGCTGCGGCCAGTTGCGGGCGCGGGCCATCATGGCTAGTCCCGCTTCTTCGACGCCATCAACGCCTTGAGATCGGCGAAGGCGTTAAACGTTGAGGGCGATGTGGCGTTTCCCGCATCGATTCGTCCGGCGCCGTCCTTCAGCTTGGAATGCTCGTTCTCGTGGCAATAGGTGCAGAGCAGTTCCCAATTGCTGCCGTCCGGAGGGTTATCGTTGTGGTTGTTGTTCTTGTGATGGACCTCCAACAATTGCAGATTACTGTGGGTGAAGGTCCGGGCGCAGCGGCCGCACACCCATGGAAATAACTTCAGCGCCTGTTCCCGATAGCCCTCCGCCCGTTTCTCGGCGTTGCGTCGAGCGGCCAGAACCGCTTGATCCAATCGTTCGTTTTCCTTTGCCATGGTGACCTCGTTCGATAAATCCAATTCATCGGGCTGTCGGGCTACATCCTGGTAGGTTGGACTTCTGTCCGACAAACCGCTCCGATCTTCGGCTGGTGCAAATCCGGCAACAACACCGCCAGCACACCGATCAGCGGCAGGAATGAACACAGCTTGTAGACCGTGACAATGCCCCAGTGGTCGGCGGCCTGGCCGAGCACGGCGGCGCCGATGCCGGCCAGACCGAAGGCCAGCCCGAAGAATAGCCCGGAGATGGCGCCCACCTTGCCGGGCAGCAATTCCTGGCCGTAAACCACCATGGCCGGGAAGGCCGAGGCCAGCATGAAGCCGATTATCATGGTCAGCACCGCCGAGACGCCCAGGCCGACATAGGGCAGGGCCAGGGTGAACGGCGCGACGCCGAGGATGGACATCCAGATCACCTGCTTGCGGCCGATACGGTCGCCGATGGGGCCACCCAGCAGGGTGCCTGCGGCGACCGCGAACAGGAAATAGAACAGGTGGTATTGCGCTGCCAGGGCATCGATCCGGTAGTGCTCCATCAGGTAAAAGATCAGGTAGCTGGTGATGCTGGTCAGATAGAAGAACTTGGAGAACATCAGCGCCAGCAGCACGGCCAGTGTCTGCGTGACGCGGCTTCTAGGCAGCCCGTGGCCGGTTCCGGCGGCCGCCGGCCTCGGTTTGCGGTGCTGGCGTCGGTACCAGACGCCGACGCCGGTCAACACGATCATGGCCAGCAGGGCGACCAGGCCGAACAGGGCGATGCTGCGCTGGCCGTTGGGTAACACGATCCAGGCCGCCAATAGGGGTCCAAAGGCCGCGCCGGTGTTGCCGCCGACCTGGAAGATGGACTGCGCCAGGCCATGCCGGCCGCCCGAGGCCATGCGCGCCACCCGCGAGGCCTCCGGATGGAACACCGCCGAACCGCTGCCGACCAGGGCGGCGGCCGCGAGCAGCATGGGGAAGGTCGAGGCCACGGATAGCGCCAGCAGACCGGTCAGCGTGCAACCCATGCCCAAGGCCAGCGAGAAGGGTTTGGGGTGACGGTCGGTATAGGCGCCGACCGCCGGTTGCAGCAGCGAGGCGGTGAACTGGAAGGCCAGGGTCAGCATACCGATCTGGCTGAAGCTGAGACCGAAGCCGGTCTTGAACAGCGGATAGCTGGCGAGCATCAACGACTGCATGATGTCGTTGAGAAAATGCGAGAAGCTGATCGCCGCCAATACCTTGAAGGCGGTAGGGTTGGCGGCGGGGTTATTTTCCATGATGAGTATAGTGTTGCACTATATGGGCTGTCGGTCGGGTTGAAATCCGAGCAACCCAATGCCGAGCTGAGTTCACAGAGTCAATTGATGTCCGCCATTATCCACCATCCGCTCAAGGCCCTGCGCTCGCGCGACTTCCGGCTCTACTTTGCCGGTCAGCTCGTTTCGGTGGCCGGCACCTGGATGCAGCAGATCGCCATGGGCTGGCTGGCCTACCGGCTGACCGACTCGGCCCTGGTGCTGGGACTGCTCGGTTTTGCCAGCCAGGCGCCCATCCTGCTGTTCGGCGCCCTGGGCGGGGTCTGGTCGGACCGCTGGGACCGCCGCCGCCTGATGATGCTGACCCAGACCCTGGCCATGTGCCAAGCCATGATTTTGGCCATCCTGACCTGGCAGGGCTGGATCACCCCGAGCCTGCTCCTGACCATGGCCTTCGTCATGGGCTGCATCAACGCCCTGGACATGCCGGCCCGGCAGTCGCTGGTAGTGCATCTGGTGTCGGACCGAACACATCTGCAAAACGCCATCGCCCTCAATTCGCTGCTCATGAACGCCACCCGGTTCATCGCGCCGGCCTTGGCCGGTTTCATCATCGCGCTGCTGGGCGAGGCGATTTGCTTCATCCTCAACGCCACCTCCTACCTGGCGGTGCTGCTGGCGCTGTGGGCGATCCGGGCACGGCCCGGCGGCGACCGCTCCAAGCCGGCGCTGCACGCGCTACGCGAAGGGCTGAGCTATACCTTCAGCCATCGCGACATTCGCCTGTTCCTGATGCTGGTGGCCGCAGTCAGCTTCCTGGTCGCGCCTTATGTGGTCATGATGCCGGTGTACGTCAAGACCATCTTCCACGGCGACGCCAGCACCTTCGGCCTGCTGGTCAGCAGCGCCGGTGCCGGTTCACTCAGCGGCAGCCTGTTCCTGGCCACGCGCGGCTCCATCACAGGTCTGGCCCAGCGCGTTTCATTAGCGGCCGTCTCGGCCGGCGCGGCGTTGGCCCTGTTTGCCCTGAATACCCAACATGCGCTGGCCTACCCAATCCTGATGGCGCTGGGCTTTTCCGTGGTGCTGGTCGCCGCCGGCAGCAACACCCTGTTGCAGAGTTGGGTGCGGGACGACATGCGGGGCCGGGTCATGGCCACCTTCTCGATGGCCTTCCTCGGCGTTGCGCCGCTCGGCAGCCTGGTGGTCGGCAGCCTGGCGCACGGCATCGGCATCCGCCCGACATTATTCCTGTGCGGCGTGCTGACGCTGCTGGCCGGGCTGCTGCACTTCCAACGGCTACGGAGTACTATACGGCAGGCTAAATTCGTACCATCAAACAACAACAACGAGGAGACCTGAAGATGAAGCCCGCACTTCCCTTGATCGCCGGTCTGTTGCTCGGCTTGGCGGCGCAGGCCGTGCAGGCCTATACCTTCGGCATACTTCCACAGAGAAGCGCCGTGCTCACCGCGCAATACTGGAACCCGATCCTCGACTACGCCGGCAAGAAGAGCGGCGTGATGCTGGAACTCGGGACGAGAAAAGACGCCTTGGAATATTCCGGCGCGGAAGCACGGGGCGATTTCGATTTTGTCTATAGCAATCATATCCTCGCCCCGAATCATGCCGCCGCAGGTTACCGGGTCATTGCGCGACCGGCGGGAAAACCCATCCACGGCCAGATCGTGACGCCGGAAGATTCCCCCTTGCGCTCGCTGCGCGAATTGGCGGGCAGGGAAGTCGGCTTTCCAAACAAGAACGCTTTTGTCGGCTATATGGCGCCGATGACCGCGCTGATTCTGACCGGGATCACGGTCAAACCGGCATTCGGCGGCAATCAGGAAGGCATCATGGCGCAGATGCGCGCCGGCCAGATTCAGGCGGCGAGCGTCAATTCCAGGGTGATGCAGGAATACGCCGCGCGCGAAGGCTTCAAATACCGTGCGCTGTGGACCTCCGAACCTTATCTCAATCTGCCCATCGCCGCCCATCCGCGCGTGCCAGCGGCCGCGGCGCAGGCGGTGCGCGATGCGCTAATCGGCATGGCGCAAGACCCCGAGGGACTAAAAATACTCAAGGCCAGCGCCGCCGTCATCAAGCAGAAGCCGCCTTATGGTTTCGTTCCGGCGCAGGACGCCGAGTACCGCAATCAGCGCGAGGTCTATCGCCTGATCTGGAAGCAGGAGGGACGCTGAGCGTGAAACCCGGTCTGTGGGCGCGGCTGCCCCTGGTTGGCCGGGTGATGCTTTCCGCGAGTCTGGCGCTGGCCGTAGCGGGGAGCTTGCTGCTCCTGGTTTCCACCACCAAGGAGGCCGATTTTTCCCATCATGAGATCGAGGAGCATCTCGTCATCGAGCAGGATTCGTTGTTGGCGGCCATCGCCGAATCGGCGGTGATCGGCGATTACGCCAGCATCGAACAGGTTATCCGGCGACGGGTTAAACGCGATGACATCCGGCGCATCGCCTGGACCAACGCCAGAGGCAAGCAGCTTGCGGCCAGCGACAAGGATGCGGCGCCCAGTGCGCCCGGCTGGTTTGCGCGCTTTACCAGCGTCCCATCGCCACAGCAAAGCCGCTCACTGGTCATCGGCAGCCGGGATTACGGCCTGGTCACCATCGAGATGACCGCCACGTCCGCGATCAACCGGCTGTGGAATGCTTTCCTCGCCCACCTGGCTATCCTGTCGCTGGCGCTAGTGCTCGATTTCATCGGCATCTGGCTGATCCTGCGCTCTGGCCTGCGGCCCTTGCGGGCGCTCAACCAGGCGGCTGAGTCGATGGCGCGGGGCGACTGGTCGGTCCATGTTGAGGCGGCCGGCAGTCGGGAGCTGCGCAATACCATTGACGTTTTCAACCGCATGGCCCAGTCCATTGAGGCAGCACGCAAGGCGCTGATGGTAGAAAAGGAGCGCCTACAGGTCACCCTTTCATCGATCGGCGACGCGGTCATGGCCACCGACTGCGAAGGCCGGGTCGAGTTCATAAACCCGGCGGCGGAAACGCTGACCGGTTGGACCGCCGCCGAGGCGGAAGGACGTTCGGTGCGGGACGTATTCTCCATCATCAACGAGACCACGCGCGAGAAGGTCAAATGTCCGGTCGGCCGGGCTATACGCGAAGGTGTGGTGGTAGGGCTGGCCAACCATACCCTGCTCATCGCCCGCGATGGCACGGAGCGGCCCATCGCCGATTCCGCCGCGCCCATTCGCCATGATGACGGCCGCATCGTGGGCGCGGTGCTGGTGTTCCGCGACCAGACCCAGGAGCGGCGCACGCTCGACCGGCTGCGGCTGGCCGCCAGGGTGTTCGAGTACGCCCCCAGCGGCGTCGCCATCACCGACCCGTGGCAACGCATCGTCGAGATCAACCCCGCCTTTACCCGGCTCACCGGCTATAGCCGCGAAGAAATCCTGGGCCAGACCCCGCGCCTGCTATCCTCCGGGCGCCAGGAGGCCGGTTTCTACGCCGCCATGTGGGCGGCGATTCGGGCCACCGGACAGTGGCGCGGCGAAATCTGGAACCGGCACAAGAATGGCGAGTTCTATCCAGTGGAATTGGCCATCGTCGCGATGAAGGATGAGGTTGGGCAGGTGAGCCATTACATTGGCATCTTCCGCGACATATCGCAGATCAAGGAACAACAGCAGCGCCTGGAACGCATCGCCCACTACGACGCCCTGACCCAGTTGCCCAATCGGGTGTTGCTGGCCGACCGGATGCATATGGCCCTGGCCCAGGCCCAGCGGGTTAACGGCGTGCTGGCCGTCTGTTATATGGACCTGGACGGCTTCAAACAGGTCAACGACGAACTCGGCCACGAGGCCGGCGACAACCTGCTGATGGCGCTATCGAACCGGGTGACCCTGGCGCTGCGGGCCGGCGACACGGTCGCCCGGCTGGGCGGCGACGAATTCGTATTGCTGCTGGGCCTGGCCAACATCGACGAGTGCCGTAAGACCCTGGATCGGCTGCTCAAGGCGATTGCCGAACCCTATCCGTTACATAACCAGGCGGTGCGCATCACGGCCAGCATCGGCGTATCGCTGTTCCCGCAGGACGAGGCCGATCCGGATACCTTGTTGCGCCACGCCGACCAGGCCATGTATACGGCCAAGGAAAGCGGCCGCAATCGCTACCATTTGTTTGACCCCGAGCGCGACCGCCGAACTCGCGCCCATCACGAGGCCGTGACCCGGATTGAGCAAGGACTGCGCGCCGGCGAATTCGTCCTCTACTACCAACCCAAGGTGGACCTGCGCCAGGGCAAGGCGATCGGCGCCGAGGCGCTGATACGCTGGAACCACCCGCTGCGCGGTCTGCTGCCGCCGGCCGAGTTCCTGCCCTTTGTCGAAGGCCACGAATTCTCGATCCAGTTGGGTGACTGGGTGATCGAGCAGGCCTTGGCCCAGATGGCGGCCTGGCGCGCCGCCGGCATCGAGCTACCGGTCAGCGTCAACGTCTCCGCCCGCCAGATGCAGCGGACCGATATGGCCGAACAGTTGGCAGCGGCGTTGGCCAGACATCCCGAGGTTCCGCCGCAAGACCTCGAACTGGAGATACTGGAAACCAGCGCCCTGGACGATATCCTCCATGTCACCGAACTGATTGAGTCCTGCCAGCGGCTTGGCGTGCGCTTCGCGCTCGACGATTTCGGCACTGGCTATTCCTCGCTCACCTACTTCAAGCGCTTGCCGGCCGAGACCCTGAAGATCGACCAGTCTTTCGTTCGCGACATGCTGCACGACACCGAGGACCTGGCCATCGTTGGGGGCATCGTCGGCCTGGCCAATGCCTTTCAGCGCCAGATCGTGGCCGAAGGCGTGGAAACCGTGGCCCATGGCACACTGCTGCTACACCTGGGTTGCGACCGGGCGCAAGGCTATGCCATCGCCCGGCCGATGCCCGCCAGCGCCATGCCGGACTGGATCGCCGCCTGGCAACCCGACCCGCGCTGGGCCGAGGCCTGCCAATACCCGTCGCCGCCGCGCGAACTGCCCCTGCTGGTGGCCGAATTCAACTATCAGGACTGGATCGACCGTGTCACCGACCGGCTATTGCGCGACACGGGTCCCGCCGCCACCGAGCCGGAACAGCACGCCAGCCTGTTTGGACGCTGGCTGGAGGGTGCCGCGCGGGAACGCTATGGTGAGCTAGAAGCCTATAAGGCGACGCGGGCAATCTGGCGCCGCCTGGTCACCCTGGCCAATGATCTGTTGGCCCTCAAACAGACCGGCCAGGCCGACGAGGCGCGGCAGCGGCTGGCCGAACTCGATACCCTGAACCAGGAGCTGCTGGACCAGTTACGACTATTCCACCAGGCACGCAGCAACGATAAACGCCGGCCCGCCGTGAACAGCCGGCCGGAACAACCCGGCACATGAAGCCATGTGCGGTATAGCCGGCGAATTACGCCTCGACGACCAGCGGCCGGACCCCGCCGTCATCCAGAAAATGACCGCGACCCTGGCCCGGCGCGGGCCGGACGCCGAAGGCACATGGTTCGACGGGCCGGTCGCCTTCGGCCATCGCCGGCTGGCCATCATCGACCTCAGCCTCGCTTCAGCCCAGCCGATGGTCGATGAGGCGGCGGGCCTGGCGCTGATATTCAACGGCACCATCTATAACTACCCCGGCCTGCGCGCCGAGCTGATCGGCAAGGGCCATCGGTTCAAGTCCGACGGCGACACCGAGGTGCTCCTGCGCGCCTGGGCCGAATGGGGCGAGGACTGTGTCGAGCATCTGGATGGCGCCTTCGCCTTCGCCCTCTGGGACCGGTCTCGCGGCCGCCTGTTTCTGGCCCGCGATCGGCTCGGCATCAAGCCGCTTTACTACAACCTGACCGGCGCCTATTTGCGCTTCGCCTCCACGACCCAGGCCCTGCTGGCGGCGGGCGGCGTGGATACTGCCATCGACCCGGTGGCCCTGCATCATCATTTCACCCTTCATGCCGTGGTGCCGGCGCCCTATACCCTGCTGGCCGGGGTACGCAAGGTGGCGCCGGCCACGACCCTGAGCTTTGACCGCGCCGGCCAAATGACCGAGCGGCGCTACTGGCGCCTGGCGGCGCAACGCCCGGAGCGCGCCATGACCGAGGCGGAATGGCAGGCCGCGATCCACGATGCCCTGTCGGTGGCGGTGCAAAAACGCCTGGCGGTGGCCGACGTCAAGGTCGGCGTGCTGCTCTCCGGCGGCCTCGATTCCAGCCTGCTGGTGGCCTTGCTGGCGGAGCAGGGCGCGCGCGACCTGATGACCTTCTCGGTCGGCTTTGAGGACCAGCCGGAAGAGGCCGGCAACGAATTCGAGTATTCCGATGCGGTGGCGGCCCATTTCGGCACCCGCCACCACCAGTACCGCATCGCCAACGGCGAGGTGCTGAGGCGCTTGCCGGAGGCCGTCGATAATATGGCCGAGCCGATGGTCGGCCAGGACGCGGTGGCCTTTTACCTGCTCGCCGAACAGGTCTCGAAAACGGTCAAGGTGGTGCAGAGCGGCCAGGGCGCGGACGAGGTGTTCGGCGGTTATTTCTGGTACCCGCAGATGCGTGCCGAGACCGAGGGCGCGGCGGTCGAGCGCTTCCGCCGGCACTATTTCGACCGCGACCACGCCGAATATCTGACCACCGTGATGCCCGTCTATCACGGTCCCGACCACACCGCCGCGACGGTCGCCGCACGCCTGGCCGAACCGCTGGCCGACGAGTTCATCGACCAGGTGCTGCGCCTGGACGCAACCCTGTTGATTACCGACGACCCGGTCAAGCGGGTGGACAATATGACCATGGC
The DNA here is from genome assembly GCA_002782005.1 of Hydrogenophilales bacterium CG12_big_fil_rev_8_21_14_0_65_61_21. GTDB lineage: Bacteria > Pseudomonadota > Gammaproteobacteria > Burkholderiales > Thiobacillaceae > Parasulfuritortus. Next base: position 6,189 of record PFGT01000061.1, on the reverse strand, counting down.
CTGGGGCCTGGAGGCGCGGGTGCCGTTCCTCGATCGCCAGGTGGTCGAGCTGGCGGCGCGGATGCCGCCGGAGCTGAAGCTGGCCTCGGGCGGCAAGCATATCCTCAAGCTGATCGCTCGCGGCCGGCTGCCGGATGCGGTGATCGACCGCAAGAAGGGCTATTTCCCAATGCCGGCGCTGAAATATGTGCGCGGCGATTTCCTCGAATTCATGCGCGCCATCCTGGATTCGCGCGCCTGCCGCGAGCGCGGCCTGTTCCGGCGCGACTATGTCGCCAAATTATTGGCCGAGCCGGAGCGTCATCACACCCGCATCCAGGGCAGCAAGCTGTGGCACTTGGCGTTGCTGGAGTTGTGGTTGCAACGTAACGTCGACGGGGTCTGACCCGCTATCGTCGGGGGCGGGCTTACGCCGACTCCACCCGATTGCGGCCATTCGCCTTGGCCTGATAGAGCGCTTCATCAGCACGCCGCAAGGCGATCTCGGCCAAGGCATCGGCCTGGGCGAGTTGGGTCACGCCGATGCTGACCGTGATCCGTAGTTTCCGGTCGTCATACACAACCTCCTCGGCGGCGATCCGCGCCCGGAGCCGCTCTGCGAACTCCAGCGCGCCCTGGCCATCGGCGCCCGGCAACAGGATGGCGAATTCCTCGCCGCCCAGCCGTCCGGCCTGGTCGGTCTTGCGCAGGCTGGCCAACACCAACTCGGCGAAGCGGCGCAGCTCCGCGTCGCCGGCAGCGTGGCCGTGATCGTCGTTGACCCGTTTGAAGTGGTCGATATCCAACATCAGCAGCGCCGCGCCCGGTTCCCCGAAGCGTTGCAACCGCTCCCATTCCTGTTTCAGTTGGCCGAGAAAACAGCGCCGGTTGGCCAGTCCGGTCAGCGAGTCGGTGGTGGCCAGGGCCTGAAGCTCCCCCTCCAACCGCTTGCGTTCGCTGATGTCGTGGAAGACCACAACGGCGCCGTTGTGGACAGCGTCTTTTTCGATGGCGGCCACGGTCATTTCTATGGGAAATCCGGTGCCGTCTTTTTTGTAGAACCATTCCTCCCGATGTCGGGTTTGGCCATCCAGCAAGGTGAGACGGATGGGACAATCGGCGCTGGGGTAGGCCTGACCATCCGGCCGGTGATGGTGGAACAAGGCGTGCTGGTCCTGATCCAGAACCTCCGCTTCGCTGAAACCCAGCATGGTCAGGGCGGCCGGATTGACGAAGGTGCAGCGGCCAGCGCGGCCGACACCGTAAATCCCCTCGCCCAAGGCGGCGAGCAACAGTTGGCGGGTTTTGGTTTCTTGGCGTAGTTGGCGATTGCCAAGTTCCAGAAAAATGGTCAACAACACCACCAGGACGACCCCGACGCCGGCGACGGCGACCGTGGACCGGTTTTTCTCGACGATGTCGCGCCAGGTGAAGGCGGGCGCATGGTCATAAGGCGGCAGGCGCAGCGCCTGGAGTACGGTCCGAACCGGCTGATAGTCGGGCGGTATGGCCCAGCCACGGTAGTGGCCGAGCCGCAGCGCCGGATCATCGGGCGGCATCGTGTATAGCGCGGCGGCCACCCGCCGGGCCAGTCGCGCATCAACCTGGGGCAGGGCGGCGATAGGCCATTCCGGATACAGGTGGGTGGAGAGCAGGAATGGAAAACCGGCGACCTGCTGGCGATTCACTATCTTGAACCGTCCTGGGGTCAGGCGACCTTCCCGTTGCAGACTCTCGATCAGCCCGGTGCGCACGAACGCGACGTCGGCACGGCCCGCCAGCACCGCAGCCAGGGCGCGGTCATGGGGCATACCGGTCACCTGTAGCTTGATGTCGCCCGGCAGCGCGAACCCGGCCTGGGTCAGTTCATAGGCCTCTGCCTGATAACCGCCCAGCGAGCCGGTTTCTGGGGTGGCCACGGTCTTGCCGCGCAGATCGGCCAGCGAGGCGATGTCGGTGCGCCCGGCGCGGGTGACGATCACCCCGCCAAACTGCGAGAGCGGCTGGCCGTTTTCCTCGCCGATCAAGGTCGCCAGGGGCGAGGACAGGCCGTTGCGCTCGGTCATCAGGACATAATGGCCGGAGTTGGTGAGGACAAAATCCACCTGCCGGCGAGCGATGGCGGCCTCCAGTTGCGGGTAGTCCAGGGCCATCAGCTTGACCGGGCAACCTATCTTTGCCGCCAGGTAATCGGCGGTCGGCTGCCAACGCGCCTGGGTCTCCGGCTGCGGCCGAAAGGCCAGCACGCCCAGGCTGATGCCGTTGTCCGCCGCCAACGCCGGCCAAGGCGGCAGCCCAATAGCGAGCAGGGCGATAAATTGACACAAAATGACGGCAGGCTTCAGTTTCATCGAGATTTGCCAGACCCGGTCGAACACAAGCAGGGACACAGCTTGAACGCCTTCAGTATAGATTCAAGATACAAATATCTCGATATTCGCGCCAATTCGACGCCGGCCGTTTCCGTATTCGTGCCAAATCGGTCAAAATTCGCACTGCTCATCAAGGGATAGTCAGCGCAATGCAGATCACGGAAACGAACCTCGCCGAGGTCAAGCTCATCGAACCCAAGGTATACGGCGACTCACGCGGCTTCTTCATGGAGACCTGGAACCAGGCCCGCTATGCCGCGCTCGGCCTGCCGGAACGTTTCGTCCAGGACAATCTCTCATTTTCGCGCCGGGGCGTGCTGCGCGGCCTGCATTTTCAAAACCCCAACGGTCAGGGCAAGCTGGTCTATGTGTTGCAAGGCGAGGTGTTCGACGTGGCGCTGGATGTCCGGCTCGGCTCGCCGACCTTCGGCCAGGTCGCAAGCGCTATCCTGTCCTCGGACAACAAGCGCCAGTTCTACATCCCGCCCGGCTTCGCGCACGGCTTTTGCGTCACCAGCGAGACCGCGCTGTTCGCCTACAAATGCACCGAGTTCTACGACCCCAAGGCCGAGGCCAGCCTATTGTGGAACGACCCGGCGCTGGGCATAGACTGGCCGGTGGACGCGCCCGAGCTGTCGGCCAAGGACGCAGCGGCTCCGACCCTGGCCGATTTCCCCCGCGACCGGCTGCCGGTCTATGCCGACTGAACCACGTCGCATCCTGATCCTGGGCGGCGACGGTCAGGTCGCCTGGGAGTTGCGCCGCACGCTCGCCACCCTGGGCGAGGTGGTCGCCGTCGGCCGCCGTACGCAACCCTACTGTCTCGACCTGATGCAACCGGAGACCATCCTGCCGCTGGTGGAGCAGGTCCGGCCCGCCTGGATCGTCAACGCCGCCGCCTACACCGCCGTCGATAAGGCCGAACAGGAGCCGGACCTCGCCGCCGCCGTCAATGCCGTCGCGCCGGGATGGCTGGCCGAGGCCGCCGGCCGGGTCGGCGCGCAACTGCTGCACTATTCCACCGACTATGTGTTCGACGGCACGGCGACCACACCCTACCAGGAAGACGCCGCGCCCAACCCGCAAGGCGTCTACGGCCGCACCAAGCTGGCCGGCGAAGAGGCGATAGCGAAGGCTGGCTGCGACTGGCTGATCCTGCGCACCGCCTGGGTCTATGGCGCGCGCGGCGGCAACTTCATGCGTACCATGCGCCGGCTGGCGCGCGAGCGCGAGGCGCTCTCCGTGGTCGCTGACCAGCATGGCGCGCCCACCTGGTCGCGCCATATCGCCGAGGCCACGGCGCTGATTCTGGCGCAACTGGGCGACGACCGTGCCGCCTGGCATCGGGCCTGCGGCCTCTACCACCTGACCTCGGCCGGCGCTGCGACCTGGCACGCCTTCGCCGAGCGCATCGTCGAACATCAGCGCCGGCACGAAACCATCGCCTGCCAGCAGGTCACCGCCATTGCCACGGCCGACTACCCGACGCCCGCCAAACGCCCGGCCTATTCCGTGCTCGACAACGGCAAACTGGCCGCCACCTTCGGCATCCGCCTGCCCGACTGGCGCGACGCACTGGCCCAGGTGCAGGAAGACCTCGATACCTACCCGAACCCCTGACCATGCCCAAGACCCTGCTCATCACCGGCGGCGCCGGTTTCATCGGTTCCGCCGTCATCCGCTACCTGATCGCCAACACCGATCACCGGGTAGTCAACGTCGATTGCCTGACCTATGCCGGCAACCTCGATTCGGTCGCCAGCGTCGCCAGCGACCCGCGTTATACCTTTGAAAAAGTGGACATCCGCGACGCCGCCGAGGTCGGCCGCCTGTTCGCCCAGCACCGGCCGGACGGCATCATGCACCTGGCCGCCGAGAGCCACGTCGACCGCTCCATCGACGGCCCGGCCGAGTTCATCCAGACCAACATCGTCGGCACCTACACCCTGCTGGAGGCGGCGCGCCATTACTGGAATCGTCTCAGCGACGGGCAAAAGACCGGCTTCCGCTTCCACCATATCTCCACCGACGAGGTCTATGGCAGCCTGGACGCCACCGGCCTGTTCACCGAGACGACTTGCTACCAGCCCAACTCGCCCTATTCCGCCAGCAAGGCCGCGTCCGATCACCTGGTGCGCGCCTGGCATCACACCTACGGCTTGCCGACGGTTACCACCAATTGCTCCAACAACTACGGCCCCTACCACTTCCCCGAGAAGCTGATCCCGTTGACCATACTTAACGCCCTGGAGGGCAAGCCGCTGCCGGTCTATGGCAAGGGCGGCCAGATCCGCGACTGGCTCTATGTCGAGGACCATGCCCGCGCCCTGGTCCAGGTGCTGCTCGAAGGCCGGCCGGGCGAGACCTACAACATCGGCGGCCACAACGAGCGCCAGAATCTGGAAGTAGTCCACATACTGTGCGACCTCCTGGAAGAGATGCACCCGGACAAGCCGGCCGGCGTTGGCCATTACCGCGACCTGATTACCTTTGTGGCCGACCGGCCCGGCCATGACCGGCGTTACGCCATCGACGCCAGCAAGATCGAGCGCGAACTCGGCTGGAGCCCGGCGGAAACCTTCGAGACCGGGATGCGCAAGACCGTGCGCTGGTATCTGGACAACGCGGCCTGGTGGCGCCGGGTGCGCGACGGTAGCTACAGGGGCGAACGGTTGGGGTTATCGATAGACGCTACCGGCTACCCGTAGTAAAGTAAGGAAGTAAGGACTGCATTACCGGAGGAGAAATAATGTTAGCCGTTGCCAAGATTACGGCCAAAGGCCAGACCACCATCCCCCAGGATGTGCGTGTTGCTCTGAACGTCACGCCGGGTGACCTGATCGCCTGGGAAGTCGGCGCCGACGGCACGGCGACGGTGCGCCGCGTGCAGCCACTGGATATCGAATATCTGCGTGCCATCGAAGGTACGCTCTCCGAATGGGCCGGCGCCGCCGACGAGGAGGCTTACCGTGGACTTTGAGCGCTATGCCGTGGTGCGCGTCCCATTTCCGTTTACCGACCGCAACACCAGCAAAAATCGCCCCGCGCTAGTGCTCTCCGATCCAGTAGCTTTCAATACCCCCGCTGGTCACTCGGTCATGGCCATGATTACCTCGCAGGCAAACCCACCCTGGCCGCTCGACTGCCCGCTCACCGATCTTGCCGCCGCCGGGTTGCCGGCCGCATCCAAGGTGCGCTTCAAGCTATTCACGCTCGATCATCGACTGGTACGGGGAGAACTCGGTAAGCTTTCGCCAACCGATGTCGTCGTTGTTCGCGCTGGGTTGGCCAGCTTGCTGGGGGGTTAATGTGGACCTGGATTATCCATTTGGCAGTGGCTCCCACTTGACGAAGAAATCATCATGAAAGGCATCATCCTGGCCGGCGGTTCCGGCACCCGGCTTTACCCGTTGACCATTGCCGTGTCGAAGCAACTGCTGCCGGTCTACGACAAGCCGATGATCTATTACCCGCTGTCCAGCCTGATGCTGGCCGGTATCCGGGAAATCCTCATCATTACCACGCCGCATGACGCGCCCTTGTTCGAGCGTTTGCTGGGCGACGGCCGTCAGTGGGGCTTGAGCTTGAAATACGTCCAGCAGCCGAAGCCGGCGGGCATCGCCCAGGCCTTTCTGCTCGACCGCGAGTTCATCGCCGACCAGCCTTGCGCCTTGGTGCTGGGCGACAACCTGTTCTTCGGTCACGACTTCGGCAACCGGGTGAAGGAGGCGTCGGTGATGACCTCGGGCGCGCGGGTATTCGCCTACCGGGTACGCGACCCGGAGCGCTATGGCGTGGTCGAGTTCGATGCCACCGGGCGGGCCATTAGCATCGAGGA